>CAZNOK010000223.1:0-8515 GCA_964574605.1 uncultured Verrucomicrobiota bacterium
GCGCGCGTGGCTCGGCATCGAGGTCCAGCCGCTGTTGAAGGGCGGCGACGAGCCGAATGGCGCGCTCATCTCCGGCGTCATCGCCGGGTCGCCATCGGCGAAGGCGGGAATTGAGGCGGGCGACGTGCTGATGGCGCTCGCGGGGCAAGCCATCAACGTCCACCACGACGAGGAGATTCCGCCGTTGACGCAACGGATTGCGTCGCTGGCCATCGGCCGGGAAATCCCGGCAATGGTGCGGCGCGATGGGCAGACGAAGACGTTGCGGGTCACGCCGGTGGAACGTCCGTTGATGGAGCCGAACACGCGCGAGTTGAAGTCGTGGGGCATCACCGTGCGCGACGTCTCGTTCATCGCCGCCAAGGAGATGCGGCTTGCGAACACCAATGGCGTGCTCGTCACCAGCGTCCGCAGCGGCGGCCCGAGCGGTGAAGCGAAGCCGCCGTTGCAATACGGCGATGTGTTGCGCAGCGTCGCGGGCAAACCGGTCCGCAACGTTGCCGAGTTGTTTGCCGTGACCGATCAGCTCGCCGCCGGCAAGCTCGCGCCGGTGCCGGCGCTGGTGGCGTTTGACCGGCAGCGCGACAACGCGCTCACGGTCGTCAAGATCGGTTTGAAGGAACTGGAAGAGCCGGGCATCGAGGCGCGCAAGGCGTCGTTGGCGGCCTCCATTCAGGCGATCAGTCGCGAGATGGCCGCCCAACTCGGCCACCAAGGCATCACGGGCGTCCGCGTCACGCAGGTGTATCCCGACAGCACCGCCGCCAAGGCCGGGCTGCGCGTCGGCGATCTTATTGTGTCGCTGGACGGCGAAAAAATCCCGGTCAGCCAGCCCGGCGACGAGGAAGTGTTTGTCCAAGTGATCCGCCAGTACCGGATCGGCACGAAAGCCGACTTCGGCATTCTGCGCGGCAAGGAGAAGGTCGCGCTCACCATCGAATTGACGGTGGCGCCGAAACCGGAGCGCGAGATGCGCCGGTATCACGATGCGAGCTTCGAGTTTACCGCGCGCGACCTGACGTACTACGACCGGCTCGCCGTTCGCCGACCCGAAGGCCAACCCGGCGTGATTGTCACCGAAGTGGTCAACGGCGGCTGGGCGGCGGTCGGCGAGTTGCGCGGCGGCGACATCATCGTGGCCGTCAACGGCAAAACAGTCGCCGACGTAGCGGCTCTGGAGAAGATTTTGAAACGGCTGGCGCAGGAGAGGCCCAAACAGGTTGTGTTGCGCATCCAACGCGGGATTCATTCCCGTTTCCTCGAACTCGAACCGGACTGGAACCAGAACGGTTCCGTCGCCACGAAAGGAAAACCATGAAGTCGCTGCTCTGCCTGTTGCTGGCGTTCGCCGTGTCGGCGCGCGCTGATGAAGTCGCCAACGCGGGACGCGCCGTGCTGAAGAAGAATCAGGAAGCGGTCGTCGGCGTGCGTGTCGTCGTCAAGGTCGCCGTGCCGGGCCGCGAGTCCACGCAGGAAGTGAAGGTGGACGCCGTCGGCATCGTGCTGGACGCGAAAGGGCTGACCGTGGCGTCGTTGCGGATTGTCGAGCCGAGCGAGGTGCTCAGCCGGGCGATGGGCCGCCAGATCGAGGCGGAAGTCACCGACCTGAAATTGATTCTGGCCGACCGCACCGAAGTCGGCGCGGCGTTGGTGTTGCGCGACAAAGACCTTGACTTGGCCTTCCTGCGGCCGACGGAGAAGTTGCCGAAGCCCGTCAGTGTGGTGTCGCTCAACGACGCCGCCACGCCGGAGGTAATGGAGCAAGTGATCGCGCTGGCCCGGTCCAACCGCACGCCCCGGCTCGACCCGATCCTGACCGACGGGCGCATCGCCGCCATCGTGGACAAGCCACGCCTGTTTTACGTCGCCACGCCGGCGCTCCAGAACAGCGGTCCCGGTTCCGCCGTGTTCGCGCTCAATGGCAAGTTGATCGGACAGATTCTGCTGCAACGCACTGCAAAGGGCGAGACGTGGAGTGTCATTGTTCCCGCCGCTGACATTGCCGAGACCGCCAAGCAAGCGCCCGCTGAAGCGCCGAAGTCCAAGCCCGCGCCGAAGGAAGAGAAGAAGCCAGCGGCGCCTGCCACGCCGCCGGCCAAGTAATCAGGGCGCGACTTCGACCACTTCGATCTGTTTCGGGTCGTTCTGGCCGAGGCCGAGTTGCGCAGCGGTGGCAATGTGCCCGGCGCGCTCGCCCAGCGGCGACACTTTCGCTTCCTTGCGTTTCGCTTCCAACAGTTGCAGGCAGGTTGCGTCCAACGCCACCGGGTCGAGACTGAAGTAAAGTGTGTTCGGCTGCCACGAGTATTGCGGACGAAACGACGGCCCGCCCGCGTAGCCGGCGGTGAGCGCATCCATCACGTTGAGCACGAGCTTGCGGCGGACGGCGGGCAGCGCGGCGATCTCGGCGATGGCGGGATTGCCGTTCTGGCCGTATTGCTCGAAGCGACGGATGTTGTCCACCATGCCGAGCGAAACATTGTGAAGGCAGCCGCACAGGCCGCAGGCATCGTGGCTCTGGAGCACGGGGACGTTGATAAGCTTGGTGATGGCGCGCGTGAACAACTTCGGCAGATGCGAGCGCGTGCTGAGTTGCTCGTCGTCCGGCCGAAATAACAGGTCTCCCCAGATCAGGCGGCCCACCAGTTTGCTCTCGTAGAACGTTTCCGCGTCCCATTCCGCGCCGCTCGTCCTCGGCCCTGCAAAGCCGGCCTCGCGCATCTTGTCCAAACTGCGGTCGAAGATCCAAATGTTGTTCGCCGGAACCCCGCCGGAACACAGCCCCGCAACGATGGCGTCCACGACAGCGCGGCGCGTGGCGTGGAGCGGCGCGGCTTGGGCGTTGATCTTGATGCCGACAACGTCGTTGGTGGAGACGAGCGAGCGCCACGCGGCGGCCTCGTCCGCCGGGCCGACGAGGTTCTTGACGCCCGCGGCGACCATGGCGCGGATGTCGGCAGCCTTCGGGTCGCGCACGGCGATGACGCGGCTGGCGGCGTCGGACGCAGCGGCAGCGAGCAGCAGGGCAATGATGACGAGGCAGCGGTTCATCGCCGGCATGATGCGCGGCCGGGATGCCAAATGCAAGAGCGCACGCCGGTGTCAGGTATTCCCTGACACAAGATTCAGGCGATGCCTGATTGTGAGGGACACTGGCTTTGGATAGAAGTATGCACGGAACGGTGAATATGCAAGAGGACAACCTGAGTAACGAGAAAGCGACGTTGATGATTTGGTCGCTGCTGGGCGTCGTGGTGGTGGCAGTGGCGGCGTTGTTGTGGATGTTGAAATAGAAACGATGAATGTCGGACGGACATACGTGTGTCGAGTAAACGGCATCAACCGCGGGAACGCTGCGGTCGAGTGTGCGTGTTTCTCTCCTGGTTCAGCGCCCCTACCTCGTGCGCCTAACCTCACCGTACGCATGCTCGGCGGGTGATTCCCGCAACTTTGGTGCCGTTTACTCGGCCCACGGACAGGGAAATAGGACGGGGGGGCCGCGGGCGGGAGGGGCGACGATTGGTCGTCGCCCCCGTCTTTTTTAGAACTTCATCGAGAGTAGAAATTCGGCGTTGGACTTTGTCTTCTTGAGTTTTTCGACAATCAGTTCCATCGCCTCCACCGGCGGCACGCCGGCGAGCGCCTTGCGGAGAATGTAGATGCGGTTCAACTCGTCGGGATGATAGAGCAACTCCTCCTTGCGGGTGCCGCTCTTCTCGATGTTGATCGCCGGGAAGATGCGTTTGTCCACCAGATGCCGGTCGAGACACAACTCCATGTTGCCGGTGCCTTTGAACTCTTCGAAGATGACTTCGTCCATGCGCGAGCCGGTGTCCACCAGCGCGGTGGCGATGATGGTGAGCGAGCCGCCTTCCTCGATGTTGCGGGCGGCGCCGAAGAACCGTTTCGGCTTGTGGAGCGCGTTGGCGTCCACGCCGCCGGAAAGAATCTTGCCGCTGTGCGGCGCCAGCGTGTTGTAGGCGCGCGCGAGGCGCGTGATCGAGTCGAGCAGGATGACGACGTGTTTGTTGTGCTCGACGAGGCGCTTGGCCTTTTCCAACACCATCTCGGCGACCTGCGCGTGGCGTTCGGGCGGTTCGTCGAAGGTCGAACTGACAATCTCGGCGGCGACGGTGCGCTTGAAGTCGGTGACTTCCTCGGGCCGCTCGTCAATCAAGAGCACGATGACGATGCATTCGGGGCTGTTGGCGAGAATGCCATTGGCGATCTTCTGCAACAAGATCGTCTTGCCGGTGCGGGGCGGCGCGACAATCAGTCCGCGCTGGCCTTTGCCGACGGGACAGAACAAATCCATCACGCGCGTGTTGATTTCCTCGGCCTTTGTTTCGAGAATGAACCGCGAGGTCGGGAAGTACGGCGTGAGATTGTCGAACATCACCTTCTCTTTCGCCTTCTCCGGGCTTTCGTGGTTGACGGCTTCCACCTTGAGCATGGCGAAGAACCGTTCCTTGTCCTTCGGCGGACGGACTTGGCCGGAGATCAGGTCGCCCGTCTGCAACTCGAACCGGCGGATCTGCGAGGGCGACACGTAAATATCTTCGGGGCATGGCAGGTAGTTGTAGGCGGGCGAACGCAGGAAGCCGAACCCGTCGGGCAACACCTCCAGCACGCCATCGCCGAACATCGTGCCGCTGCGGAGCGCGTTCTTCTTCAGGATGTCGAAGATGATCTCGTGCTTCTTGAGGACCGCGAGTCCCTCGACGCACCAAGCGCGCGCCTTCTGCTGCAACTCCGAGATGCTCATCGCTTGCAAATCGCCAAGGTGCATCGTCTCGCCCGGCGGCAGGTTCAGCGTCGGGGTTTCCGTTCCCTCCGCTGTCGTCTCCGTCGGCGCGCCTACGGGCGGGCTGACGGCCGGTGGAGATGCAGTCACCACGGCGACGTTCATCACCTCGTCCGGCTCGGGTATGTCAGTCGGCAGGTGTTCCTTCGGGATCTTCTCGACTCTCGGGCCTCTGTCTCTGCCTCTTCTATTTCGATTAGGTCTGCCTCGCCGCATGGTGTCTCTCCTTGATGATGTTCCAAATTGTATCGGCTTGCTCCGCCAGCACGCGGCGCGAGCCATCGTTCCAAATCACGTGATCGGCGCGGTCCATCTTCTTCGCCGCCGGCCATTGCGCCGCAATCCGGGCGCGCGCCTGGCTTTCGCTCAAGCCGTGTGCACCGAGCCGCGCCAACTGCGTCGCCTCGCTGCACGCCACCGTCACGACGCAATCAAATTCCTTTTCCTCACCGACCTCGTATAGCAACGGGATTACCGCGACTGCCACGGTGTCGGCTTGTTCCAGCGCAGCGAACTGCTCGCGCCGTTTCTGACGGACGACGGGATGCACCAATCCATTCAACACCTGCCGGCGTTCTTGGTTGCGGAACACGATTTCGCCGAGAGTGGCCCGGTTGATCGAGCCGTCCGCGTTCAGGATGCCCTTTCCGAACTCCTTCACGACCGCCGCGTGGGTCGGCGTGCCCGGTGCCAGCGCCTCATGCGCCAGCCTGTCGGAATCAATCACCACAGCGCCGCGTTGCCGCCACAACTCCGCCACCGCCGACTTGCCGGCTGCGATGCCGCCGGTGAGACCGACGCGAGTGAGGCGAGGGGATGAACGCATACAAATGGCGTGGAACGGGATAATGCTGAACAGGAAACAGGTTTTGGAACGGCGGCAACATACGCAGACGGGCGTCTCCCGTCAAGCTTTTGCTTTCCGGCGCGGTCGCCGGTGCGGTAAGCTGCCAACATGAGCTTGCTCCGCGACGATCTTCAGGAAGTGCTGTTGACTGAGGCGCAAATCCAGCACCGCCTCGACGCACTGGCTGCGCAGCTCCAGCGCGACTACGCCGACAAGGACCTCACGCTGGTGCCGCTGCTTACCGGCAGCATCGTGTTTGTCGCCGATTTGCTGCGGCGGATGCCGGGACCGCTGCGACTGGATTTTCTCGGCTTCTCAAGCTACCACGGTCAGTCACGTTCCTCCGGCGACATCCACATCACCAAGACGCTTCAAATTGACGTCCGCAACCGTGACGTGCTGGTGGTTGACGACATCCTCGACACCGGCCTGACGCTGGTGCGCGCCCGCGACATGATCGCCGCGTTGCGACCGCGCAGCCTGAAATTTTGTGTGTTCCTCGAAAAAGAAGTTCCGCACCACGCGGAGGCTCACGCCGATTACGTCGGATTCCGGATTCCGAACCGGTACATCGTCGGTTACGGACTCGACCACGAGGAGCGCTACCGCAACCTCCCGTGCGTCGGCATCCTGAAATCCGAAATTACGTCCAGAGTTTCTCCGGATATTCCCCTCGGCGGATGAGCGCCCGGACGCTCTCCTGCACCTTCGGCCGGTCCTCTTGGTAAGTCACGCCGAACCACGACGACTTCGTCGGCAACACCCGTAACGTCGCGCGCTGGTCGGTTATGAGCTGGTTGACCACCGTCGGGATCAGACACTCGCTTTTCTCCTCGCCGCCGCGCTCTTTCAGGAACGTCGTGAATTCCTGCTGCAGAAACGCGAACACCGTGGGTGTGAATCCCCACATGTTCATCGAGCAATACTCGTCAGCGGTCAACGGCTGCGAGCCGCCTTTGCTGTCGAGGTTGCGGGCCGCGTTGCCTTGCCGCTCAACCTTCAACAACTCGACGACCCGTTTGACCATCCCTTTCCCGTCCACCTCGCAGACGCCGCGCGATACCGTGCCGTGGTCGCTGAGCGTGTTCCGCAGGATGAATCCGACCATTGAATAGTCTGTGCTGTTCACCGGCGCTTTCGACAAAAATTCGCCCAGTACCCGGAACGAATCCGCGCCGTAAAAATCATCCGCATTGATCATCGCGAACGGCTCGCGAATCACGTCCTCGGCCATCAACGTCGCGTGCGCCGTGCCCCACGGTTTCTTCCGTTTTGCCGGCACTGTGAAGCTGGCGGGAATCTTGTCGAGTTCCTGAAACGCATACTCGACGGGCAGGCGTTTCTCGAAACGCGCGCCAACCGCCTCGCGAAACGCCGCCTCGATGTCGTGGCGGATCACGAACACGACCTTGCCGAACCCGCCGCGCAGCGCGTCGTAAATGCAATAATCAATGATGGTCTCGCCGTTTGGCCCGACGGGATCCACCTGTTTCAGGCCGCCATAACGGCTTCCCATTCCTGCGGCCAGCACCAAAAGTGTCGGTTTCATCGCCGCCTTCTATAAAGGCAACCGCGCGCGAACGCAAGAACCAGCAAGAGTCGCGAGAAATGTTTCCGCCTTCGCTACGGCTTCGGAGGCCGAGCCGGTAACCACAAACATGGCTGGACAAACGTCACGGGCTGTGGCGTCATGGCGACGGAGACGCAATCGTGAAACGGTTCCTGAAGTGGTGCCTGCATTTGGTGGCTGCTCTTGCAATATTGCTCGTGTTGTTCCACGTCGTTGAGAATTGGCGCGGCAAACACGCGTGGGAAGTTTACCAGCGCGAGCGCGAGGCAAAGGGCGACAGCTTCGAGTGGAAATCCGTCACGCCGCCACCGGTGCCGAACGCGGAGAATTTTGCGATGACGCCGCTGTTCGCGGAGTTGTTTCCAAAACCGCCGGAGCGTCCGAAACTCGAAGCATTTCGGTTGCCGTACGCCACCGGTGCGGCAGGTAATTGGCAGGCGTGCCGAGTCGAGAATCTGGAGGCGTGGAAGAGATGTTTCACGAACGACGATTTGCTGGCGGCGCTGAAGGTGTACGAACCGATGATGCGCGAGATCAGCGTCGCGTTGCAGCAGCGACCGAAGTGCCGGTTCCCGATCCGGTACGAGGATGGTGTCAAAATGTTGCTCCCGCATCTCGCTTGGCTGCGAAACGCCACCCGTGTATCCCAACTTCGCGCGCTGGAGGAGTTGTCGGCCGGACAGACCGATGCCGCGTTTGAGGATGCACGGGTTTGCTCGCGTTTGGCCGACACGATCAAGGATGAGCCAACGTTGCTTTCATTTCTTGTGCGCGTGACGATGTTGAACGCAGCGGCGCAAGTCGTTTGGGAAGGTCTCGCGGCGCACCGATGGAACGAGTGGCAACTGGCTGCGTTTCAAGCTGAGTTTTCCAACGCGGATCAACTCGCCATGTATGCCCTCACAATGCGCGGGGAACGCCTCTTTGGATACAGTGGCGCTCGTTGGTTGATTGAGAATCCAAAGGAACGGATGGAAATACTTCAAGCAGGCAACTTATACTTCGACGGGAATTCTGTCCGTCACGGCGAAGAAACGTTGTGGAGTAAATTCATTGCTTTCATGTGTTTTCGCGTCACCATTCCAACCGGTTGGTGGTATCAGAATCTGCTGAGTTTTGATCGAATGCACACCGAAACCATTTGGCTGTTGATCAATTTGGAGCATCGACGTCTTGACCCGGCAATGTGGCGAAGCACGGCAAAAAACTTTCGCGAGATGCCATTCACTCCGTTCAACTTCACTAGGAGTCTGTCCAAGAATTCGCTTGTAAGTTTTGAATGAGGCTGCGGGAA
>CAZNOK010000224.1:0-8415 GCA_964574605.1 uncultured Verrucomicrobiota bacterium
ATGGCGGACGTTGCGCGCGGCTCGATTGCACGGCGTTCACCGGCAACGGGCCGAGCCATCACGCGATGCTCTGCCAAGTCGGAAAAGTCGGCGTGCGGCGTGGACAATGGTATCGGCTCACGTTCTGGGCGCGCGGCGCCGGTATCCGTAACGGCGCGGTGGACGTGGGGTTGAGCAACACGCGTCCGTGGGAAAATGCCGGGCTGGAGGAAGCGTTTTTCGTTCAAGCTGACTGGCAACGATTCGAGTTCCTGTTTCAAGCGAAGCAGGATTTGCCGGGGAAAACGAGTCGGTTCCAGTTTTGGTTCGGGGGCACCGGCACGCTTTGGCTTGATGACGTGAGCCTGACCGAAAGCTCCGAAGGTCCGCAGTGGTATCCGCAAATGTCCGGTGATGGCGTGAAAAATCTCCTGCCGAACAGCAGCTTCGAATGCGGCACCGCCAACTGGGGCGGCTACACTTACGGCCTGCAAGGGTGGGCCGGCAACCTCTACCGGCTTGAAGGCGGCGAACTCGACAACACCACCGCCAAACACGGCCAATCCAGTCTCCGCTTGCGGCCAACACATCCGGTGTTCTGGTTCGACTACTACGACCCAGTCCGACAGCCGGTGCAACGAGTGATGACGGCCAACCTCGGCTGGTTCCGCGCCGTTACCGGCGAGACGTTCACCGTATCAGCTTGGTTGAAAGCCAGCACGGAAGAGGTCAGCGCCGAGTTGCTGGTGAGCACACCCACACGACGCCAGTTGAAGAAAAACGTCAAGATTGGGAAAGAGTGGAGCCGCCAACAGTTCACCTTCAAAGCGCCGCAACCGTTTTTCTTCATCGCCGTCGGCAGTGACGCTGAGGCAACGCTCTGGATTGATGCCGTCCAACTCGAACGCGGCCCGCGCGCCACCGACTACGAGCCGCGCGCGCCCGCCGAATCGTTTCTCGCGACCGACGCCCCCGGCAACGTCTTCACCAACGGCATCGCCCGCCTTGTCGTGCGCGGCACCGCGCCCGGCAAGTTGCGCGTCGCAGATTTCTTCGACCACACCTTATTGGAGACGGACGCACGCACAGCAACGATCACACAACGCGGTTTCTTCCACGCCTCGTGGATGACCGGCTCGACGACGCAAGACGTGCGTTTCGCCGTGATTGACCCCGTGCGGTGCTCGGATTCGCCGCTTGGCTTCAACCATGCGTATCCGTGGGACTTTCTCGTTACAGAAGCCCAACAAGCCGGCGTGGTTTGGTGGCGCGATTGGTCCGCGCAATGGGAGAAAATCGAGGCGATTCAAGGACAGTTCAATTTCAGTGTCCCGGACTTGCAAATTGAGCGAGTGCTTGGGCTGGGCGGAAGACCGCTTGTTCTGTTGCCGTTCCCATCGGCGAAATGGGCCAGCACGGCGCCGCCGGATGTATTGAATGCGAAACGGTACCCCGATTACCGTTACGGAGTTGCTTATCCGCCCAAGAACGTCGCCGATTTCCGCCGTTATGTGCAGGAAGTGGTTCGGCACTGCAAACGCCGCGGCGTCACTCACTACCAGATTTTCAACGAATCCGTCTTTACCACCTATTCCCTCCCTGAAAAATTCGGTTTCAGTGTGGCGGACTATGTGAGATTTCTCTCCGTGGCCTACCAAGCCATCAAAGAAGCGGACCCGAAAGCGGTGGTGGTCGGCGGTTGCAGCGCGCATTACAAATCGAACTACACCACCGATTTTGTGAAACAGGGCGGGCTGCGCTGGTGCGATGTTTTTGACCTGCACATGTACAGCCCGCCAATCGCCGTCGAGCATTACGAAGAAGGCTTTGAGGCATTGGAGCAACTGATACGCGCTCACGGCGGCCCAAAACCGATTTGGATTACCGAGTGGGGGTGCTACGCCGACGATGACCCGCCCACAGTGCCGTGGACGGCGGGTGATGCCACGATGAACCGTTGCCGCTGGCCCAGCGAACGCGAAGCCACCGAGCACATCGTCAAGTTCACCGCCGTCAGCTTCGCACACGGTGTCCGCAAAATCTTTTTCCACGCCGGCACCTGCGGCACGATCAACGGTCCCGACGCCGGCGGCGTGCTCTTCGAATACGGCGGCACACCGCGCAAAATGTACGCCGGCGTGGCGGTATTGACCCGCCTGCTCGGTGTGCCGGAACGTTTGGTGAAGCGCGTTTCGGACGGCGGTTTCCGCGCCTACGTCTTCGCAACCGGCAAACGCACGGTGGAGATTTGCTGGAGCAGCGAACCACGCGTGTTGTCGGGCGTCGAGGCCGTGGACATCATGGGCAATCCATTGCCGTCGCCAGTGCGGGTTGGCCCGTCGCCCGTTTATCTAATTGGCGGAAACATTGAGATGAGCGTGACACGGCGCTGAAGAATTTGGAGCGACAAGCCGTCAGATTGTTACCATGAATCGCCGCACTTTCATCAAAGCCAGCGCAGCCGCCGTTGTCATCGGTTGCGCAACACCGCAAACAGGACGCAGGTTGCCGGATGCCAGTTGGCAGAAATTGCCCCGCTGGCGCGGTTTCAATCTGCTGGAGAAATTCAACGTGGGCAAGAATACCGCTTTCGTCGAATCGGATTTCCAGTGGATGACAGATTGGGGATTCAACTTCGTGCGCTTGCCAATGGATTACCGCTGCTGGGCGAAGACGCCGGAGTCGGAATTCAACGAGCAGACGATGAAGGAAATTGACCAAGCCATCGAGTGGGGCGGCAAATACGGCGTTCACGTTTGGGTCAATTTTCACCGCGCCCCCGGTTACACCGTTGCGAAGCCAGCGGAGGCGCGCGATTTGTGGACGGACGCCGGCATTCAGGACATCTGCGCCCGGCATTGGGCGACGTTTGCGCGCCGGTACAAAGGAATTCCGAACCGGCGGCTTGCGTTCAACTTGTTCAATGAGCCGTCCAAGATCGAGCCGGCGGCGTATCGCGAAGTCGCCGGCAAGATGGTCGCGGCGATTCGCGCCGAGGATCCGCAACGACTGGTCGTGGCCGACGGCATCGAGTGGGGACAGAAACCTGTGCCGGAACTCGTTGACCTCAAGATCGCTCAGGCGACGCGCGGCTATGCGCCGGGACATTTGACGCACTACAAAGCCAGTTGGGTTCACAGCGATGGGTACCCGTCGCCGGCGTGGCCGCGTCCGATGGCGACGGGGATGTTATACGGTCCCGGCAAGAAAGAAATGGGCGGCCCGCTGGTCATTGACGGCCTATTCAAGTCCGGCGAACTGCGCGTGCATGTGATGACCGTGTCGAGTCGCGCGACGATGGTTGTCGAAGCCGACGGGCAGACGGTGTTCACCAAAGAGTTTGTCTGCGGCCCCGGCACCGGCGAGTGGAAGAAGGCAGTCTTCAAGGAGCAATGGAAGATTTACCAGAACCTCTACGACCGCGACTACATGGTTTCGATTCCAGCCGGGACGAAACAGATTCGACTCCGCCTGACCGGCGGCGATTGGCTCCAACTCAGTGAGATTGGCTTCAAACCGACCGACACCGGCGCGCGCGAGGATGTGTTGGGTCTGAGCGGCTCGTTCGGCAAAGAAGCCCAGCCGGTCCACTACACACCCGATGATCCGGCCAGCCTGTTCAAGACCGAGAAGATGGAAGACCGCCAGTGGCTTTGGGAAACCATGATCGAGCCGTGGAAGAAACTCAACGAACAAGGCGTTGGCGTGATGGTTGGCGAGTGGGGCGCGTTCAACCAGACGCCGCACGACGTGACGCTGCGCTGGATGCGCGATTGCCTGACCAACTGGAAGACGGCTGGCTTCGGCTGGGCGCTGTGGAACTTCCGCGGCAGCTTCGGCATTCTCGACAGCAACCGCAAAGACGTCGCCTACGAAGATTTTCAAGGCCACAAACTCGACCGCAAGATGCTGGCATTGCTTCAGGCGTTTTGATGAGCACAACCAGACGTTTGCATCTCGGTGGGGAACGAATATAATGAAGACATGAGCACTGTTGAGTTGATCTACGAAAAGGCGAAGTCGCTGCCGGAACCGTTGCAGACCGAAGCGCTGCATTATGTGGATTACCTGCTTGCGCGCCGCGTGGGGACCGACGATCAAGCCGAGTGGGCGCGTTTCTCCGAGCAACAGCTCAGCCGCCAGTACGGGCCTGCCGACGCCGTTTACGACGAGGATTGAATGGCCCCGGCAAGGTATTCGCGAGGTGAGATTCTGCTTGTGTCACTCATCTTCAGCAACCAGACGGGACTCAAACGACGCCCGGTGATGGTCGTATACGACAGTGGCGATGCCGATCTACTGGTCGTTCCCGTCACGAGCCACGGCGAACGGAGCGTCTTGGACGTGCCGCTCCTTCAATGGCAAAACGCCGGTCTCCGCCTTGCATCGGTTGTGCGCGTGGAGAAGTTCGCGACGATTGAGAAGACGGCTATCGTTCGCCCGCTGGGCCGGGTGGGTGCCGCGGATTGGCCAAATATCGAAGCGGCGTTGCGCCGCCTCTGGCAGCAGATCCTGCCCGCCGGCTGAAAGCAAGATGCTGGACTTGCTTCAGGCGTTTTGACGACAGCCGGAACATTTCCGGAACTTGAACCACGGAACACACTGAATACACGGAAGCTGATCGCTGCTGGTTTTTGTCTTGCTCTGTGATGTTGTGCTCGGTATTCTGCGCGGCATGGGATGACACATGACTGCGATGGGCAACATGTCAGTCGGTAAGACGCGCGTTCGCACGTTGGCACGCAACTTGCGGATGGATGGATGGATGGATGGATGGATATCCTCCCCTACTTGCCTTCCCAAATAATTGTAGTCGCGGCGCTCCGTCGCCGCGTATCCCCTTCGCGTCGGCAGAGCGGCGTGGCTACAACCGAACTTCCTCTTTCTCCGCTGTCTCCGGAGTCGTCTCCGGTGGCGTGGGAGCCGTCCCCGCCATGCCGGGAGACTCTCCCGGCTCGCGGGAGCCGTCTCCGGTGGGACGGGAGATGTCTCCGCCGGCACGGGAGACATCTCCGGCGATGCGGGCGCTTCTCCCGTCGTGCGGGAGACGTCTCCGCCGGCGCGGGAGAAGGCTTTTCTTGCGTAAAATCAGGCATTTTCGAGGATTTAGGCTCCCATAAGGACGCGGGGAGCCTACAGGCCGGAGAGCCGGTCTGCCACGCTCCACGCGTCAAAACCCCTCCAACGGCAGAGAACCACGCCAATGGCTCATATCATCCGCTATGACGAAGGTCTCCGATATGACAGCGGTCTGCGCTATGACCAAGTGGTGCCGGATACTCCGCCCAAACAGAAAGGCAGAAAACTTATGGGAACAAACTTCATTCCCCGCCCGCGCGGAGAATATCGCGACTGGTTGCAGAACCTGAGCGACAAGATCGCCACGATTGGCCCCACGCTGGGATTGGCGCCCGCCGATGTGACGGCGATCCAAACGACCTGCGCGGGGCAAATTGAGCGCATTGACGCGCTGACCCCGGCCGAGACAACCCTGCAGGGCTTGCAGGAAGCCGAAGCCGATGGCCGCGTCCAGACCGACGCCACGTTGCGCGAGGAAATCGCCGATTGGAAACGGCTCGACACGTGGACCAACCAGATTGCCGCCGACCTCAATGTCATCAGTCCCACGACGGCGTTCGACCCGGACACCTACAAGCCGGAGTTCAAGCTTGGACTCGTCGCCGGCGAAATCCGTCTTGACTGGAAAAAGAAAGGCGCGGACGGCGTCGCCATCTACGCCCGACTTGCCGGGCAGACCACGTGGACGCGCATCGGCATAGACACATCATCGCCGTATATTGACGGTCGTCCGCTGGCGCAACCCGGTGTGGCCGAGACGCGCGAATACATGCTGCGCGGCATGTTGAAGGACGACGAGATCGGCCTTGACAGCGACATCGCGCGAATAGCGTGGGGTGGCGCATGAGAACACTGCGGCTTGCCGGGGTGCCCCGTGCATCCCGGCAGGCTTGTCAGCCGTTGTAGCCGCGAGCCTGCTCGCGGCCAGAACCGTTCATGCAGAACCGCGAGCAGGCTCGCGGCTACAGGAAATGCTCGCCATGCAGAATGAAGACATGATAAGAAAGACAGGGCAGGGAATATGAAACGCTTGGTCATATTCGCAGTGGCCGGGTTGATTGCGGCGGGAACTGTCTGTGCAGAGGACAACACCTCTGTCACGATTAGCGGGATCGTCTCGAACAACGGCGGTGCCAACTTTACCGTCGGCTACTCCGGCACCAACAACTCGCTGACGATCTCCGGCGGTGGCGTCCTCACCAACCTCAACTATGGCTACATCGGTAATTTGGCGTCCGCCTCCAATAACTGGGCTGTAGTTACTGGCAGCGGTTCCACTTGGTGCATTTTAAACTCTCTGGTCATTGGCTCATCCGGCGCTTACAACACGCTGACCGTCAGTAACCACGGCAATGGATTTGCCGAAAGAGGTGTGGTTGGCGACTGGGCCACCGCCAGTGGCAATGCTCTTACTATGACCGATTCCGGTTCCGTCTGGAGTAACCGTTATTCTTTCACGGTTGGCGGTTATGGTCGTAGCAATATCTTAACGATTGCTAACGGCGCTATGATGTTCTCTCAAGGAGGACGGATTGGCTCCAAGACCAACGCCAATGGCAACGCTGTCACTGTCTCTGGCTACGGTTCCGTTTGGAATAATGGGAGCTATCTCATCATTGGCGACGCGGGATCAGGCAATCAGTTGACCATCACCAACGGTGGTAGTGTGTTCAGCGCGTCTGGGGAAATCGGCAATACCGCCAGCGCGAGCAACAATACCGTCCTCGTCAGCGACTCCAGTTCAGTGTGGAGCAACAGCGGCAGCCTCTACGTCGGTGCGCACAGCAAGAGTAACAGTCTTGTGATCAGCAATGGGGCGTTGGTTGCTGCCACGATGACCACCGTGGGGAATGTTACCACCAACAATTCGATCAAACTCAGCAATGGGACGTTGAGCAGTGCTCTACAGGTTGCCAGTAAGAACTCCGTGCAGGGTTGGGGTGCCATCACTGGCGGGGTTCACAATGAAGGAAGCATATCTGCCAGAACAAGCGGAGGGACACTCTCTTTCCTCGGCACGGTTGGCAACGAAGGTCTCCTTGTCGCCACGAACGGCGGAATCTTGGAGTTTTTTGGGTTGCTGATCAACCTCGGCACAGTGAGGACCTCCGGTGGAACGGCGATTTATCATGCCGCAGTGCTGACTGACAAAGGTGCGACGAACAGTTGGGTGGATACTAATAGCGGAGCGTGGTCAAACGCCACGAGTTGGTCGCTGGGAGTAGCGCCACACTATACGAATTCGTTTCTGCTGATTACGAACGACGTTTCCAAGACGGTGACAGTGGACGCTGGCACCGCGCTGAGCTTGCCAAACAGCATGACGAACTGCAGTTTGGTCGTCGCTGCGCCGACTGGACTCACCAACACGCTCCAGGTGGTTGACCTTGGCGCGACGCAACCCATCGTCGTGGTGAAGCTAACGATCGGTGCCGGTGGGCGATTGCTGGTGACCAATGCAAACATGGTGATCGGTGTGGCCGGCGTTCAAGCATTTGATATTGATGGGGAGGTCAGCGTGGAGCATGGCACGCTCCGCGCCCATGCAGGGGATCTTGGTGGTACTGCCAACATTGGGAACACAGGCACCGGAAAGGTGACTGTCATCGGTGGCATGGTCGCTTTCTACGACACTATTTTCGGTGCTGCCTCCGGTGCGCAAGGAACGATGCTTGTTTCCAATGGCGGTCAAGTTGTGGGGGACATGAGCACTATGGGTTACGTCAATGGTGCGAACAGTAATACCGTTGTGATAACCGACGCCGGCTCGGTATGGAGCAACCGCAACAGTCTCTACGTTGGTTACAACAGCTTCGGTAACACACTGACCATCGCCAATAGCGGCACGGTGTACAGTGCCAACGGGTACATTGGCGCTTACACCGGCTCGAATAGCGTTGTGGTCACTGGGCCCGGCTCCATTTGGAATATGAGCTATTCGCTTTCTGTCGGTTTCCAAGGTTGTGGCAACACATTGATCATTACGAATGGAGGACAAGTTCGCAACAACTTCGATGGGTGGGTCGGTACAATTGCCGGCGGCACCGGGAACACAGTTGTTGTCACCGGCACCGGCTCCGTTTGGACCAATGGTGGCGACCTGTATGTCGGCTCCTCTGGCTCTGGCAACACGCTAACGATTGCCGATGGCGGTCTCGTGTTTGCCAATAACGCAGTTGTCGGCAACGGTACCGGCGCGACGACGTTGAATCTTCGCGGTGGCGTGCTCTCGCTCGCCAACCTCTTGACGATTCAGAATAACGCCACGTTCTCCGGCAACGGCACCGTCTCCGGCACCGTGTTGGTCAACGGCATCGTCCAAGCCGACATCGGCAGCGGGTTGACCTTCCTCAATGC
>CAZNOK010000225.1:0-8347 GCA_964574605.1 uncultured Verrucomicrobiota bacterium
GCCTCGCCCACCTCACTCACCACCCAACATAAATACTTGGACAGACTCCTAGCCTGTCGCCGAATGAAGTCACTGACCGCATCGGCGAACAAGTCGGTGCTATAGCCCTCGACCTTCTGGCGTTCGGTGCCACGAAACATGTCGTATTCGCCATGATAGGCGTGCGTGTAATAGTTGATGTTGCCGGAGCGGAAGCCGAAGAACTCGTCGAACCCGCGCTCCGTCGGACGACTGCCCGGCGCGAAACCGATGTTCCATTTGCCGAAACAAGCGGTCGCGTAGCCGGCTGATTTGAGATAGTGCGGAATGATGCGTTCGCGGTGTGGCAGGCCGATGCCGATCCAGTTCTCCGTCGTGCGAAGTTGATGCGGGAGACCGTTCCGCAAGGGATGGCGTCCCGTGAGAATCGCCCCGCGCGACGGCGTGCAGCTCGACGCAGACACGTAGAAATCCGTGCATCGGACGCCTTCGCCCGCCAGCCGGTCGATGCGCGGCGTCTTGACCACCCGGTTGCCGTAACAACCCAAGTCGCCGTAACCCACATTGTCCACATAGAGAAGCAGGAAGTTGGGTTTGTCCGCGGTCGCGGACTTTTGCGCCTGACACGCTGTCGTGATTCCTGCAACGGATATCAGCACAGCGATGATGCGACCCAAGTTATGTTTCATGCTCGTCGTCATTGCCTCGACTACTCCTTTTCCAAATGCGAGCGCAACGCTGCGGGCATCGGGTGTTCAAGCTGGACGTTTTGCCGGCGGAGCGCATCGCGGAGCCGGTCGGCGGGAACATTCGGCAAATCCACGTTCAACCCTTTCGCCAGCGCTGTCGCCGTTCCGGCTGCTTGGCCCAACTGCATCATCGTCCGCGACAGCCGGCAACTCGACGCCGCCATTGAACTAAAACTCGATGCGCGACACGCCACCAACAGATTCCGTAACCCTTTCGGAATCAGGGAGCGGTACGGGACGCCGTAAGGTTCATGCATTTCGCCGTGGCGTTTCGAGTGGCTGCCGTGCGTGTCAAACGAGTGGTCCGCCAAACAGACGATGTCGGGATGTTTCTGGCCGCTCAAGCCCGCTAACAGGTCGTTCTCGTTGAGGACGTATTCGCCGACGATGCGCCGCGTCTCGCGCGCGCCGAGCGCCGACGCGATCCACAGCAGACGATACCGCTGAAACTCATCGAAGCGCGTCTGCCAACTGTGCCAGTGCGCCCGCACACGCTTTTGACACTCCGCAAACGCGGCCTCGTAACCAAGTCGCATGAATTCTTCGCCTTCCATCGTCGGCAGCATGTTGATGTTGAGATCGCCGTTTGGATAATGGTTGACGTGCGCGCCGGGAAAACTTTTCCTCCACCAACACTCCGCCGCGACGCCCTTCGGCAACGGCTCGATGCGCGGCTCTTTGACCGGCGTGACGCGGTAGATCAAGCTGACGCCGTTGACGCGTGTGGTGGGCTTCTCCGGCGCGTCCGGTTCGTTGAACCGCTCGCGCGATTCCTGACCGGTCATTGCCTCACAGCCAATGGCGACACAGACAAGCCCATCGCCAGTTGAGTCAATGTAATGCCGGGCACGCAGCCGGCTGCCGTTGGACAATTGAATCGAGCGGACACGGCCACCGCCCGCTTCGGCGGAGACAAACGCCGTGTTGAGCAGGACGCGGCAACGGCCGGTCGCATCGAGCATCCCGCGCATCGTCTTCGCCATCGCGTCCGGCTCGAACGGCAAGCCGTGCCAGTGAGCACGACGATACTCCGCCGTGTTCTTGTCCCCGCGCGGAACGTGGCGTTGAAGCGTGTTGAGGTAACGGCGGTTTGGATCAATCAAACACTCACCGCCGGGATAACGGAACTTTTCGCGCTCCGGGTCGAACGTGCTGCCGTGCCGGCCAAATGTGTAGATGCCGACTGCCTTCGGTATTTTCTTCAGTTCCTTGTAAAGATCGAATGGAATGCCCGTGCCGCCGGCGCCCATCTCCCAGCAGTTCACGCCGCCGCGCGTCGAGGTGCCGCCGAGACAATCCGCCTTTTCGACGAGCACCACGTTGCATCCGAGACGCGCCGCCGCCAGCGCCGCGCCGAACCCGCCGCTGCCGCCGCCGATGACCGCCACATCGCAATCGTATTGGGTCGCCGAGAGGAACGCCGCCGTCCCGGCGGTCGAAGTCCGGCCCGCAACCGCCGGGACGGCGGCGTTCCCTCCCTTTGATTTCGGGCCGGGAAAATCATCGAACTCCTTGCCGCGTCCGAGAATTCGCGGATCGGCGGTTCGTTTCAGTTCGCTCTCCAGCGCCTCGCGCATCTGTTTGAGCGCGGCGGCGTGTTCGGGCTGCCCGGCGAGATTACGGATTTGGTCGGGATCATTGCGCACATCGTACAGTTCCTCGGCGGGACGCGGTCCGAACGCCAGTTGGTAAAACCGCCGATACTGCGGATCGTCGGCGTGCTCGATCAGGAAGCTCTTGCTTGGCGACCCGTCGGCGACCAGCCCATCGAGCCGGTCGGGGGCGAAGTTGCGGATGTAGAGGTAACGATCGTTTCGCAACGCCCGGCACGGCCAACTGAACCCGTGACGCTCGCGCCCAAACGTCACGTGGTCGCGCGACGGATCCACGCGGCCTGATTTGTCCGAGAGCAACACATCGAGGAAGCTTCGCGCAGTCATTTCTGGCAACGGCGCCAAACCTGCGGCGCACAGGATTGTCGGCCCGCAATCGGCCAGCGACACGAAATCCGTGACGACGCGCCCGCCTTTGACGCGAGCCGGCCAGCGGACTGCCAGCGGCATGCGCACGCCGTAGTCGTAGAGGTTGGTCTTGCTGCGCGGGAACGGCATCCCGTTGTCGCTGGTGACGAACACGAGCGTGTTGGCGGCCTTCCCCGACCGCTCCAACGCGTCGAGGACGCGCCCCGTCTCCCGGTCGAACTGATCAATCTCGGTGTAGTAATCGAGCAAGTCGTTGCGCACCTCCGGCACGTCGGGCAGAAACGACGGCACGACGGCATCTTCGAGTTTCTTGCCGGAGCCGGGTTTGTAGGGGCGATGTGGATTGAGGCTGCCGAACCAGAAACAAAACGGCTTGTCTGACGGAACGCTGGCCAGAAACTTCTCGAAGCTGGGATACGTTTTGCCTGCGGGATTGTTCTTGCGTCCGCGAACTGTGCCCGGTCCCCAGCCTTTGCCTTGCAAGCCGACGTGATAACCGGCGGCTTCGAGAATCTCCGGATAAACGCGAATGGAACCGGGGAACGACGACCGTTGCACCGCGCCCTCGCGCAACCGCCAGAACGCCTGCCCCGAAAGAATCGTGCCCCGCGATGGCGCGCAGCCCGGACTGCCGGCGAATGCGTGCGTGAACAACACGCCTTGCGACGCGACGCGGTCGAAGTTCGGCGTCTTGACGGCCTTGCAACCGGTCACTCCGGTGTGCAGCCAGCTTTGGTCATCGGAAATGATGAACAGAATGTTTACCCGCTGTGGCGGGTTGGGTTTGTGGGTTTCCGCGGCGAACAACGACCCGGCAAAAGCAACAGCCGAAATCACCCCAATCGTTAAAACGGATTGACAGACATTGTAGCCGCGAGCCTGCTCGCGGCGGGCTATTGTCCGAAGGCCGCGAGCAGGCTCGCGGCTACAACGGGATTCAGATAAGCACGTTCGTAGCAATTTCATTTGATCACTTTTTCTTTTTGGCAGCCCGCTTCTTCAGCCAGTAGTCGGGCCATACGATCAACTGTGATTCGAGGTTGACAGCCTTCCAATGAGGCCAGACCGGCGTCTCGGCGCGCACTTCGCGATACTTCGTCTCCAGCAAGTCTCGCAGTTCGGCGAGCTTGGCTGGTTCCGTCGCCGACAGTTCATTTGTTTCGCCGATGTCGCGGCCCAGATGGTGAAGGAAAAACTTCGCTAGTTCCGCCGTCTTCACTTCCCGTTCGGATTGCTCGTCAATGTCCAGCCTCCGCGGACCGGGCGGACCAAAGGAGGCGAGCAGTTTCCAGTCGCCGTGGCGCATCGCCACCTTCGGCTCGCCGACGGAGAGGTTGAATTGCCAGTAGAGCGGCGTGGCCCGCGCGACCCGCCCGCCGTCGAACACCGGCAGCACGCTCACGCCATCGAGCTTGCGGTCGCGCGGCGGCTCGATGCCGGCGATGGCACAAGCTGTCGGCAGGAAATCCACGCCGCACACCGGCTCGTTGCTGACGCTGCCCGGCTTCGTCTTGCCCGGCCAGCGCACGATGCCGGGCACGCGGATGCCGCCTTCCCAGAGGCTGCCCTTTTTGTCGCGGAACGGCCCGGCGGAACCGTGCGGATGCATTGGCGTGATGGCCGGCCCGTTGTCGCTGGTGAACCATACCAGTGTGTTCTGCCGCAGGCCGCGCTCGTCGAGCGCGCGCATCAACCGGCCAAACGCATCGTCCATCTGCGTGATGTTGCCATAATAGGCGCTGTAACTCGGATCGTCGGACGGATAGAGGCGCGAATACTTCGCGTCCGTGGCAATCGGCTCGTGCGGTTCGTGAAAGCACGTGTAGAGAAAGAACGGCTTCGACTTGTCGCGGCCCGCGTCGAGCCAGCGGATGGCTTCGTCCACGACGAGATGCGCGGAAAATCCTTCGAGCTTGCCGACGGGCTTGCCGTTGCGGACGAAGTTGACGGGGTTGCGGTGATTGGGAAGCGCGTTGTTTTGCGTCGAGAACCAGTAATCGAACCCGTGGTCGCCGGGCTGGGGTTGTTCGGGCTGGTTGAATTTTCCGTTCAAGTGCCACTTCCCGACATGGGCCGTCGCATACCCCGCGTCCTTCAGCAGCCACGCGACCGTCACCTCGCCCCGCCGGAGGTGCATGGGCGATTCGAGCGGAATCGCCGAGCGGATGCCGGCGCGCATCGGCGTCCGTCCGGTCATCAGCGCCGCGCGCGACGGCGAGCAGTTCGCATGACCCGCGTAACAACTCGTCAGCCGCAACCCTTCGCGCGCGAATTGGTCGAGATTCGGGCTTTTCACAATCTTGCTGCCGTAGCACGCCAGATCGCCGTAGCCGAGATCGTCGCAGAGAACGAGCACGATGTTCGGTTTGGCCGGTGTAACAGCTTGGCCGCAAAAAGGCGCAAGGAGCGCAAAAAGGGCGGAGAGTGTGATGACGGGTTTCATCTGGTTATTTCTTCTTCTTTGCACCCCGTTTCTTCGTCCAGTAGTCAGGCCATTCGATGCGTTTGCCTTCCGCGCCAGTGAACTGCCACGCCGGCCACGTCGGCGACTCGGCGCGCACCTCGTGATATTTTGCCAACAAAAGTTTCTTCAACTCGGCCAGCTTTGCCGGTTCCTTCGCGGTCAAGTCGGTTGTCTCGCCGATGTCGTTGCGAAGGTTGTACAGCGAGAACGTCACCGGCTCGGCTTCCTTGAACATGCGTTCGTCCTCGTCGGTGATGTCGTTCGTCCGGGTCGCCGGCGGCTTGTCGAGCGTGGCGAGGATTTTCCAGTCGCCGGCCCGCATCGCAACCTTCTGCTCGCCCGACGCGCGATTGAAATGCCAATACAACGGCGTCGCGCGTTTGATTGGCTTGCCATCCAGCACGGGCAGGAAGTTCGCGCCGTCGAGCTTGCGGTCGCGCGGCGGCTCGATGCCGGCGATGGCGCAGACTGTCGGCAGGAAATCCACGCCACAGACCGGCTCATCGCTCACGCTGCCGGGCTTGGTCTTGCCGGGCCAACGCACGATGCCGGGGATGCGGATGCCGCCTTCGTAGAGCGAGCCTTTCTTGTCGCGCAACGGTCCGGAGGAACCATGCGGATGTTGCGCCGTGATCGCGGGACCGTTGTCGCTGGTGAAGAACACGAACGTGTCGTCGCGCAACTTTTGCTCGTCGAGTGCGCGCATCAGCCGGCCAAACGCGTCGTCCATCTGCGTGATGTTGCCGTGGTGCGCGCTGTAGCTCGGGTCGTCGGACGGATAGAGCTTCGTGTATCTCGGGTCGGATGCAATCGGCTCGTGCGGCTCGTGGAAACAGACGTAGAGGAAAAATGGTTTCGCCTTGTCGCGCGCGCCGAGCCAGCGGATGGCTTCGTCCACGACAAGATGTGCCGAGTACCCTTCGAGTTTCCCGACGTCCTTGTAGTTGCGGGCGAAGTTGTCGGGGTTGCGGTGGCTCGGTAGCGCGTTGTTCTGTGTGGCGAACCAGTGCTCGAAACCGTGGTCGCCCGGCTGCGGCTGGGTGGGTTTGTTGAATTCGCCGTTCATGTGCCATTTGCCGCTGTGGCAGGTCGCGTAGCCGGCGCGCTTGAGCAGCGTCGCGATGGTGACTTCGCTGCGGCGCACGTGGACTGGAGAATCCTGCGCGATCCAGTTGCGGACGCCGACGCGCGTCGGTGTGCGCCCCGTCATCAGCGCCGTGCGCGACGGCGAACAATTCCCGTGCGCCGCGTAGCAACTGGTCAGCTTCAGTCCTTCCGCCGCGAACTTGTCCACGTTCGGCGTCCGCAGCGTCTTATCGCCAAAACAGGCAAGGTCGCCGTAACCAAGGTCGTCACAGAGAACGAGTACAACGTTCGGCTTCTGTGCGCCGTTGGCAACAGACAAGCACAGAGATGCGAGGAAGAGTGTGATGATGGGTTTCATGGTGACAGAGAATAGCCACAGTCACCCCGAGAAGGCAACCGGAACAAAATTGGAGCATTATTCCACTTTCATCTTCTTGAACGCATCGCTTTCGCGGAGCTTGGCGGAGAAATTCGCGAGCAGGGCGCGGTCTTCCGGCGTGCAGGTGGCGTTGCCAGTGACGGTCTTGATGTTGGCATCAATTTCCTTCCTCAAGCGCATGCCGATGGCCAGCATGTGAACCCGTTTGTCCTGCAACACGTGACGAATCGCTGCGCCGGGCAGTTGATTGAGGCGTTGCTTGTCGAATTCGGGAACAACGTATCCTGACCAAGCGCCGAGCCAACCGGCACTGATGACTTTCATCGCGACAATCCCCATGCCGAGTTCGTTGGCCTTCGCCAGACAGTCGTCGCGCAGGTTGGTCATTCGCGGTGTCCACACCTGATTGTAGCCGCGGGGGACGTAGCCGTAGGACAACATGCACAGATCGAATCCGCCAGAGTTGATCAGGGCCAGCGCCTTGTCGAAGTAGCCGTGCGCGGAGAACCCGATGAACCGCGTGATCTTCTCGCCGCGCAGCTTCAGCAACTCGGCGTGAATCTTCATCGCCTGCTCGACGCTCATTTGCTGAAGTCCCGGCGTGCCGTGAATCAGAAGCACGTCCAGATAATCGGTCTGCAGTTCCTTGAGGGATTTCTCCACCGCCTTCCGCACTTCTTCCGTCTTGGTGGTCTCGACTTTTGTCACGAGGCAGACCTGACGGCGCCGGTCTTTGAGCGCTTCGCTGAGGATTGCTTGGCTCTCAAGGTAATTGCCAGCAGTGTCGAAGTAACGCACACCGCGGTCGTAGGCGTACCGGACCAGCGCCACGCGATCTTCGTACGACAGCGGATTGCGCCACGCCTTGGGCAAGCCAGCACCGCCGTAGCCGAGCATCGGAAGTTTCAGGCCGGTCTTGCCGAGCGTGCGGATTGGGATTGTGCCGGGAGATTGCGCCGGCGCGATGCTCTCGCAAACGGCCAACGCGACCAGTGCCTGCGACGCCTTCTTCAGGAACTCGCGACGCTTCAACACGGGGCGGCTTCTCCGTGCGGATACCGGTAGTCGGCTTTCGGGTTGGTGGAGACGCGCTTGATCGAGCCGTCGTCCAATCGGTACACGTACAGTTGGCCCTTCCCTGTTTCAGTGGAGTGATAGACCACCGCCGACTCGCCATCAATCCAACGCGCATACGCAAACCAGATCGGCTTGCCTTCCTCGTTGGCAAACGGCTTAAGGTTCGTGATAGCGCGCTCGCGCACGTCGAAGTCCGCAACGTAAAGCGTGTGGCCGGGTTCTCCGGTTTTGAATTTCTTCTGTCGTTCGAAGGTGATGTATTCGAAGCAGATCTTCTTCTCGCTGGGAGAAACGCTCATGCGGTGAAAGATTCCCTTTCCCGTCAGTTCGCACTGGACGCGTTCGTAAACGGGTTTTGGCCCTTCTCGGCGCGTCAGCAAGTAGATTCCCGCGCCCTGCTTCGGCGGATTCGCGGTTACGACAATCCGGCCATCCATGAGGCACGAATGCGCCCAATTAGGAAAACCCGTCTCGGTGATCGCAACTTCTTCGCCGGGTTTGCCGCCGATTTTGCTCTGCATCACAATGAAACCACGACCCTTCTCGTTCTTCCGGTTCCAGATGGGCGTGTTCTTGCCGTCGCGCGTCCACGTCGGATTGAAATCCGTGTGCGTGCCGTCGCTGAGGAAGT
>CAZNOK010000226.1:0-8345 GCA_964574605.1 uncultured Verrucomicrobiota bacterium
ACATGTGGCGCGGCCCGGCGCCGAACAAACCCTACAATCCCGGCCGCGTCGCGAGACCCGACTGGTATCTCATCTGGGACTACTGCGCCGGGTTCATCTGCAACTGGGGCGTGCATTACCTCGACATCGCCAACTGGGGCTGTCCGTCCATCGCGAAGACGCCATGCGAGATCGAGTGCAAGGGCGTCTATCGCAAGAAAGGTTTTACCGACAACATCGAAAGCTGGAATGGGACATTCACGTTCGCCGACGGCCTGAAGATGGTTTTCTGTGACCGGTCGGAGTCGGAGAAAGACGTGGGCACAAGGTTCATTGGCGACAAAGGCTGGGTCCACGTGAACCGCGCCGGATTGTGGGCGGAACCGGAGTCCCTACTCCAAGTCAGGCCGAAATCCGGTGAGACACACGTCTATCAATGCGCCGAACCGGGCGAAGACATCATCACAGTGAAAAAACGGACCGGCGACGAAGTCGCGTTCAGGACGTTCAACCACGGCGATGATTTTCTCAGTTGCGTCCGCAGCCGCAAAGACCCGGTGTCTGACGTGAATGCGACTCATGTCGCCTCTTACCTCGGTCTCATTGCCGAGATCGCCGCGCGGCTGGAGACGAAATTGAAGTGGGACCCGAAACGGGAGAAGTTCATCGGCAACGACGAAGCCAACGCCCGCTTGAGCCGCCCGATGCACAATGGATGGAAACTGTGAAAGCGACTGCCTTTCTGATTCTGCTGGTGGCGGCCATGAGCGCCGCGCATGGGGCCAAACCCAATCTCGTGTTCATCCTCACCGACAATCAGGGCGCGTGGACGCTCGGCTGTTACGGCAACCCCGACATCCAGACGCCGCACATTGACAAGCTTGCCGCCGAGGGCATCCGTTTCACGCGCGCGCTAAGCAGCAACCCGGTCTGTTCGCCCACGCGCGCGACGTTCCTGACCGGTTTGATCCCGTCGCAGCACGGCGTGCATTCGTTTCTCGACCCGAAATACATGATGGGACCAGAGGCTTACAACACGCTCGCCGAGTTCACCTCCATCGGCGAAGTGCTGCGCGATGCCGGTTACGTGTGCGGGTTGAGCGGCAAGTGGCATCTCGGCGCCAACCTCACGCCGTCGGAGGGATTCAGTTTCTGGATCACCAAGCCCGACGGCAGCACAGCGGAGTTCTACGACCAGCCGGTCATCGAGGACGGCAAAGTCCGCAAAGAAGCCGGTTACACGACGGAGTTGTGGACGCGCAACGGCGTCAAGTTCATCGAACAGAACAAGGACCGCCCGTTCTTTCTCTTCCTCGCCTACAACGGCCCCTACAACCTCGGCAAGCTGATGTCGAACCCGCCGCGCAACCGTTGGGCCGCGCACTACAAGGACAAACATTTCAAGAGTTTCCCCGTGGACACGATGCACCCGTGGCAATGGGCAAACAAACCCTTTCACAACACACAGACGGCGATGGAACGTTGCGCCGCCGAAACGAGCGGCGTGGACGACGGCGTCGGCGAAATCATGGCGACGCTCAAGCGCCTCGGTCTCGATGACCGCACGGTCGTCGCTTACGCGTCGGACCAAGGCTGGATGGGCGGCCAGAACGGCATCTGGGGAATGGGCGATCACACGCGTCCGACCGGCGCGCACGAGTTGATGATGCAGATCTCGCTCATCTTCCGTCATCCCGGTAAAATCCCCGCCGGCCAGACCAACGATCTGTTGGTGAGTAACTACGATTTCCTGCCGAGCGTGCTCGGCCACCTCGGTCTCGGCGACAAGATGCCGCGGAAGCCCAAATCACCGGGCCGCGATTTCTCGGCGGCATTGCGCGGGCAGAAGATCGAGTGGGACAATGCAATCTTCTACGAAATGGAGACCACGCGCGCCGTCCGCACCGACGACTGGAAATACGTCGCGCGCATCCCGGAGGGTCCGTTCGAGCTGTACGATATGCGCAAGGACCCGCAGGAACGATTCAATCTCTACGGCCAGCCCGGCATGGAAACCGCGCGCGCCGAGATGGCCAAACGTCTCGACGATTTCTTCAACCGTTACGCCGACCCGCAATACAACATCTGGAAAGGCGGCCGCTCGAAAGCCAAACGCCACACACCAGATTCCAAAATCAAGGACTGAACGCATGAAACGACGCGCGTTCATCACCTCGGTCTTGACCGGTGCTGCGCTCACTGCTCTTGGCGGCATGAGTCTGGGCGCCGCGCCAGCCAAAGGAAAGGCGGGCAAGAGAAGTAAAGGCGGCCAGACTGGCGCTTCGTCGGGTTTCCGTGCTGGCGCAGCCACCAGCAACATCACTCCTGCGTTGGGGGTGATCCTCGACGGCACCATCATGCAGATCGGCCCGGCCAAACACGTGCATGACGAACTCCATGCGCGTTGTCTGGTGCTGGACGACGGCGCCACTCGCGTCGCGTTCGTCATCTGCGACACCACCATGTTTTCGCGCGAGCTGGTGGATCGCGCCCGGCAACTGATCTCGCAAACCACCGGCCTCCCGCCCGGCCACGTCCTCATCTCAGCCACGCACACGCACAGTTCGCCGCGCCTGATTGATCTCGGCTTGGGAGAAGCGAACCGTCGCTACGAAGATTTCGTGGTGCAACGAATGGCGGATGGCGTCCAGCGCGCGATCAACAATTTCCTGCCGGCCCGCGTCGGTTGGGGCAGCGTGAAAAAAACCGAACACGTCTATAACCGGCGCTGGCTGCTGAAGCCGGACCACTCGCTGGTCAATCCTTTCGGCGAAAAGACCGACCGCGCATGGATGTATCCGAAAAAGGACGTTGCGCTGGAGCCGGCTGGACCGGTGGATCCCGAGGTGGCGTTTCTCGCCCTGCAGCATGCCGATGGCCGCCCGTTGGCTGTGCTCGCCAACTACACCTTGCACTACGTGGGCGGCATTCCTTCCGGCACCGTGAGCGCCGATTACTTCGGCTCGTTCTCCCGTCGGTTGGAAGAATTGCTGGGCGCGCCGCAACAAGACCCACCCTTCGTGGCCATGATGTCCAACGGCACCTGCGGCGACGTCAGCAACCGTCGAGTCGGAGACTCCGGCGCTCCCCGACCCGCACTGCCGGCGTTTGGCAATATGCGCCATGTCGGCCACGACGTGGCGGAGGCTGTGGCCGGCGCTTTCAAGACGGCCCAATATCAGGATCACCCGGCGTTGGCAGTGGTCGAATCCGAAATCGCTCTCGGCATCCGTCGCCCGGATGCCGCCCGCTTGGAGTGGGCAAAGAAGACCGCGGTTCCCGGTCCCACTTCCAACAAGTTGACACGTCCGCAAATCTACGCCCGCGAAGCATTGCACCTCGCGGCGATGCCGCCGCAGGAACCGGTCCGCTTGCAGGCCATTCGCATCGGCGACATCGGCATCGGCGCGATTCCCTGCGAGGTGTTCGCGGAAACCGGATTGGCGATCAAGAAACAGAGTCCCGCGCGCCACACCTTCGTCATCGAACTCGCCAACGGCTATCACGGTTACCTACCCACGCCGCGACAGCACGAGTTGGGCGGCTACGAAACATGGCCAGCCCGCTCCAGCCGTCTGGAGGTCGCCGCCTCGGACAAGATTCAGGCCGAGATGCTACGGTTGCTGGGGCGCATCGTGGTGAACCGCTGAAGGAGTTGCATTCACCAGTGAACTCACCTACAACCGAGACGAACTGAGTCATGGGCAAGACACACATTGCGCTGATCGCGGCCTGCGTTGTGATGACAACGGTGCTGTCCTTTGCGGCGGAGGCGAATCGCTTCGTGCGGATCGGTCACTACCAATGCGAGTGTCGTCAGGGCGATTTCGACGCCAACCTCGCCACGGTGCGGAAAGGTCTCGCCCAGGCGTTGGAAGCGAAGCTGGACATCGTCTCGTTCCCGGAATGTTTTCTCACCGGCTATTTCGCGAAGGAACAAGACGCCCGCAAACACATGTTCGCCGTGGATTCGCCGGAGATGAAACGCGTCCTCGAACTGACGGACGGCTGCGACACGACGCTGGTTGTCGGCTTCAACGAATCGCGCGCTGACAAAATCTTCAACACCGTGGCGGTCATCGAGCGCGGCAAGCTGCTCGGCCGCTACAGCAAGGCGTTGCCGGGTGAAGGCTATTTCCAGCCGGGACGCGAGTTCACGGTGTTCGAGAAGAAGGGATTGAAGTTCGGCATCGTCATCTGTTCCGATGGCGGTTACATCGAGCCGGCGCGTATCCTCGCGTTGAAAGGCGCGCAGTTGATCATCGCGCCGCACTTCAACTTCGTCGCGAACCCCATCCCGCACTACGCGACTGTCCGCAGCGACCACATCGCGCGGGCGGTCGAGAACGGCGTCTATTTCCTGCGTGCCAACAACATTGTCACCGGCACGAAACTGGATGGCCGGCCTTACGATGGCCATGGCTACGGCGACAGCTACCTGCTCGACCCCAACGGCCAGATCGTGGCCGGGGCCGGATTGTTTCATGAGCATTTGATGATCTACCAGTTGGACCTCGACCAGAAGTATTACTCCATGCGGAACCGGCGGAGCGCCAAGTCGGGCGCCGAGTTGATGGAGCAGCTTCGCGAGGCATTGGAAACTCATCGCACTTCAACCAAAACCAAATAACCAAGAAAGGAACAACAAACATGGGCAAGATACACGTTGGTCTGAACACGGAGTTCTCGCGCAGCTCGGACAAGCCGTTTGAATGGGCTGTCCAGAAAGCCGCCGAGATGGGTTACAAATACATCGAACCGATGGTCCACTTCGGCCGCGAACTGATGAGCGAAGCCGGATATTTCCACACCGTCTCGATGTTCGACGATCCGTACCGGATCAAGGACGCCTGCGACAAAGCCGGCCTGACTATTTCCGCGCTGCAATCGCACGGCCCGCTCGGCCGGCCCGAAGTGCACGGCGAATACATCAAGCTCGCCATCCGCACCGCCGCCGAGATCGGCGTGCCAGTCGTCAACACCGACGAAGGCCACAAGGCGAAGTGGACGACCGAAGAGGAAGACTTCGTGCTGATCAAATACACGTTGCAGGAAGCAGCGTTCATCGCCGAGCGGCGCGGCGTGAAGATCGGCCTCGAACCGCACGCGCAATACTCGCGTCACCCCGACGGCCTCGACCGGATCTACAACTTGGTCAAGTCGCCCGCCATCGGCATCAACCTCGACACCGGCAACGCCTACCTCTGCGGCCACGATGTTTATGCGTGGCTGGAGCGCGTCGCCTCGCGCCTCGTTCACCTTCACGCGAAGGACATCTCGGTGAAACACTCCGATGCCGAGCGCGGCAAGGTGACCGGTACGCCGGTTGGCTGCGCTTGCGGCGAGGGTGTGATCGACTGGGCGCGCATCATCAAGATCGTCCGCGAGAAATGCCCGCGCGACATTGTCTTCTCCGTCGAGTGCGGCACGCCGTTGCAGGCCGCCAAGAGCCTCGAACATCTCACCGGATTACTTAAGAAGAAATGAAACTGCTCCGCACGCTGTGGTTGCTGGTGTTCTGCGCCACGGTTTGCTCTGCCGAACCGGCGGTTCGCAGCCGGGCGGAAATTGAAGCGGTGCTTGCGAAGGCGCCGAAAGGCGCCTCGCAAGCTGCCGCCAAACCGTTGACCGTTCTGCTGCTGGCCGACAAGAAAGATCACGGTTCGGGCGCTCACGATTATCCGGTGTGGCAGGAGAACTGGGCGAAGCTGCTGGGCGGCTCTCCCGGCGTCAAGGTTCTCACGGCACAACAATGGCCCACCGAAGAGCAATTCAAAATTGCGGATGTCATCGCGGCATTCTGTTACTTGAAGTGGGACACGCAGCGCATTGAACAACTCCGCAATTACCTCGCACGAGGAAAAGGACTGGTGCTCATCCATTCCGCCACGTGGACAAAACCAAAACCTTCCGCCGAAGTGGCGTCGGTGACCGGTGTCGGTGGCTTCCAACGCTGGCGTCACGGCGTCATCAAACTGCAGATCGAAAAGACGGACCATCCGATTTGCGTCGGCCTGCCGCGCGCGATCGAATTCGATGACGAGCCTTACTGGCCGCCGACGCCGGACCCGGTCGCGCCGGGCTACACGGTACTGGCCACTTCGATGGAGAAGCCCACACCCGATGCAGACACGATGCAGCCGCAGCCCATCTTCTGGACCTGTCAACCGGCAGGCGGACGTGTCTTCGGCTGTGTCCCCGGCCATTACACCTACACATTCGACGACCCATATTTTCGCATTCTCTTGCTTCGGGGAATCGCTTGGGCTGGAGGGACGGACACGTACCGGTTTGATCCGTTGGTGTTGGGCACCGGGAAGACGCTGCGCATCAGTGCCGGGCGCGGCAAGTTTATCGAGATGCCGGACACTTCGGATGAATCACGCGGGCTGGATTTGTCGCGGCTGAAACTGGGGCCGCTGTATGAGACGGACTTCTCAAGGCCGCTGAAGTTCGTCAAGGAAACCGACCTGTTCACCGACGGCAAGCGGACGCGTTTGCCTGACGGCGTGGACTGGGTGCTCGAAGGCAAGGCCAGCGCACGCATCGAGAACAAACGGCTCGTGTTGAAGAATGACGCAAGCCATCTCGTGTTCTGGAACACGCGAGAGTTTCCCTCCGACATGCTCGTTGAGTTCGGCGTGTCGCCTGCCGACCCAAACAACGGCTTGAACATTGTTTTCTTCGCTGCGAAAGGCCGCGATGGCGGGAGCATCTTCGATTTGAGCCAACCGATGCGCGATGGCGAGTTTCGGACCTACCACAGCGGTGAAATCAACTGCTACCACGTTTCCTACTGGGCCATCACTTCCACCGGCGAAGCGCGCGGCACGGCCAACATCCGCAAGAACCACGGATTCCACCTCGTCTCAATGGGTAGCGACCTCATTGCCGGGCAAGGCTTGGGACCGCACCGCATCCGGATTCTCAAACTCGGCAACAAAATCACCGTCGAGGCGAACGGCAAGATCGAAGTGCGCTTCGAGGACGACGGCAAGACGTTCGGCCCAGTGTGGAAGGAAGGTCGAATCGGCCTGCGCCAGATGCAACACACCGGCCAGTGCAGCTACACGCACTTCAAAGTCTGGGCAGTGAAACAGGCAGAATGAACTCCAAACTTTATTCCGTTATTGCGGCTGTCCTGCTGCTGACGCCCGGCCTTTTTGCGGCCAACAAGGCCAAGGCCAAGGCGCGCCAAGAGCCGCTGCCGACGCCGACGCACGCGGACGTGAAGTACGGGCCGCACGAGCGCAACGTTCTCGACCTCTGGCTGGCCAAGTCCGACAAGCCGACTTCGCTGGTGGTGTTCATCCACGGCGGCGGATTCGTCGCCGGCGACAAATCCAAGGCCAAGGCTGAGACGATCAAGCGTTGTCTCGATGCCGGCGTGTCGTTCATGTCCATGAACTACCGTTTCCGCCTGCATGCGCCGATTCAAGACATCCTCCGCGACGCGGCACGCGCGATCCAATTCATCCGTCTTCACGCCGCGGAATACAACATTGATCCGAAACGCATCGCCTCGCACGGTGGCTCGGCGGGCGCGGGCACATCGCTCTGGCTTGCCGTTCACGACGACCTCGCCGACCCGAACAACACCGACCCGGTACTGCGCCAATCCAGCCGCATCTCCGCCGTCGGCTGCATGAACGGTCAGGCGACCTACGACATGACCGAGTGGGAACAAGTCATCGGCAGATTCAAAACCGAATGGGCCCGCAGCGAGACCGAGGACCTGCAATTCTACCGTTTCAAGAGCCGCGACGACTACCAAACGCCGGAAGGCAAAAAGTTTCTGGCCGATTGCAGCATGCTACGCCAGATCACGAAAGACGACCCGCCGATCTTCATGAACTGCAACATGCCCGACACCGAGCCGGAGAACCGCGGCCAGATGGTTCATCATCCGCGCCACGCGAAGGCAGTGAAACAACGCTGCGACGAGGTTGGTGTGAAATGTGAAATCCACCTGAACGACCCCGGCGATGTTGTCGGCTTCCTCCTCCAGCAACTCGGCGTCCAATCAAAACCGGAAAAAACCGCAGCGCAGTGAGTGCGCTCCGTCTGCGTCAGTGGTTGATATTGCAACCACAGTGGTTGAGATATCAACCACCATGTTCCGGTTTTGTTCCCGCTCGCTATACGCGGTAGAAACTCGGCATTCTCCGCGTTTCTATAGTGAATCTTCCGGCTAACCTGCTCCACCATGATATATCGGCTGCCGATATATTACTGTTTCTTGTAGCCGCCTTGCTCTGTCGAGGCGTTCTGTGTGGCACGGTGATGCTTCGCGACTCAGCACAGGCTCCGTGCCGTAGCTACAGAACACCACCCGTTAGGCGCTCTAACAGCCGGTGAGAAGCAAA
>CAZNOK010000227.1:0-8322 GCA_964574605.1 uncultured Verrucomicrobiota bacterium
AACTAACTGCCTCGCGAAAAACGCAGGGCGTAAACCATATGGGAAATGTCGGCTTAGACTGCGCGCCACCTTCATGAACAAGAAACCCATTCCGCATCTGCGCTGGTGGATCGCCGGGTTGTTGTGTCTGGCCTCGGCATTAAACTATCTCGACCGTCAATCGTTGGCGGTGCTGTTCGGCACCATCAAGGAGGAGCTTCACCTAGGCAATGCGGAATACGGCACGATCAACGCGTGGTTCCTTGTCAGCTACGGGATCATGTATCTGGTCAGCGGTCGCATCATTGATGTTGTCGGCACGCGACGCGGTTTCACGGTTTTCGTGTCGGGCTGGTCCTTGGCCAACATGTTCTACATGTTCGCGCGCACCGTGAGACAGTTCTGCGGGTGCGGATTTCTGCTCGGCTGTTTTGAGCCGGGCGGCATCACCGGCGGCGTGCGGGCTGTCACCGAATGGTTCCCGATGCGCGAGCGCGCCCTCGCGATGGGCATCATCAACTCCGGCGTGGCCTTGGGCGCAATGTCTTGCGCGCCCCTCGTGTCGTTCATCGCGATGCAGTTCGGCTGGCGCTCGGCGTTCTTGGTGACGGGCGTGGTTGGGTTTGTCTGGGTCGTCCTCTGGCTGTTACTCTTCCGACAGCCGAAAGACCATCCGCGGATCAGCGAAGAGGAGAAACAGTTGATTCTTGCCGACCAGCGAACCGAGGCCGCCAGCGAAACGCCGGCGCCGCTGGCGGCGCTGTTGCGGATGAAGGAGACTTGGGGTTGCGTGATTGTTCGGATGCTTACCGACCCGATCAGTTATTTCCTGTTGTTCTGGATACCGCGTTATTTTCAGGACACTCACGGCTTCAACCTGAAGGAACTCGGCATGTTTGCGTGGATTCCGTTTGCGGTGGCGGCGGTCGGCAACATCTTCGGCGGCGCGATGCCGCGCTGGTTGATCAGCCGCGGCTGGGAACTGAACCGCGCGCGCAAAACGATCATGACGGTGGCGACTTTTCTGTTCCCGGTGATGTGCCTGCTGGTGACGCAGGTCAGTCATCCCGCGGCGGCCATGTCATTGATGGCCGGCATGGCGTTCTGCCACGCGTGTTGGGCCAACGTCACCTTGGTGGCGGAAGTGTTCCCCAAGAACGCCGCTGGCACGGTGACCGGCCTCGGTGGCACAGCCGGTTCGTTGATGGGCGCATTGTCGCAAATCTACATCGGACGCGCGGTGGCGGCTGTGGGTTTTGGGCCGGTGTTCGTCGGCTGCGCGGTGTTGTACCCGGTGGCGATGTTGGTGGTGCAACTGCTCATCGGCAAACTCGGTGTTACCCGCAAAGTGGAGTCTGCTGGGTGAGAGTTTTGTGGCTGATGGCGATCGTCTGCTGCACGACAGCGGCGGACGTGCGCATGTCGCCAAACGGCCCGGTGAATTCGTTGACCGCAGCGCGCGACGCCGCCCGCAAGCTGAAGGCAACACGCATTATCGTCGGCGACGGCCAGTACACGTTGACCGAGCCGCTGGTGCTTGGTCCGGAGGACAGCGGTATCAGTTTCGAGGCCGCGCGTGGCGCGAAGCCGGTGTTCAGCGGCGGGCGAGTCATCAGCGGCTGGAAACGCGGTGCTGACGGCATCTGGCAGGCGCAGGTGCCGAAGGACTGGTACTTTGAGCAGTTGTGGGTGGATGGGCGCCGCGCGACGCGGGCGCGCACGCCGAACAAGTTCTGGTTCTACATGCGCAGTGTCAGCGAGGAAGTGTTGGAGAAGGGGAATCCACGCCGACCGAAAGAAGCCCGTCAAACCGTCTGGTTCCGCCCCGATGACTTCAAATCGGTTGCCGGATTGACGACGGACGAACTCAAAGACGTGAACCTTGTCGTCTATCACAAATGGGACAACACTCGCCGCTTCATCGAGAGACTCGACGAGCAGGAACAAGCACTCATCACCAGTGGCGGCGGAATGAAATCGTGGAATGCTTGGACTCGCAACACGCCGTTCATCCTCGAAAACGCGCGACGCTTTCTCGACGCCCCCGGCGAATGGTTTCTCAGTCGCGACGGCACGCTCTATTACAAACCGCTCCCCGGCGAAAACATGCGACGCGCTGAAGTCATCGCGCCGGTCGTGGAGAAGTTCATCGTCATCAACGGCGCGGAGTGCCTCAGCTTCAAAGGATTGGCTTTCCGCTACGCCCAGTGGCTCACGCCGCCCGGCGGCTTCGAGCCGATGCAGGCAGCCGCCGGCATCGAAGGCGTCGTACAAGCCGACAATGCCCGGCGCGTGACGTTTGAGGACTGTGAGTTTTCTCATGTCGGCACCTACGTCATCTGGTTCCGTAAGGGCTGCCGCGAGAACGTGGTGCGGCGTTGTTTGATCGAGGATTTCGGCGCGGGTGGCGTGCGCATCGGCGAGATGGCCATGCCGAAGACCGAGGCCGAGCAGACCAGCCACAACATCGTTGACAACAACATCATTCGCCACGGCGGCTACATCTTCCCGTGCGCTGTCGGCGTCTGGATCGGGTTCAGCCCCGACAACCAGATCACGCACAACGAAATTGCCGACCTCTTCTACACCGGCATCAGCGCCGGCTGGCGTTGGGGCTACGCCGAGAGTAACTGCAAGCGCAACAACATTTCCTTCAACCACGTCCACCACCTCGGCTGGGGCTTGCTCAGCGACATGGGCGGCATCTACACGCTCGGCCCCTCCGAGGGCACCGTCCTCCGCCACAACGTCTTCCACGACATCCACGCCTACAGCTACGGCGGCTGGGGGATGTACACCGACGAAGGCAGCACCGGCATCCTCTTCGAGAACAACCTCGTCTATGACACCAAAACCGGCAGCTTCCACCAGCACTACGGCAAGGAGAACATCATCCGCAACAACATCCTCGCCTTCAGCAAACAGCACCAGCTTCAGGCCACCCGCGTCGAGCCGCACCTCTCGTTCACCTTCGAGAACAACATCGTCTGCTGGACAACCGGCCCCGCGCTCGCCGGCCCGTGGGACAAGATTCACACCGTCACCCGCAGCAACCTCTACTGGAACGCCGCCGGCTCCAACGTCACCTTTGCCGGCAAATCCCTCGCCGACTGGCAGGCCCGGACCAACGAAGTCGGCTCCGTCATCGCCGACCCGCGCTTTGTTGACGCCGCCCGTCACAACTTCAGGTTAAAACCCGACTCGCCCGCGCTCGCCCTCGGCTTCAAGCCGTTCGACCCGAAACAAGCCGGCGTCTATGGCGACCCCGACTGGATTGACGAAGCCAAGAGCGTCAACTACCCGCCGCTGGAGATCGCGCCCGAACCGGCACCGTTGCCGATCCACGACACCTTCGAGCGCGACAAAGTCGGTTCGACCCCGCGCAGCTTCACAACGCACATCGGAGGCAAGGGCGACTCCATCGTCGTCACCGACGAGACCGCCGCCACCGGCAAACACAGCCTGAAAATCACCGACGCTCCCGGCCTCAAACAAAGTTTCTATCCGTATCTCGACTACCAAGTCCGCCACACCGAAGGCACCGTCCACAACACCTTCGACCTCCGCATCGAGAAAGCGACGCACCTCGGCTTCGAATGGCGCGACAACAATTCCCCCTACAACACCGGCGCCCGCTTCGACATCCGCGACGCCAAACTGAACCTCGCCCCCGGCAAAGCCATCGAACTACCCGTCGGCGAATGGATGCACTTCGATCTCACCGGCAACCTCGGCAAATCCAGCACCGGCCAATGGACGCTGACCGTGACGTTGCCCGGCCAACCGCCGAAGAAGTTTGCGAACCTGTCGTATCTGAAAGTCGACTTCAACAAACTGAACTGGCTCGGCTTCACCAGCGCCGCCACCAACAAGACCGCCTTCTACCTCGACAACTTCTCGCTGACCGTCACGCAGCCATAAATGTTGTACGGCAGGCGCTCCGCCTGCCACGGCGAAGCACGACCGGAATCGAGGCGGTTGTCCTACAATTCCAGAAGCAAGGTAGGGACGCCTCGCCGAGGCGTCCGCCGGGCATGAAGACGGGACTTCAACGACGCGGACGGCGCGCCGCGCCGTCCCTACCTGTGGTTGCCACAGGCGGGCACGGCATGATATGAACGTGTGCCATGAGAGCATCTCCTATTCTGCTGGCTGTTTGTTTGGTCGGCAACGTTTCCGCGGCGCAGTGGAGCGGCTACGAGCAACTCAAGTTCGAGGTGGACGGACGACAGTGTCTGTTGGTGTTGCCGAAGACGCCGGCGCCGGGCAAGCCGTGGATTTGGCGGACAGAGTTCTTCGGTCACGAGCCGCAGGGCGACATCGCGTTGCTCGGCAAGGGATTTCACGTCGCCTACATGAACGTGCAGAACATGTACGGCGCGCCCGTCGCGCTCGATCACATGGACAAGTTCCACGCGCACCTGACGAAGGAATTCGACCTGTCGCAGAAGACGGTGCTGGAAGGATTCAGCCGGGGCGGGCTGTTCGCGTTCAACTGGGCGGCGCGGAACCCGGAGAAGGTCGCGGCGATTTACGTGGACGCACCGGTACTCGACTTCAAGAGTTGGCCCGGTGGCAAGGGGAAGGGAAAGGGTTCGACGAACGATTGGAAACGATTACTGGCGGTGTACAACCTGACCGAGGAACAGGCGATGGCGTATCCTCGTAATCCCGTGGACAACCTCGCGCCGTTGGCGAAGGCGAGGATTCCGATCCTGAGCGTCTGCGGGGAAGCTGACAAAACGGTGCCGATTGAGGAGAACACGCAGCTTGTCGAGAAACGCTACAAAGAACTCTGGGGCGTCATCGAAGTGATCGCCAAACCGAACTGCGACCATCATCCACACAGCCTGAAAGACCCGACGCCCATCGTCGAGTTCATCCTGCGTCACACCAACCAGTCGAAAGGAACCAAGTAACATGAAAATGATTCTGCTCGCGCTCTTCGTCGCCGTTTGCGGTTTCGCTGCCGAGCGGCCCAATGTGATTATCATCTTCGCCGATGACCTCGGCTATGGCGACCTCGGTTGCTACGGGCATCCGAGCATCCGCACGCCGAACCTCGACCGCATGGCGGCGGAAGGAATGCGGTTCACCGATTTGTATGCGACCGCTGAGGTCTGCACACCGAGCCGTGCGGCGTTGTTGACAGGCCGTTACCCGATTCGCAACGGGATGTGCCACGACCGTTTCCGCGTTTTGCGCCGCAATTCCCTCGGTGGCCTTCCGCCGGAAGAGATCACGCTGGCAGCAGCCTTGAAGAAACAAGGTTACACCACCGGCATGGTCGGCAAATGGCATCTTGGCAACTACGAGAACGTCATCACCCATCATCCGATGCGGCACGGGTTCGATTTCTATTTCGGCCTGCCGCATTCCAACGATATGAACCCGACGCCCGCCGCGCCAAAAGGTGCAACCGCGCGCCTCGACCAGAATCCCGAGTGGTGGGCCGCTCCGCTCTGGCTCGGTGAGAAACGCATCGAATGTCCCGCCGACCAGACAACGCTTACGCGACGGTACGCCGAGCAAGCCGTGAAGTTTATTCGTGATAACAGGAAGAAGCCGTTCTTCCTCTACTTCGCTCACACCTTCCCGCACGTGCCGCTCTTTGCCTCCCGCAAAGGCAGTCCGCGCGGCCTTTACGGTGATGTCGTCGAGGAACTGGATTGGAGCGTTGGCCAAATCCTCGACGCATTGCGCCGTGAGAAGCTGGAAAAAAACACGTTCGTTTTCTTCACCAGCGACAATGGTCCGTGGCTCATCATGAATCAGGCGGGTGGTTCCGCCGGATTGTTGCGCGACGGCAAAGGCTCGACGTTCGACGGCGGAATGCGCGTGCCGGGCATCGCATGGTGGCCGGGGCGCGTGCCGGCTGGGGTCGTAACACGGGACTTGGCTTGCACGATGGATCTGTTCGCCACTGCGCTGAGCATCGCCGGTGCGAAAATACCAACAGACCGCATGATTGACGGCGTTGACATGATGCCGGTGTTGACGGGTAGGGGAGCCAGCCGGCGCGAAGTGTTCTTTTACTATCGGGGCGCACAGCTTTTCGCGGCGCGCAAGGGACGGTTCAAGGCGCACTTCATCACGCGCTCCAGCTACGGCAAGGATGACACACAGAAACACGAGCCGCCATTGCTCTACGACCTTTGGGCCGATCCGTCCGAGCAATACGATGTTGCCGCGCAACATCCCGACGTGCTCGCCGACCTCGCAAAGGAAGTCGAGTGCCACCGCGCCACGATTCAGCCGGTCAAGAACCAGCTTGTGGAGGCCCTCCCGGCTACCGCTCAGTCATTTCCGCGGTGAGTTTCTGGAAAAGCTTCAGCCACGACAGACGGAGAGACTCGGCGATGGTAAGCTTCTTTCCCTCGTACTCCGTGATGGCCTTGCCGTTGTAGTGGCCGATCCAACCGCAGGCATACTCGCGCGAGGCGAGAAGAAACTTCTCCAACTCCGTTGCCGAGCAACTCAGCGGGAACGTCTCCTCGATCACTACCGGCTTGCCGACCGCATATTGCCGCAACTCCCTCATCGCTGCCTCGCCTTGCCCGGTCTTGGGATAAATGTGCACGCAAAGGAAATCCATCGCGGGAGCCACCTTCGCCGGTGTAAACCCCGACCACATCCATAACCCGACCGTGATGAGATGGTCGCGGTCGTGTTTGCGAATCGCAGTCGTCAACGTGTTGATCCAGCGGAGCGCAACCTCCTCTTTGGTGCGCTTGCCGGGATCGAGCGCGATCCACTGGACGAAATCATACCCGCCGAACAGGTTGCCCGAGTACCAACCGCCCTTCTCGCGCTTGGTCACGGGGGAGATTGGTTCATTGATCAAATCGTAGCAGAAAACTGCCGGGCTTTTTGCGCAACGCTCAGCCACCGCCTCCCAGAACCGCGCTTGCGCCGCCCAACGCCCCGCCTCGTCAAGCTTGTCGTACCATGCCGGCACCTCCTTTGTCCGGTAACAGGCGAGGCCGGTCACGTCGAGATACAGTCCCGTTTGCTCCGCCAGCGTGACGAGGCGTGCAAGTCGTCGCAGCGCCGCCTCGTTTGGTTTATCGGGACGATCCATGAATTTGCCGAACTGGAGATGGATGCGGACGACATTAGTGCCTAACTCCTTCATCTCACGGAAATCCTCGACGACCGTCGGCCACTCCGTCTCCCAGTAATCTTCGATCAATCGTCCGTTGTTACCGCAATAATTGTGTCCCCACGGATGAAACACCTTACCTCCTAGCACGAACCCGTGCTGGTCAGGTGAGATTTGAACTCGCTCCATCTGCGGAACGGTTGCACAGGCGCTGAGCAGACAACAGCAAAACAGAGCGAGCGGAATCGCATTCATGGAGACTCTCATAGCAAAGTTCCGGGGGAAATGGTAGAACTGTAGCGTGAAATTCACCCATTGGATCGTTTACGGCGCTGGAAAGCTGTTGTTCACCGTCATCTTCAAGGTGTTCTTTCGCACCCGTTTTGTTGGGCGGGATCGGGTTCCGCGCACCGGCGGTTTACTGGTCGTGTCGAACCACATCAGCTTTGCCGATCCGCCATTGCTAGCTGTGGGGGTGCCGCGACCGGTGGACTTCATGACGATGGTCGAGATTTTCCGGAAACCGGTCTTGGGCGCGATAGCGCGGGCAGCCGGTTCTTTCCCCGTCGACCGGTCGCGCGCGGATGCCGGGGCAGCGCGCGAAGCGGTCCGACGATTACGTGCAGGGCGGTCTGTCGCGATATTCCCGGAAGCCGGTATCCGATTGACTGAGAAGTCGGTGCTCGGCGGTGATCCGATCTTCAAACCCGGCGCTGGCCTGATTGCGTTGATGGGCGGCGTGCCAATCCTGCCGGTCGTGATCCGCGACGCGCGCAGGACGTATCAATGGCGCAACTGGCTTCGCCGCGCGGAAATCACCGTGACATTTGGCTGTCCGTTTTGTCTCTGGATTCCCAAACCGCACGACACGCATCATCGTCGCGCCGTGGCCCGAGAGGTGTTGCGCGAGCAACTCCTGAAGACAGTTGAATTGAAGTAAGCCGGCACCTTCGGAACATCGTGTCGGGGTAGCCGCGGGCTTCATGCCCGCGCGGGCATAAAGCCCGCGACTACGAGACCACTATTTCCCCAACGCCATCATCCGCTCAATCGGCACGAGCGCGCGGCGGCGGATGTCTTCGGGGAGCGTGATTTCGGGGGCGAGGTTCTCCAGCGCGGCGACGCAGTTCTCCAGCGTGTTCTTCTTCATATACTCGCATTCGTTGCAACTACACGTATCGGTCGGGCCGGCGAAGAACTGTTTGTCGGGCAATTCCTTCTTCAGACGGTGGAGCATCCCG
>CAZNOK010000228.1:0-8300 GCA_964574605.1 uncultured Verrucomicrobiota bacterium
TCGATCCCGGGGAAACCGACATCGGAACCGTCGTGGCCAAGCTCAACGAGTTGATTAACGCGTTGAAAAGGTAGGGACGCCTAGCCCAAGCGTCCGTTATCATTGGGATTACGGTCGGCTCGGCGAAAACTTCAGAACGGCACGATCGCTGTTAGACAGGCGGTTGAACTCCAGAAATCAGCGTCCGTATCTCGGTTACTTCCACCAGTTGATCGCGTTTCTCCAGTGTCGGCTCAACGTATGTTTTTTTGGTGTCCATGATGTAGGTTAGGAGTCGCCGGAGATTGGCGTAGGAGCTTGGGAGACGTCAACCAGCTCGTCGCGTTTCTCCAGTGTCGGCTCAGCGTATGGTTTCTTGGTGTCCATGCGCGGCAGTGTATCAGGATGGGAATTGGTTGTAAAGAGAAGAGATAGCGGCGTGCTCAAAATCTCAGCGGGGTAGCTGATGTAGGCCGCGTGACCTCACGCGGCGTTCGGAAGATTCGCCACGTGGGGTCACGTGGCCTACTGTCCGGAACAAACCCGGAACAGCCCGCCCTACCGCACCGGCGCGATCTTGAGGTTGTCTATGAAGTATACGACTCTTGCGTTGGCCATGCTCATGAAGCCAAACCATTGCAGCGTATCAAATTGTTTGTTGCCGAACGGCAGAGCGGTGCACGTCTGGGGTCTTTGTCCGGGTAACGTCACGGTCATGTCGTAGTTGCCGGTCGCGTCTTTGCCGAGGTGGAAGGTCATCTCGATGTGACACCATTTGCCTTGCGGGACGGTCAGGAGCGGTTTCTTGCCGGCTGTCATCTGGCCGTTGCCATCCACGCGGATGCTGGGCCCGACCCGGTAGGGTTTGCCGGCATCGCGGCATTCCATCCACGCAATCGCGCCCGGCTCGACACGGAGATCGAGTGAGACGCGGACTTTGCGACGCAAGGGACGCAACTGATAATAGAAATGCGGGTAATACGTCTGGGCTAGGCCCGGCGCGTCGGCGAACTTGAGCGAGTGTTTGCCGGTCGCGGCAGTCTCGGCAGTCACACGACAGGACGCGCCGCCGTCTTCGCCGACGATGTGGGCACGCTTCGGTTTCTCGCCGATTGGGGTTTGTTCGAAGTCTTCCTCGACGCCGATAAGCGTCGGCGCGGCGGTCTCTGGCAGAATGAACTCGGGGCGTTTGACCCGCTTGGGTTTGTTCACCCAGTCGCGTTCGCCGTAGAGGCCGATGCCCTTCAGGTCAATCGGCTGGAACCCGACCTTGAACGCGGGCGAGTTCTTCTTCAGCCGGAAATCGCGTCGGGCCGCGTTCTCGAACAACGGGTCGGCGAGGAACGAATCCTTGTCCTGACCGCTGGTGGCGCGCCAGTCGTCCCAGTCAGTCCCGGCGAAGAGCGGCGCCGATTTGCCGATGGTCCAATAGACGTTCGAGTTGACGAGGTAGTCGCCGTTCTTCCAGATGCGCGTGAGCACCTGATCGTTGTCGCAATAGACGATGTTACGGGTAAAGGTGAGCGAGTTCTTCACGTCCTCGCGCGACCGCTGGATTTGCGCTTCGCGGGAGAAGGCGAAGATGTTGTTGCGGATGATGTTGTTTGCGCCGTAGTGCTGGTGGAAGCCGCCGGTCTTCGTGTCGAAGACGATGTTGTTCTCCAACACGATGTCCGAGCTGCCTTCGTCGGTGTAGAGGCCCCAGCCGCCGTAACTGTAGGAGTTGGCGTGATGCACGAGGTTGTTCGCGACGACCGTGCCCGGCGACGGTCCGAGCGAATAGACGGCCCCCATGTCGCTGAGCACGCCCCAGCCGTAATGGTGGAGATGATTGTGCGCGATGCGATTGTGGTGTGCCACGCTTTTGCCGAACCCCCAGACCCAGCCGACCGAGATGGGCGAGTAGAACAGGTCGCAGATTTCGTTGTGCGTGACTTCGTTGAAGGCGCTGTGGCCGATGAACACGCCGATGCCGGCAGGGAACACGTGCCCGGCGTCGTGGATGAAGTTGTTGTCAACGACGTTGTGCCCGGTGTCGCGCGCGCCGGTGCCGTCCATCGTCAGTTCCGGCACGGCGACGCCAACCACCACATTCGTCTTTGAGGCAGTTTTCTGGCGCATTGTTTCGCCGATGCGAACGCCGCCAGCGCCGAGGTCGTGGATTTCGCAGTGGACGATGCGGTTGCTCTTGCAGCCGGCCTCCAGCCACAAAGCGTAGGTTCCGATGTGGGCGATCTCGCAGTTCTCAAACGTCACGCGCTGCGCGTTGCGCGCCTGCACCACCGCGTCGAGAAACGTCGCCGCTTGGCCGTCGGCGCCCTGCGTCTTGTCGGCGAAGTTCCAGTCGGCATGCTGGAACGAGAGGCCGCGCAACGTGATGTCGTGCGCTCCTTCGATCGTCACCAGCCGCGTCAATACTGGCGCGACGACTTCGGCCTTGTTCATGTTCTCGCCGGGCATCGGGAAATATTCGAGCAGGCCGGTCTTGCGGTCGAGATACCACTCGCCGGGTGCGTCGAGACCTTCGCGGACATGTTCGAGCCGGTAACGTTGCTCCTTCTCCCACCAGCCAACCGGCCAGCCGCACTGGTTGGTGAAACGAACGGTCCCGTTCTGTTCGTCCACGCGGTCGAGCCAGTGCAACGACGCCGTCCACGAATGGTAGAGGAACAGACGGATGTCGTTGGGATTGCGCCACGCGCTCTTGAGGTCACCGGGCTTGAACTTGAATCCGATGCGAATCTCACGAATCCCCTGAATCAGTTTACGGTCTTTCTTGTAGGCAACCAGCGGTCCTTGTGTGCGAAGATAACCTTCGTTGGGAATGCGCGCAGGCTGGCGGCGCTCGCCGTTGACGAAGAGTTGGTTGAAGAAGCATTTGTCCGGAACCTGCGCCTTCCACAACTTGCCTTCGCCGCGCTGCCAACCGGTGATGACGCGTCCGCCGCTGAACACAGGTCGTTCGCCCGGTGCTGCTTCGTAAACAGTGCCGGAGTCCGCCGACGTGAAGACAATCGGTTCCGTCAGCCGATACGTTCCGCCGCGAATCTGCACGGTGGCCGGCGCTTTCAGCGCGCGGGCGGCGTCGCGGGCGCGGGTGATCGTGGCAAACGGTTTCGCCTTTGTGCCGGTGTTGGCATCGTCGCCGTTGGGAGCGACATAGAATGTCGGCGCAGCCGTGACGAAACGGGTAGGGCACAGTGAGAGGACTGTTGCGAGAATGAAGATTGTTTTCATAGGCGATGGGTTTGTTATTTTGCGAGCAAACGCGTCTTTGTGTCAGCTTCCGGTTTTAGGTGCGCATCGAGGAAACCGTAAATCAATTCGCGGGACTCATGCGGGACAGAGTGTTTGCGACCGTGGATGAAGAAGGAGAAGTTCGCCGGCTTGCCGAGCAGTTCATAGACATCGGCAATCTTCAGCAGCATCAGGGCGCGCTGGCGTTGCGTGAGCGGGTTTCCATCGTTTAGCGCGGAGACATCCAAGTAGGCGCGCGGCGCGATGAGGGCGATGATCTCGTGGGCATCAATCGGCGGCAGTTCACCGCGCAGCAGACCCTCGCGGATTGGTTTCAGATACACATACCAGCGGTCGCGCGCCCATGCTTCCACCTGCGGGTTGTGGCGCAGAAAAGCGCCGCCGCAGTTGCAGGCGCAGGCTTTGATACGCTCATCATAGGCCGCCAGATAAAACGCGCCGTGGCCGCCGAGCGAGTGCCCCATCGTGCCGATGCGTTCGGCATCCACTTCGCCGCGCGTGAGAAGCACGTCAATGGCGATGCTGTGCTCGTAATTGAATTTGCCGACCGCAGTCCATTCCGGATGCTTCTGATAAAAGAGCGTCGTGTCGTAGGCGCCTTTGGCCGGAATGCGCTCGCCGGAAACGAAATGCTCCGGGGCGATGACAACATAGCCGCGGCGGCACAAGTGATCGAGAAAAGCTTTGTCGGGATTCCCGCCCAGCCCGACGGTTTGTTTGGTGCCTTCCGCCGTGGTGCCGTGCAGGGCGACGATGGCGGGCGTCTTGCCTTTCAACTCCAGCGGGATGCCGAGGTAGGCATGAGCACGCTCGTCGTTCTCGACCTGATAACTGATATAGAGGCGCTGATAACGCCCCTCGATAACGGTGGTTTCATGCACCTTGAGATCAAGCGACGGTTTCTGCGGCTTGTGTTGGTCGCGGATCAAATCGAGGTATCGTTGTCGCAGCACGGCGCGACGTTTCGTCCAATCTTCACGGGTGCGGACACCCTCCAATAAATCGTCCCACGACGAGCGGATGACCGGCGGATCCGAACGATAACGAACGGGCGGCTCCTGTGCGTAGAGCGCCGTAACCAGCGGAGCCAGCAAAAGCGCGGCGAGAGTGACGAAGCGCGGAGGTATCTTCATTTGGATTTTGCTCCCATCTTGATGAATTCGTCGCGGCTGAGGAAACCGTCCTTGTCGGTGTCCCACTTTCCGAAGCGTGGCTTTGCTTCCTTCGGGTCAATCTGATTGGCGAGAAATTCTTCGAGACTCAGTTTGCCGTCGCGGTTCTTGTCTTTCGCCTCGAACATCGCGCCACGATTCTGTGACGACTTGCCTTTGGCGGATTTCGCAGCAGGCGGATTGGCGCGGGGTGGCAACACCGCGCTCCAGTCGAGCCACGCTTTGTGGAGGCGCGCAGCCAAATCCGGTTTCTCGGCGGCAAGGTCGCGCCTTTCGCCGATGTCGTCGGCGAGATTGAAGAGTTGTCGTTTCGGTTCCTGCACGCTGAGGAGAAGTTTCCAGTCGCCCTCGCGGACAGCGCCGTTGTCGCCGTTCTTCCAAAACAGAATCTTGTGTGGCGCGCCACTCTGTTCGCCGATCAGGAAGGGGAGCAGATTGACACCGTCAAGCTTTGTGCCGTTCGGCACGGGCGCGCCGGCGGCGGCGCAGAACGTCGGGTACAGATCCATCGTGCTGACCGGCTGGCGATAGACTTGGCCGGCTTTGAAGCGCGCAGGCCAGCGGAGGATGAACGGCTCGCGGATGCCGCCTTCGTAAAATTCGGCTTTGTGGCCGCGCAGGGTCCCGGCACTGCCGGCAATTATGTCCTTCGACCAACCTTCAGGCCAGACTTGCGCGCCGGCTTTGGCGGGACCGTTGTCGCTGGTGAACGCGACGAAGGTGTCGTCGGGCAGTACGGCGAGCACGCGGGCAATGTTCTCGTCGAGCGACGCGATCATCGGCGCATAGAAGTTCAGCGGCGGCGTCAGGTGGGCGTAACGCGCCTGCACTTCTTTCTTCGCTTGGAACGGACTGTGGACGGCGTTGAAGGCGAGGTAAAGGAAAAACGGTTTCGCGCCGCGTTTGTGTTTCTCGATAAACTCGACGGCGTGGCGGCCGATGCGGTCAATGAGATATTCGTCGCCTGCGCGTTCCGGTCCCCAGACGCCTTGCACTTTGCTGGAGGCGAACTCGGTTTCGCTGTCAACGCCGTGGTAATGGCCGGTCTTATCGGGGAAGTAATCAGCCTCCCAGTCAATCAGGTCGTAAATCTCGTCAAAACACTCCTTCGGATCCACGGGAATGTTCCATTTGCCGATGTGGCCGGTGACGTAGCCGGCGGCGCGCAATGCTTGCGGCATGAGTTTGTGCTGACCGAGCGAGTATTTTTTGCGGTCGTCGTTCCACTGCATCCCGAATCGCTGGTTGTAGGCGCCGCTCATGATGCCGCAACGGCTCGGCGCGCACACGGGCGCGGTGACGTAGCCGTCGGTGCACCGCACGCCGTCGCGCGCCAGCGAGTCAATCGCGGGGGTCGGCACGAGTTTGCCGCCGTAACAACCGGTGTCACCGTAGCCCATGTCGTCGGCAAAGATGAGAACGATATTCGGTTTGGCGGCATACAACGCGCCACAGAACAAGGGAACCATCGCGAGGGAGAGAGAGAACAATTGTTTCATGTCGCTTTGATAATCGAGTTATTCGTGTGTTGCAACTTTCGAGGAGGGATAAAGCCGCGCCAGCGTCTCATGATTGGCCGCGCGCACTGCGCGAACAAGGGTTGCGTATGGTTTGCCCTGCGGATCGAGAAGCCCCTGCTTGTAAATGGGCGGCCTCCCGTCCATCCGAATCCGACTCATTAACTGGCAGCGGTTGTAACCCAGCATGAACGGCTCGGAAAAGGCGTTGCGCAAATACTGCGTGTAAACCGCCGCCGCTTCTGCTTCGGAGGCCAGCGGTTGTCCGCCACGGACATTCGGTGTCAGGGGCGTGACGAAGGAAACCACATGATCCACGGAAATGACCGGCCTGCCCGTGCGCCGGTAAATGGTTCGATACAAGTCCGCGTCAAAACCTCCGCCAAGTTGCACGGCCACAACGGGAAAATATTTCGCCGCCTTCTCGATGACCGGCCAAAACAGCCGGTTGCCCGCATAACGTTCCCCGAGCACGAGATGATTCGGATCGCGCCGGCGAAACGCCTCGCTGGTCAGCCGGTATATCTGATCGGCGATTTCAGCGATGAACGCCTGCTCGTTGCCGATGAACTTGTTGTAGGCTCGTTTGCCAGGCGTCTCATCGGGCAGCTTGCGAAAGAACGAAAGCCAGCTTTCGCCGCGCGTCTGCTCCTCCTTGTCCATGAACTTACGGTCGCCCCACAACGGCAGGTCCGCGAGATAATAGCCCAGTAAATGCCGGTTCTCGCGCAACGGTTTGCAGAGGACTGCGACACGGGAGTCGAGATCGCGCGCATATGCTGGGCTGAACACGTCCTCGAATGTCACGTTGTCAACGACTGCCGAGGCGCGCACTTGAATGAAGCCGGCCGAGAAAGGCAATCGTTGTTGGAAGGCCGGCGGCGCATCATAGCCGGCGCAGTTGAATCCCCAGTCCTTCAACATGGCCACGACGCGATCGGTTGCTCGCTGCAAATCGCCGCCATCGAGTTGTCTCACCAAGTCAGACTCTCCGGGACGCAGTCGTCCACGTTCGCCGCTGAAGTAGGACTTCAGGTGATTGACGCCGAGCGGAATGAACCCGTGCCCTTCCGGCGTGATGAAGAACCAGCGCCCGTTGATTCCTTTGAGATAGAAGTACCCGGTGGCTTCCGCTTTGATCGTGGTCGCGCCGCCGTACGCGTCCAAGGGTGGGAGCGTCGTCGCCGCATCGCCGGGCACGGTGAGAACGACGTCAGGTGGGGCGGCAAGAAGCGCGGCCAGTGGCGCGAACGCCAAGGCAATGATGAATACAAGCGTCTGTTTCATGGTTGGATAGGCAGAAGTTGAATGGCGTCCACGATGACGTAGCCGTCCGTGCCGGCGTTGGAGATGGCGATGGTGGTCGTGTCGCCGGCGTCGAGGTCGAACCGGCCGAGGGAGTGGAACAGCCCTTCGATCTTCGGCGGGCGTCGTTGGTTCACGAGCACTTGTTTCTCACCGCGCGACGTGCGGATGGTCACGGGCACGTTCGTGGCGCGGTTGTTCAGCGCGGTATACGCCAAGCGCACTTCGTAGCTGCCCGCTTTTGGCACGTGCGGTCGGAAGACAATCGTCTTCGAGCCTTTGCCGCTGTTGCCATCGGTCAGGTAGTTGTCGCCGATGAACGGCGTCGAGTGCGTCGAGCCGCCCCAATCGCCGGTGATCACGGCGTCCGCGGCGTCGAGAATGATGCCGCCGTATTTCTTGTGCAACGTCGAGGGTTTCGGTGTGCTCCACTGTTCGGGCGGTTTTCCTTGGTCCCACGGCAGCCACGGGCCGCGGTCGGGCTGGCGCATGTTGGCGTAAGCGCGGCGCGCGATGGCGACGACGCGGTCGGATTCGTCATAAACGCGGACTTCGCAGATGCCGCGCGGTTCAGCGAGCACGATGCGAAGTTTCGCCGTCGTGACGCAGTCGAGACCAAGCGCGTGCCGGCGGTGACGGTTCTCGGCGACTTCCGCGAGCGGTTTCCAAGCGCCGTCGCGCCACGCTTCGACTTGGAAACGTTTCGGCGCGAGCGCGGCTGTCTGGAAGACGACATGGACGACGTTGAATGTGACAGGAGCCTCCCAAGCCAGTTCGACCCAATGAGGTCCGTCATCGGTGGAGCGGGGGGCCCATGCGTGCGACTTGCCGTTCTCGAAACGATGGAACCCGTCAATCACGTTTGCGGCGACGTTAGCGCCGTCTTCGCTGGACGCGGTGGCTTTCGCTTTGCGGGCGAGGTCGTGCGGATCGCGATTCGGCAGATTGATGATGTAGGCGCCGTCTTTCAGCAACTGTTGTTGCAGTTCTTCGATGTATTCGTCGGCGACACGGCGCGGTGTGGCGCCGTGGTTGACGCAAAGAGCCGACCCGACGCCGGCAGCGTGAC
>CAZNOK010000229.1:0-8219 GCA_964574605.1 uncultured Verrucomicrobiota bacterium
TTTCTTTAACGGCGTCGGCGGCAGTTGGAACAACACGATGCCGTCGTCGCCGACGTTGGCGAGGCCGCGCGCGACGGCGTTGCGATCCAGCCGCCAATCCGCGTCCTCCAGCCACGACTGCACCGCGGGATAATCGCGCTCGAAATCCTCCCACCAATGTTCCACCTCGAACGGCGCGCCGGTCTGGGTCTCGTATTTCCACGTGTGCGTCAGCGTCCCGTGCGGCGTGTCCAGCGTTTCGTTGCGGATGTTGCCGCCTTCAAAACTCGTGAACGAAGTCCACTCCGGCTTCGCGCCGCCGTCATCCTCGAAGCTCACCGCGAGACGGCAGGCGTGGAGTTGCTCGACCAGCGCGATGCCGTCGAACTTCGACATCACGTCCGCGCCGAGCGCGCGCAACGCGGCGACGGGCGACTCGCAGGACCGCAACATCGCCGGCAGCGTTCCGCGCGATTTGTTCACGTGGAACCACTGCCAGATGTTTGGCACAAACGGCACGCGGTCAGGCGCGCCGCCCGCGAGCGTGGTCAGTATGCGTTCTTTGCCGGTCATCGTTCTTCAATTGATAAGCTTGCGTGTGAGCCGCCGGCAATGGCAAAGTGGCGCGCGCCAAGTTCAAACGGAACGGCGCAAGATCCGAAACGAACGCTTGGGAAGTTGCCATCGTGTTGCGGGCGCAGCCGTGAGGTCATCGGTGGGGAGATACGCATCGGTCGTCTCGACTTGTTGGGACGATTGACCATAGTTGGCGAGGACCAAATACAGGTCACGATTGGCAAAGGCCGAAGCGACACAGTCTTTGGGCAGAGGCGCGGCGAGCAAGTCCGAGTCGGCGATCTCCAGATACGCCCAGGTGCCGTCTTCCACCAGTGGCAGGTACTGCCTGAGCCAGCGAGCGTGGGCTGGCCGCATCTCAGGGTTGGGCGGAATCGGATCCCAACCGCCGTATATGTGTGGGCCGTTCGGATGTGCCTGGTAGTATTCCCATGCCTTCTTGTAAAACCCCTTGTATTCCACGCGCGGCAGACGGGGGATAGGGATCACGGCCCGTTCCCCGGTCAGGGGGCGTCCGCCCTGCAACAGCGGGAATTGCATGTAGGGAATCGAGTGCAGGAAGTGCTCGCTTTCCTCCTCGACCTTGGCGGAGGTCCCTTGGATACAGGGAACAACGTAAGGCGTATGGTTCTTCGTCGCTTCGCGCAGACCGTCGGCGTTCTTGACGTTTTCTCCCACCCAGAGATAGTCGTAAACTTTCAGCCCGCCCGTCTGAGGCTCATTGGCGCGATCGGCGTGCATTTTATAGATGCCGCCGCGGCGTTTCACCTCCGAGTAGATGAGACACAACAGATCGGTCATGGCGCCGTCATACTCAGGTGTTTCCTGGAACACGATCATCTCGTCTTGGGCAGGTTCCTTGATCCGCTTCCCCGCGTTGGGAACATACCCCCAGTCGTTATAGAGGCCGTCGAGTTCGTAATCTTCGAGGAGTTGCAGCATGCGCGGCAGGAAATAGGCGCGCCAACCGGGACTGGCCGGCGAGCATCGCGTCAAATCCCACCAGCCGCCGAGTTCATCGCCGGGACGCGACCATTCCTTTCGGTAGTCCGGATCGCTTTTGACGAAATATCCGCTGGAGGCATAGGCGAGGATCTTCATGCCGCGTTTGTGGACCATCGCCACAAAACGGTGGAATCCCTTTGGATTGACGGCCGTCAACTTGTTGCCTCCAAAAAGGCCGTAGCGATCATTCCATTCGTCCATCACATGGATCAACTGGATTCCGTGGCGCTTCAACCGGTCCAATTCCTGTTCGTCGTATTCGCCCGGCTCCCACGGTTTGCGGCTGGGATACTCCCCCATGTTGTAAACGCATTGAGCGGGCAGATAATTGGTGATCAAGTGTGGGCGCAGACACCGGCGAATCTTCTGCGTGCAGATGCCAATGTGTCTGAGGCGTCGCCGATGATCCTCCGCCGTGTAGCTCTTCAAGACCGCCGGTGAACACGAGGAGTCGGCGCGGTTGATCGTCAGCGCCGAACACGGTTGAGTTGCGGCAGCCGCGCCCGCCGCGGCGACTTGAACGCTTGTCTTGAGAAATTCCCGACGATTCATAGCTGTAACTCCTTGGCCGCACCACAAGCCGTATCGAAGCCTGAAGTCACCGACGGACCCGGTGCGCCTTTGAACTCATCAGTGGCATCCTGAACTCGTCGGTGAACCTTGACAAGGCGAAAGTCCTTCTTGTGGCGCGCGGGTCTCTTGCATCGGTTACGGAACCAGCCGAGTGCAAGCGGGACACCGTCTTCGGCAAACCGGAACACGGTGGCCCGCCTTGGAATGATACCTCGTACTACGAGGTATCGCGGATTGGCCGGCCTGAGTACAGGGTTTGCTTCAGGCCGCGCGCCGGAGAATTGTTTCAGTGGCTGTACCGCATTCACCCGCAAGCTGTGCTTGCTTGTGAGCGGCGGGCAATGGCAAAGTCACCCAAACGAATGACTTCGCCTTCGAACAACACTGCCCGCGCGTGGCTTGCCGTGGCGTTGGTCTGGCCGGTGGCCTGTTTGAATTATCTCGACCGGCTCATGATCACCACGATGCGCGACTCGATCAAGGCCGACATCGCGATGACCGACGCGCAGTTCGGACTGCTGACATCGGTGTTTCTGTGGGTCTATGCGCTGCTCAGCCCGGCGGCGGGATTCCTGGCGGACCGGTTCGGACGGAGCCGGATCATTGTCGGCAGTCTGTTCGTGTGGTCGGCGGTCACGTGGCTGACAGCATGGGCGCAATCGTTCAATCAACTCCTCGCGGCGCGCGCGTTGATGGGGCTGAGCGAAGTCTGTTACATCCCGGCGGCGCTGGCGTTCATCACGGATTATCATCGCGGCAGCACGCGCTCGCTGGCGACGGGCCTGCACATTAGCGGCCTCTACGCTGGCGCTGCGCTCAGCGGACTGGGCGGCTACGTCGCCGAGCATTACGAATGGCAACGCGCGTTCGCCGTCTTCGGTGCGTTGGGCGTCGGCTACAGTCTCGTGCTGGTCTTCGCGCTGAAGGATGCGCCGCGTGTCTCCAGCGAACCGGTCGCCGCGGAGAAGATTCGGCTGGCGTCCGCATTGGGGCGCTTGTGCCGGCAAGGGTCGTTCTGGGCGTTGCTGGCTTATTTCTCTCTCATCTCGATGGCGTATTGGGCAATCTATGGTTGGCTTCCGACCTATCTCGGCGAGCATTTCAAACTAGGCCAAGGCAGGGCAGGCTTAAGCGCAACCAGCTACGTTCAGGTGGCGGGCTTCGCCGGGATTCTCATCGGCGGGGCGTGGGCGGATCGTTGGAGCCGGACGCGATTGCGCGCGCGGGCGCTGGTTCCGTGCATCGGTTTCTGCGTCGCCGGCCCGGCGCTGTTCATGACGGCTTCGACCAACGCGCTCATCGTGGCGGTCGCCGGCCTGATCGTGTTCGGCGTCGCGCGCGGATTTGCCGACGCCAACAACATGCCGATCCTCTGTCAGGTGACCGACCCGCGTTACCGCGCCACGGGATTCGGGATGCTGAACTTCTTCAGTTGCATCCTCGGCGGCCTGATGACCTACGCCGGCGGCGCGCTCAAGGACGTGCAGGTCGGGCTTGATCGTGTCTTTCAGTTTGGCGCGGCGGGCGTCGTGGTCGCGGCGTTGCTGTTGCTGCTGGTAAAACCAAAGAAGGAGTTGGAGGAACAGTGACCTCGAAGGAACGCGTGCTCACCGCCGTGGCGCGCCGGCCACCGGACCGCGTGCCGATGGATTTCAGCGCGAATCCGTTCGTGTTGAAACGCCTTCACGACGAACTCGGCGTCGCCACTCACCGGCAACTGCTCGACCGGTTGCACTCCGACATCGTGGATATCCGCGGCGTGGTGGACCCGATCTATCGCGGCCCGGTTCCGAAGGAGCGGATGCTCGACAATGGCGTGAAGGAGAACTTCTGGGGTTGGCGGCAACAAGTGGTGCAGACAGCGATGGGGCCTGAGGAAGTATTCGTGGATTTTGTGCTGGCGGGCGCGCAGACGGTGGACGACTTGCGCGCACATCGCTGGCCGGAGCCGGACTGGTTCGACTTCACCGGCTTCGGCGAGAGGCTGGACGAATACAGCGACTTGGCGGTGATGGCGTCGGGCGCGAGCATCTGGCAGCATCCGAGTTTCCTGCGCGGCTTGGAGAACCTGCTGGCCGATCTGCTCGACGCGCCGGAGATGGCGGAATTTCTTCTCGACAAGTTCACGGATTTCTACGTCGCGTTCTTCGATTGCATGTTCACGGCGGCGCAATGTCGCATTGATCTGCTCCGGATCGCGGACGATCTCGGAACGCAACAGGGTTTGCTGCTCGGCCCGGATATGTTTTCACGGGTCTTTGCGCCGCGTTTGAAACGGTTGATTGACCTCGCCCACAGTCACGATGTTCTTGTCATGTTCCACTCGTGTGGCAGTATCGTTCCGTACATCGAGCCGCTCATTGCTCTGGGTGTGGACGTGCTCGATCCGATTCAAGTGACCGCCGCGGGAATGGACCCGCAGATGCTCAAGGAGCGTTTCGGCGCGCGCCTCTGTCTGCACGGTTCGATTGACACGCAACGTTTGTTGCCGCGCGGCACGCCGGCGGAGGTCGCCGACACGGTGCGGCGGATGTGCCGCGTGCTCGGCGCCGGCGGCGGCTTTATTCTCGCGCCGTGTCACGTGCTCCAAACCGACGTGCCGACCGCCAACGTGCTTGCGCTTTACGATGCCGGGTTCGAGTGCGGACGTTAGTTCAGTTGGTTCCAGAGTTGAAGCAGGTAATCGCCGCGTCGTGCGTTGGTGCGGGCTGAATCCTTTGCTTCCGCGGTCCGAACCGCAACTGCGAGTTTACCGGGATCGAACGTTCCCTGTCGAAGTTTCTGCGAATCTTCCTGCCAGACAGCGCGCACACCTTCCGTGAGTGGCTCGTTGAGGCGCGCGTTATAGTCGTGGAAGAACCCTTTCGTGGCGAAATACTGGGCAGCCGCGACGCGCAGGTCGTTGGAGGACACGTCGAGGTCGTTGAAGAAGCTTACCATGATGCGGTTTTTCACGAGAGTCTTGAGCAATTGGTCCGCGTCGAGGCGCGCGGGTGTGGTGTTGTGTTTCAGCGCGAGCGCGGCGGCGAACGCGGCGCTTTCGCCGGTCTGCAGGAAGACCGGCTCCAAGCGCACCGTGCCCCACGCGACGTGCGTGGCACTGAGGCACACGGGCACAAGCAGATTGTCCACGCCTTGCGGCAAGAGGCAACGATAGGGAATCTGGCCGGGAAAGGTATCCTGGTGGAGCATCGCCTTGCCTTCTTCCATCGAGCCGGGAACACGCGCCAGCGTGCAAGAATGACTGTCCATATACCACTCCGTCACCGCGATGCTGTCGGCGTGAACCGGGGCGCGTTCCAAACCGCTTGCCAACATCGCGTCGTGCTGCGTGTAGATGGCGCGGCCCCTGATGCGACGGGCTTCGCGGACGTAGATTTCGTAAGGGCGATGACCATTGTCGGTGAACTCGTCCTTTGCCAAACCATACTCCAGCCATGCGGCGCGCACTTTCTCCGGCACGGTGGGATCGTGCTGGAGAAAGTAGAGAAGGCCGAGGGTCGCTTCCCAATGCTCGTCCATGATGCGCTGACGCCCGGTCCAGTCGGCCTCGACGTAAGCGGTCTGGCGTCCGACCAGTTGCGGGCGATTCCAACCGAACTTGTCGTTCGGGATGGACTTGACGCCGGAGAACACTTCCAGTGTCTTGAGGAAATACGGATCGTAGTTGGCGGGCTGCGAAACGGGCACGCGGTTGGTGGGATTGGTGGTCAGCATGGTGCGGTAATTGCACGCCTGCACAGCGTCATCCCCCGCGCCGGTGCTTTCGGGCAGGCGGATTTGCCAGCCGGGGAACTTGCGGAGGTTCAATTTGTCGTGTAACGCCCCCAAGCGCGCCGCCTCCGCATCCGGTGGCTTTGAAACGGGCTTCATGAAAACAATGCCGGCGTGCGGCTCGCCAAATTCATCGCGCGACTCGCGCGCGACACGGTATGGCACTTTCGCCAGCGCCGCCAAGTCGCCTTCGTAGGTGCAGTCGGCAAAGATCTTCCCCTGCAATATGCGTTTCCCGGTCCCTTGAAACGCGCGCAACGTCACCGATTTCACCAACGCGCCCTCGCGTTCCACCGCCACGGGGACGAAACCTCTCAGCACCGTGATCTTCTTTTCGTGCGCCACGAGATCGCTGAAAATCTTTTCCGCCACGTGCGGCTCGTAACGTCCGTTGGTGTGGCCGCTCTTGCCGGGCAGCGCGTCGCGATACTGCGGCGAGTTCTCGCCGTAGGTCGAGCGGTAGTAATCGAAGAATGCCTGGCGTACTTCATCGTAAATCGGCGAGCGTTTGCCTTCCCACTGGGTGTCCCACACGCCGAGACCGCTTGACATGATGCCGCCAAGATGAGCGTGCCGGTTGACGAGCGCCACAGACAATCCTTCGCGCGCGGCGCGCACGGCCATCGCGATGCCGCCCGGCGTGCCGCCGTAGATGACCAGATCGTAGGATTTGTTTTTCAAGGCGTCTGTCTCAGACAATTTGAAGCGGGTGCTGACGACGGAGTTCTTCTCCGTACCGGGCCGGTACTTGATGTAGGTGGTGGTAACGATGATGCCGTCGGGGAGAAGTTCCACGCCGGGATAGCCGCAATCGCCCACACGAGTGGCGTGGCTGTGCAACAGCTTGACGCGATATTGGCCTGGCTCAGCTTGCTTGATATCGTCGTACGTGCCGACCCACGCGACGAAATGACCTCTTGTCGGACTATTGATTGCTTGGTCGCGGAACGCGATGACGAGGCGTCCATCTTTGGTCTGCACCCCCGTGTGACGGTCGCCCGTGAGACCCCACGACGTGTCGGCAGGCGTGCTCCACGTCCGGCCTTCATCGCGGCTGAACATCACGAGGCTGCGGCCTTTGTGCGTATTCTCCCGCATCAAACAACAAAGCTCCGCGCCGTCCGGCGAGCGGAACACAAACGGCTCGCACGGATTCTTTCCCTCGACGCTGGCGACGACTTTCGGTTCCGACCACGTGAAACCGCCATCGGCGGTGATGGTTTGGAGCACTCCAAGCGGTGCTTTGTCCTTGCCTTCCGGACCTTTGTGATAAAGGCCAAGGTAACGCCCGTCCTTGAGTCGCACGATACTGCTGAAAGTCATCACGCACCGAAACGCTTCACCCAATGGCGGCATTTCTTTCCATGTCTTGCCGCCGTCCTCGCTCATGATGGACGGCATCGCCGGGCCGCCGCGTTTGCCGAGAGCGGCGGAGAACACCCAGAGCCGCTCTTTGCCCTGCGGGTCCACCATGCGATAGATGCTCGGACAATTCTGGTGCGTCTTGAAACCGGCCGGCAATTGGTCATCGAGTCGCGTCCATGTGCGACCGCCGTCGCCGCTGCGCGCCATCGGTCCCGCCGCGCCGCCGTGGTTGATGCACCACACGCAGAAAATGGTCTTGCCATCCGGCATCAACAGCGTGGTCGGATGCCCTTGATAAACTTGTTCCGTGCCTTGCGCGATGATGACGTGGCGTGCCGTCTCGCCGGAGATGTCCACGACGGGAAGATTGGGTTGTTCCTCCGCAACCGCCGCCAGCGTGCTGGCTGCGAAGGTGAGATTAACCAGCGTTTTGAGGAAGGATTTCATTACCGGGATTTTAGGGGTTGCGCCAAGGGAGTCAACGCTGACGATGAGATGTGAATGATCGTGTAACAATCAAAGGCAAACCAAAGAACATCTGATTATGAAGCTCTGTCTTCGATCCAAGTGGTCAAGCCTGCGTCAATCGCTAACTCTCCGAGTCGTTCCGGTGGGACAATCTCAAGATGATCAGGCAAGCCGACGGCACCTGCGAGATCGTTGGCGGGGGAATGGACAACAAAGAAGACTTTGCGAAAATCCTCAGGGGAGAAGTTCTTGAGCGTGCTCTGCAAATCGGCAAGCTTGGCTTCCGATTTGACTTGAACGACATAGCGATCACCGGTAACCGGCTCGCGGAGTTCGAGATCGTAGGCTTTGGCATGTTGCCCCAAAACGCTGACGCGTACCCATCCAGCCGCGCGGAAAACAAGATCAACCAAGGTTTCGAAATCCTTCCAGTGTAGTTCTCTGATCGCCGTTACCAGATGTTGACAGAGAACTGCGCG
>CAZNOK010000230.1:0-7983 GCA_964574605.1 uncultured Verrucomicrobiota bacterium
GCCCCAGCGGGCGTTGGGGTCGTCGAAATGCTCTCCGGAGTCGAATCTGAGGGTTCTCATGCATTTTCAGGCCCCAAAAGGCGATTTTCCGCGTCAAGGGGTGCATCACCTACGAAAAGGGGTGCGTCACCAGCGAAAAGGGGTGAACAAGTTCTGGCAAGGGGTGCTTCTGGCGCTAAAAGGGGCGAAACACCTGACAAAAGGGGTGCACCCCGCGCGGCGCAGGGTGCAACACCAGCCGTAAGGGGCGCGCCTCCTGAGAGAAGGGGTGCAACACTTTTGATGCGGGGTGCGCCCCTTGGCGGAAGAGTTGCGCCCCTCGGCGCAAGAGATTCATCCCTTGGCAAAAGGGGTGCGCCCCACGACAAAAGGGGCGTGCCCCTTGGAAGAAGTGAATCGCCCCTTGGCCGGGCGGAAGAGGTTAGCGGAGCGCCGTGAGTGTTACTTGTGTTGCGCTGTTGCGCTGTTGTTGTAGATGAAGCCCGTTCTCATCTCGTTTCGGAGTTCATGTATAACGCGCCCATTTCCGAAAAGTCAATACAGTTCTTGCCTGAACTGACTTCTGCGCTTGGCTCGGAGGGCGTTCCGCAGTAGGAGTAAAAGCCATGAAGCGTCATCTGTTGTCCCTTGCGTTGTTCACGCTAACTGTCCGGTTAGTCACGGCTGCGCCGATCGTGTTGGAAACCGGCAGCCTCCGGCTCGAAATCAACGAGTCAGGCACGGCGCACAGTCTGACGGCGAAGCCGGAGGGGCGCGAGTTGCTCGCGCAACCGGACACGGAGCCGGTGGCGATGGTCTATTGCGGCGGCGAGTGGGCGTATGAGGTGGGCTGGACGTACGCGCACGCCGTACCGCCGACCTATCGCGGTGGACGTGCGTTCCCGGCAACGTCAGCGCGGCGCGATGGAGACCGTCTGACGATCGGCTTCGGCGGCGCGAACGTCACGGCAACTTACAAAGTCACGAAGGCCGCTGACTATCTGACGCTGGAACTGACCAATGTTGTCGGCGGCCCGGTTCATCATCTTGATTTGCTGCGACTGGCAATTCGGAAACTGCCGAGCCTCGGCGCGTGGATCAACATCGCCCATGACGACCGCTTCGGCATCTGTCTCTGCGCCGGCAACGCAAAGACCGATGCGCAGACCGAACAGCACGCCGAGCAAATGACGTTGAAAGCCTGTGCCGAGACCGACAGCGGTTTGGTCGGCGCGCGCGCCGTGTTGATCGGTTGCCAGAAACCACTGACTCGATTCCTCGACGTGATGGAACAGGTCGAGCGTGACTTGGGCATGCCGCCGGGGGCGCGGCTGCGGCGTTCGCCGGTGCAACGATATTCGTATCTCTCGGCCGACCGCGTGACGCCAGAAAACGTCGGCGGCTACGTGGCGTGGGCCAAACGCGCCGGGATGCGGATGGTGTTGTTCTCATACAACGCGTTCAGCAAAGGCGCGGGGCATTTCGTGTGGAATGAATCGTATCCGAACGGGATGGCTGACTTGAAGAAGGTTACGGACACGATTCGCGCCGCGGGCTTGCTGGTCGGGTTGCACATTCACTACTGCAAAGCGCGCAAGGGCGACCCATACACGACGCCGGTGCCGGACGACCGGCTGCACAAGGAGCGTTGGTTCACGCTCGCTGCGCCACTCGACGACGCCGCGAAGACGGTTACTGTGCGCGAGAATCCCGACGGCTGCACGCTCGACAAGGGCCGTCGCATTCTCCAGATCGGCAAGGAGTATTTGTTCTACGAGAACTTCACCACGCAACCGCCGTATCAATTCACCGGCTGCGAGCGCGGTCATCTCGGCACCACCGCCGCGTCGCATTCCGCCGGCGCGAAAGTCGGCCTGCTTGACGTTGACACGTGGGACATCTTCATCCGTTACGACCAGAACACCGACATTCAGGACGAGACGGCGCGTTGGCTGGCGGACATCGTCAAGCAGACCGGCCCGTACGAGATGGTCTATTTCGACGGCGCCGAGGACGTGCACGCGCCGTATTGGTATCACATCGCCAACGCCCAGCATCGCGTCTGGCGTTTGTTGCAGCCGACGCCGCCGGTGACCGAGGCGCCGCGTTATCCGAACTTCGCGTGGCACCTCATCACGCGCGGCAATGCCTACGACAAGGTCGCGCCGGCGACCGGCATGAAAGATTTCTGCGACCTGACGGCGTGTCCGTCGGCGGCGGTGCGGGTGCATGATTTTTCGCGGATCGAGTTTGGCTGGCTTGGAAACTACGGCGAAGGCAGACGCGGCATCGCCGGGCCGGATGTCTTCGAGTATATCGTCAGCCGGGCGGCGGCGTGGGATTGCCCGTTGTCCATTCAGGCGCGAATCGGGGAACTGGAAAGCAACCCGCGCGGCGACGACTGCGTCGAGGTGTTGCGCACGTGGGAAGAAGCGCGCCTGAACGGCAAACTCACCGAGGCGCATCGCCGGCTGTTGCGAAACGTCAAGCCGTCGCAGGAACATTACGTGACGTGTTTTCACGCGTTCCCGATTTGGAAAAACTACGCGCGCGACGGCACGCTGACGCCGGTTCAGCGCGAGATTCTTGCCCAGCGCCGTGAGCATCACCTGTTCATCAACGAGAAAGGCCGGCACGAGCTTGTCGAGATCAAGGAGGTGCCGCTCGCAAAGAACAACCCGTTCAAGGTGTTCTGGTTCCAGCGCGCGTCGCAGCCGAAGGACACGTACGTTCTCATCTGGGCCGTGCAAGGCTCAGCGGAATTGCGATTGCCCGACGGCGTGACCGTCATGCGGCCTTTCGGCAAACCGGTCCCGGCGAAACAGCACGTCGTCGCCATCGGCAACCGGCACTACCTGCGATTCCCCGACACCGCTCCGGAGGGTGTCGTGAAGTTCACCGGCTGGTCGGAACGCCGGCCGTCGCGATAGAACAACACGGAGCGGTTTCCGATCTGGCAGCCGACACGATCGCCGGCTTCGATGAGTTTCACCGGCAGACGCTCGCCCAACTGCATGACGGTCAGGAACAAATCCTCTGCCGATGCCGTCTTTGGTGAAACTTCGACGCGCCATCCATCGCGTTCCGCTATGTTTTCGCTGCTTTTCGTTCGCCTCAATGCCTTCTTGTCCGGCTCGTTGGGGTAGTTCGTGCCGAAGACCCAGAACTCCTTGCCCGGACCGCCGACTTTTTCGAGCGCGGCGTTTCCCGCCGTTGGCAACAACACATCGAGTGTGAGCCGGTCGGCGCTGGCCGAGGCGCCGGTGATCTGCGGTTCTTTCAGCGTGTGGAGCAGCCAGAATTTCTTGAAGGCGGGATTGGCGCTGACGACACGGTCGAAGACGATGAGTGCCGCCGGGCTGCGGGCGTTCTGAAGGTTCAGGAACACAAACGAGCGGATGACTTGTTTGACTTTCTTGCTGTAGGCCGCGGTGATGTCGCCTTGCAGGAAGGCAAAGTCGGGACCGATGGCGTGGGCGAGGACCTGACCAGTGCGGTAGCTGTTGTTGGGATCGAGCAATTGTTCCAGTGTGCGCGGTCCTTTACGCCCGCCGGGCAGGCGCTGGCCGCCGTCGTTGCCGTAGTCGCCACCGAACTTCTCGGCGGGATCGTAGATGAGAAGTGAGTTGTGGGCGATGGTGCGCCAAAAGTAGTTGCGGCAATGCGGGCTGCCGTATTTGCCGGAGGAGCCGGTGTAACGGCCGGAATCAATCGCCTGTCCGTCTTTGTCGTAAATCTGGAACGCGCCGGCATCCATGTGTTGGTGGTTGGCGAAATTGTATTCGTTGATCTTCATCTCGGCGATGACGGCATCCTCGCCCCAACTGGTGCGCGCAATCATCCAGCCGAACGGCGAACCAAAGTAGCGCGTCAACGGCAGCGATTCGATTGGTTTCGGTTGCAGCGTCGTGTCGCGCCAGAGAAACTCGAAGATGATGTCACCTTCGCGCGCGCCCCCTTGTTTGAGGTGCTGGCTCAACAACACACCGTCGCGGTAGTAGCTGGCAGTGAGAATCGTGCCCACGCTCTCGCTCCAAGGGCTGCCACGCCCCTCCGCACCGGTGTCGCCAGCGCGCAACCGTTGGCCGTCGGGACGGGTTGAATACACCCAGAGATACGGCACGAACCGTTGTTCGGAGTTATAGACGTTGCCGAAGCCGAGCCTGTCGAAAATGAACAGCGGGAATGTGTCCCAGCCGAAACGATACGGGCCGTAGGAAGAGCCTTGGTGATAGGCGTGGCCGTTGTAGAACCAGTTGCGGGCCGGCAGGTGTTCGCGGGAAAAACGTCCCGCAGCGAGCCGGTACATTTCGGGAAACTCATCATGGATGGCGATGCCGGCGGAGAGCATATCGCGCATGATCTGCGCTTCGGAAGCGTGGCCTGTCACCGAGCCTTGGCGCGTCGGCGGATAACCGCACTCCTGCGTCTTGGCGAGGCGCACCAATTCCTTGATGAACGCCTGTTTCTCGTTTGGAGTGAGCAACCCATACAACCAATCATAAACGATGGCGCCTGTGACCATCATGCGTCCTGTGACACGACAGGCGTCCTGTTTATCCGGCAACTCGCATTTCTGGAGCATCGGCAGCGTGGCTTCAATGGTCGCGCGGCCCAGTGCGCGGTCTTTTCTCGCGAGATATTGCAGCGCGTCCCACTCGACTTTGAATTGCGGCGACCGCGTCGCCAACTTTTGCAACTGTTGGACGACCGGTTGAAGCACCGGGTCTTTGAGGCGCGAGGGCAATTGCGCCACGTGTGCCGCGCGCAAGTAAAGCCGCGGATGTTCGCGCGGCGGGATGGGAAGCTCGTTGCCGGCCAGCGAGCAAACGGCAAAGCTGATAGCGGCGATGAAGGCGGCGAGGCAAATGGGTTTGCTCATAAGGCCGCGCAGTTTACCGGCTGTGGTCTCGCGCTGCAACGCAAATGGATTGTGTCGAGGCCAAGTTGTGTTTAACGTGAGGACAATATGAATCGGAGATCCTTCATCAAGGCGGCGGTGAGTGTCGTATCGGTGTATCCGTGGCGAGGAGCGATCGCGACGCCGTCGTTTCGCTGGGGCGAACTGGAGCGGCACTCCGCCAACCCGGTGTTGCGCGCGGTTCCAAATTCGTGGGAAGCGATCTGGTTCGTGGTGGATTCGGTGATCGAGGCCGGTGGCGAGTATCGGATGTATTACAGCGCCGCCGTCGCCAGCGACAAGAAGACGTCGAAACTCGGACTGGCAACGTCGCGCGATGGCGTGACGTGGGAGCGACACAAAGCCAATCCGATCTGGCAGAATGCGTGGCACAATTTCCTGCGCGACGTGCGCGTTCGCCAGTTTGGGCCGGAGGACTTTTGGATCTACTACTCCGACGGCGATCGTCATCTTGATCTTGCCCGTTCGACCGACGGGATTCATTGGACCAACTACGCGCACAATCCGATCCTCAAACCATCGCAAGCGTGGGAGGACCTCGTGATGCAGCCGTCCGTGTTGAAGACCGGCGACACGTGGCGGATGTGGTATAGCACCTACGGACGCAAACCGCGCGTCACCGGCTGCGCCACCTCCACGGACGGCATTCACTGGAACAAGCACGCCGCCAATCCCGTCCTGCCGCTCGGCAGCCCCGGTGAGTGGGACGATTATTCGGCGTTCCAGCCGGCTGTGTTCGAGCAGGACGGTTGTTTCCACATGATCTACACCGGCTCGTGCAAGGCCAACGAGACCGGTTATCGCCTCGGTTACGCGTGGAGCAAGAACGGCCTCTCGTGGACGAAATCGCCGCAGAATCCGATTGTCGCGCCCGGCGCGAAAGGCGCGTGGGACGGCGGCAAGATTTCCTGTCCAACGTTGCTGCGCACAGGTCCCCGCACCTTCAATATCTACTACAGCGGCGCGCGCACTCCCACGGCGACTTACGAAGGAATTGGCCTGGTGCGAGCGCAGCTGGAGATGTAACTCAGAATTTCGCGGCGCGTGTTTCACGCGTGCCACTCCGTCTTGTTATTTGAAGTGCGCAAAACCCCGGCCACATCAGTGTAATAGGTATTACATGGATGTGGCATGGAAGAGATGATCTCGTTGACCGCTAACGATTGCGATCTTGCTGTCGGGACGCCGCTCTTTGCTGTTGGGCGCAGGTCTCTGACCGCGCCGTCCAGTGAACACTCATCCCGAAATGCGACTTTCGCAGCGATATGTGCAGACTTTGCAAAGTCTGCACATCGTTCGTTGCGACGTTTGCCAACACGGTGGCTGGCCACGCCACGATACGTGCCCACACGAATATTCCGAACCTAGCGGTGTTCGGATGGGGTTCAGCCAGCCCGTTTCAGCAACGCCTTCAACTCGTTCACGACTGCGGCTCGTTTCGGGTCGGCGGCGAGGTTCTTCATCTCCTGCGGGTCGTTGTCGTGATCGTAAAGCTCGACGCCGGCGCGGCCTTCGTCCCACTCGGTGTACCGCCAACGCTCCGTGCGCACGCTGCGGCCCATGATCGGTTTGCCTTTCGCCTTTCCCTTCTTGCCCTTCCCGACGAACGTGCCGACTTGCGTGCCGCGCGTGACCTGCGAAAAGGCAGCGTGCTTCCATTCGGCCTTCGGGTTCTCGACGAGCGGACGCAGGCTGTGGCCTTCAGTCTTCTTGTCGGCGGCGATGCCGCAGATGTCTGTCAGGGTCTTGTGCAGTGAGACGAGTTCGACGGGCTTCAGGCAGACCGTGCCGTTGGCTTTGTTGCCGGGGACGGAAATGATGAGCGGCACTCGCGCAGATTCCTCGAAGATGCTCATCTTCTGCCAGAGATTCTTCTCGCCGAGATGATAGCCGTGGTCGCTGTGGAAAATGATGACAGTGTTTTCCGTCAGCTTGAGACGCTCCACTGCGGCCAAGAGTTTGCCGGTTTGCGCATCCATGAAACTCGTCGCTGCCGAGTACGCTTGGATGGCCCGGCGACGAAGGTCGTCGTCCATGGCGAGTTCTTCTTTCTTCTGGTTGGCAAGGGCAGGGGCCGGGAACAAGTCTGCGAGGTTTGTGGGGATCGTTGGCAGTTTGATTTTGTTTGCGGGATACATCGCGAACCACGGTTTTGGCGCGACGTAAGGCGTGTGTGGCCGGTAAAAGCCGACGGCAAGATAAAATGGTTTGCCGCTCTTCGCGCAGGTTTCGAGCATCTCAACCGCCGACGTGGCGCCTTTGCCGTCGGTCTGTTCCTCGTCGGTGCCGTCCGCGGCGAGCCAGCTCAGGCGTCCGCCGAGTTCGTTGAGCGCGGTGGCTTTGACGGTGGTCGTGCGCGTGTCGCCGGGCGCGAGGTTGATGCGCTCGATCATCGTGTAGTCGTCCACGTCGCGCCCCTTGGGATTGACGACTTTCTCCCACGACGCCGGGTCATCGAGGCCGTCGGTGCCGATCTGCGTTGGCACGCCATAATGATAGAGTTTGCCGACGCGCGCGACGCTGTAGCCGGCTTTCTTGAAACTCTGAGGGATGCTCACCGCGTCGGGCACAGCTTCGCGGAACATCGCGCGGTTTTCATAAACCTTCGTCGTGTCCGGCCGCAGCCCCGTCATGAACGAGGCGCGCGATGGATTGCAGAGTGGGAACTGGCAATACGCCCGGTCGAACTTCACGCCGCGCGAGGCGAGCCGGTCAATGTTCGGCGACTTCACCATCGGGTCGCCGTAACAACTGAGCCGCGCACAGAGGTCGTCGGAAACGATGTGAAGGACGTTGAGTTTCGGTTTCTCGGCGCGCGCCCCGCTTGCGAGGCCGAACAACACGCCGACGAACAGGAATCGGGCGAATCGTGGTGTCGTCATGCGGCGGACTATAACTCCCGCAGCGGGCTGTTGTCACGCTGCTAACAGCCAGCCAGAAAGCTGTTGAAAACCGGCGGCAGTTTGGGGAATACTCCCTGCCCCATGAAATCCTACAACATCGCAGTCATCGGCGGCGACGGCACCGGCCCGGAAGTCACACGCGAGGCCATCAAGGTGCTCGACGCTGCCGCCCCCAAATTC
>CAZNOK010000231.1:0-7910 GCA_964574605.1 uncultured Verrucomicrobiota bacterium
GCCTCGCCCACCTCACTCACCACCCAACATAAATACTTGGACAGACTCCTAGCACCATCCGCAATTGTCAACTGGTTGCCAGCGCCCCTGTAGCCGACGTACAGACTGCTGCTGTTGCTCCAGACCGAGCCGATACCCGTCACCATCACCGTGTTATTGCTGCTGGAACTCTTGTAACCCAAGTAGCCGAGGGTGTTCAAGACCCTGCCACCGTCCGTCACCTCCAAACGATTACCAAGGCCTTCCTCGCCAACATGCAGTTCACCCAAGTCGTTCCACACCGAACCGGCACCAGTGACCAACACCAAGTTGTTGCTACTGGAACTAAAAAGGCCAAGACAACCAGGACTACCTTGGATGTTGGAGCAGAAAACTCGGCCTCCGTTAGTCACAATCAACTGGTTGTTGGCGCCATTGACGCCCACCACCAGGTAACCCCTGTTAGTCCAAATTCCTGCGTTGACGATAGCGATGTTGTTGCTGCCGCCAGCTTCATAGCCGAGGTAGTCGGAGTTGTTTGAGAGCACGCCGCTGCTGTTGATGATCAGCGCGTTTCCAAAGGTGTTGCTGCCGACAATGTAATTGCCGGGCCAGTTTTGCACCGTGTTGATGGTGTTGGTCTGGTTGTCGAGGCTGTAATCATATTGGGCGCAAACTACTGACGATGCCAGCACAACACTGATCATCAGAACCTTGACAAACCTATTATGAACACATGACGTTTGCATGTCGCTCGACCGGGATACTCTGTTTCCCTGCTACAAGACGGCCCAAGTTCAACGTTCCCGCGCTTCCTGTGGCCAATGCTATCGGCGTTCCAATTTGGTGTCAAGCCCGCCCTCATTTAGAGGCGCAGTTCAAACCTTTGGGCAGAATGCTGTCGTCTTTCATGTCGGATGAATCTCGACGGTTTCAGGCCAGACTCCGACCGCCGGGACGGCGGCGTTCCTCTCGCTGACCAAAACTTCGAACTGCACCCCGATGCGATGTGACAGTTGTCGCGCTCCGGCCCGGTCGGAAACGGTCCACCGAGCGTCGGCTGTTGCGGTCTGGACAACGCAGGTCGGCTCTTGTATTGCTGGACGCGACAGGACGAATCGTGGGCGCGAACCAAACACATCCGGCCGGCACACTGCGCGCGGGCGCTGCCCCGGAGCGCCAGCTCGAAATCGAGTTGCTGCTGGCCTGCGCCCACAGCCACCTCGACGCGGCAGCGCTGGCGCGGGTTGAAGAACTGATACACCGGGAGCTGGATTGGCCGTGGGTGCTGCGGCAGGCGCGCCGGCACGGGTTGACGTCGCGCCTCCACGGCCTCCTCGACCGCGCTTGCTGGAGCGGTGTCCCCGAACCGGTGCGGGATCAATTGGAGCGTGATTCCCGCAAGAACAGCGCCCGGGCGTTGGTGTTGACGCTGGAACTGCTGGAGACGCTCGACGACTTGGCGGCCCACGGGATCCGGGCAATTCCGTTCAAAGGTCCCGCGCTGGCCCAGCAAGTGTATGGCGACATCGCGCGGCGCCAGTTCAGTGACCTCGATCTCCTCGTGCGGGAAACCGATTTCGCGCTCGCCCGGTCGCGGTTCGTGGCCCGGGGTTACTACCCGCATTACCGTCTCACGCCGGCACAGGAGGCCGACTACCTGTGCGCGAGCGGTCACTTGCCGCTCATTCGCAGCGATGGCAAGATCGAGGTCGAACTACACGTCGCCGTGACGCCGAAAGCCTTCGGGTTTCCGCTGGACGCCGCCCGCTTGTGGGAGCGGTTGGCGACCATCGAGTTGTTGGAGCGGCCGGTGCCCGTGCTGGGGACGGAAGATCTGCTGCTCATCCTCTGTGTGCACGGCACCAAACACTGCTGGGAAAGTCTCGGCTGGATCGGCGATATCGCGGCACTGCTGGGTTTGTCCAGCAATCTGGACTGGCAACGGGTCATCCAACAGGCACGACAAACCCGCAGCGCACGAATGCTCGACCTCGGGCTGTACCTTGCCAACAATCTGCTCGATGCGCCGCTCCCGGCAGAACTGCGCGAGCAGATCGCGCGGGAACCTCACGTAAGACAACTGGCGTCGGAAATTCGCAGCCGGCTCTTCAACGAAGATCAACCTGTCCCCGGCATCGCGGAAGAATGGCGGTTCTATCTGCGTGTTCGCGAGCGCGGGTGGGATGGCCTGCGGTTTTGCCTCGGCATGGTCTTCTCCCCAACCGTGGCGGATTGGACGCGCTGGAACGTGCCCGCCCCGCTGGCGTTCCTCTACTACGCGTTGCGGGCGACGCGGCTGGTTGGCAAATATGCGGGCCACATGCTGGCGCGCGTCACGCGAGGCCGTGGCTGAAAGCATTCTCCCAATTCGCGTTTTTCAAATTCCCCAAGCCAGTGCTTCTTCTCGTGTCCATGTCCCGTGACAGAGGCTGCCAGACCTGTAACTGGACGCGTGTCGGCAGAGCCAGCATACTCTGCTCGTGGATTCTGAACCAAACAGCCCAAGTGTTCAGAGTCGTCACACTTCGGCAGAAAACCGCTTGCGGGAAACTTGCTCTGCCCGGCAGATTCCGTTAGCCTGCGAGACATCATGGCCAAACGAACAGGCATCAAGCCGGCAACCGCCGAGAGCATGGCGACAAAACAGCGCGACATCGCCGTGTCGGAATTCTTTCTCAAGAACCGGCACCTGCTGGGCTTCGACAGCCCGCGCCGGGCGTTGCTGACGGCTGTCAAGGAAGCGGTGGACAACTCGCTCGACGCCTGCGAGGAAGCCGGCGTGCTGCCGGAGATCGCCGTCGAAGTCGAACAGATCGCCGACAGCCGCTTCCGCGTCACCGTCACCGACAACGGCCCGGGCATCGTCAAGAACCAGATCCCGAAAATTTTCGCCAAACTGTTGTACGGTTCGAAATTCCACCGGTTACGCATGTCCCGCGGCCAGCAGGGAATCGGCATCAGTGCTGCCGGCATGTACGGCCAACTCACCACCGGCGCCGCCACGCGCATCCTCTCGCGGATTAAGGGCGCGAAGAAGGCGCACGCCATGGCGGTGCAGATCGACACCAAGCAGAACAAACCGGCCGTCCTCAGCGACACCGAACAGAACTGGTGCCCGACTTTTCAGGCCGTCAACGCTGCCGGCGAACCGGCCGGCCGGCCGGTGGTCTCGAAGCATGGCACATCCGTCTCCATCGAGATGGAAGCGGCCTACCAACGCGCCAAGCAATCAGTGGACGAGTTCCTGAAGCAATGCGCCATCGTCAACCCACACCTGACGCTGCACTACCGGCTCGCGCTGCAAACAAAAACCGAACCAGCCACCGCCGGCAAACTTGAAGTTACTGCCGTCACTTACCATCGCGCCGTGAAAATGATGCCGAAAATCCCCGACGAAATCTTGCCGCACCCGCACGGTGTCGAACTCGGCTTGCTGATGCAGATGCTCAAGGACACCGAGAGCCGCACAGTCCGATCCGCCCTCGCCCACGACTTCTCGCGCGTCAGCGACCAGACGGCCCTCGATATTTGCACTCGCGCCGGCATCGAGCCGCGCACCAGCCCGGCGCGCATCGCCCACCACGAGAGCGAGGCGTTGTACAAGGCGATCCAAGACACCAAATTGATGCGGCCGCCGACCGATTGCCTGTCGCCTATCGGTGAAGCACAAATCCTTGCCGGCTTGCAGAAGGAGATTGCCGCCGACTTTTTCACCGCGGTGACGCGCGAGCCGGCAGTGTATCGCGGCAATCCCTTCCAAGTCGAAATCGGGATCGCGTTCGCGCGACCACAGGAAAATGAAGGCGTCGGCGCCGAGGAACCGGTTCGCGTGCTGCGGTTTGCCAACCGGGTGCCGTTGCTGTACCAGCCCGGTGCCTGTGCGATGACGCGCGCCGTGATCGGCGTGAACTGGAAATCTTACGGCTTGAGCCAGCCGAAAGACGCGTTGCCGATCGGGCCGGTGGTAGTCTTAATGCACTTGGCGAGCGTCTGGGTTCCATTTACGAGCGAGAGCAAGGACGCCATCGCCAGCTACGCGGAGATCATTGATGAGATGACGCTCGCCCTGCAGGAATGCGGCCGGCGATTGTCGGTGTTCCTGCACAAGCGCGAACGCCAACTCGAAGCCGCCCGAAAACGCAGCTACATGGAACTCTACATCCCGCATCTCGCTCTCGGTTTGAAAGACATCCTCAGTTTGACCGACAAGGAAGAAAACAAAATCGTCAGAAACCTGAAGAAGATGCTCGAGAAAACTCATTTGGACGTTTGATTTTATGAGCAAGACAAAAAACTCCCCCACCGCACCGGTCGTTGTGTCCAAGAAAGCCGCGTCGCAAAAGATTGTCGCCGTGGCGCAGGAAATCCACACCGACATCGTCAAGAAACGCCGCAAACCGGCGATGGAGTTTCCAATCCGCTCGTTGCAGAACGTGAAGTACGACGTCAAACGCGGCCATTTCGAGATTCTCGGTCGCACCTCCACGCGTACCCTGTCCTACAACACCGTCAAGACCTTTGCCCAATCCATGCGCCTGTTGGCCACGACCAAGAACGACCTGCTGGACAAGGACGATATCGCCGGCAAACGCGAGGTGTACTACAACAGCAAGAGCTGGGGCGAATGCCGGTTCGATGAGCAACCGGAAAGCGATACGCTCCTCGACGACATCGAGGCCATGCTGGCCATCAACCGCGAACAACTCGGCTACATCCCCGAGGAACGCGGAGGCGAAGTCACGGGGCCGCTCGTGGTGATTGATCAAGACCCGGCCACCGGCCACTCGATTCGCATTGACTGCACCAAACTCGGCAGCGGCGCCTGGAGCATCCCGTCGCGCGTCGAACACCTGCGCTTCGAGGCCGGTAAGGCGAAGTTCATCCTTGCCATCGAGACCGCGTCGTTGTTCCAACGTCTCGTGCACCATCGCTACTACCAGAAGGCGCGCTGCATCTTGATTTCGATGAGCGGTGTCCCCACCCGCGCCTGCCGGCGTTTCATCCGCCGGCTCGCCGACGATCAGCACCTGCCCGTGTTGGCGTTCACTGACGGCGACCCATACGGCTACTGCAACATTTATCGCACTCTGAAAGTCGGTTCCGGCCAGGCGGCGCACATTAACCGTTTCTTCTGCGTGCCCCAAGCGCACTATCTTGGCGTCACACCGCAGGACATTCACGACTACAAACTGGAAGACGCAACCCACCCGCTCGAAGCCGCCGACATCAAACGCGCCACCGACGCTCTCAAGAACGATCCGTTCATCAAACACCATAAGGAATGGCAGGACGCGTTGAACCAGATGATCAAGCTCGGCGTCCGCGTCGAGCAACAAGCTTTCGCCAAGCACGGCCTGAATTTCGTTCTCGATACCTATCTGCCCGACAAACTGAAGAAGGCCCGCTTCCTCCCCTGACGCAGTCTGGCAGAGACGACAAAACTTTTCGTGATGGTCGGTGTTCATTGAGCTAACGATCCTCTATGAAACGATTACTATTGGTTGTTTTCTGCGGGATGCTGGCAAACACCCAGCTTGTGCCCGGTGCCGGTGCGACAAAACCCAACGTCTTGATCATCACCACCGACCAGCAACAAGTGACAGCGATGAGCGCGCTGGGAAATGAATGGGTAAAGACGCCCAACATGGATTCCATCGCCGCGCGCGGCGTCGCTTTCACCAAGTCATACTGTTCGTATCCCCTGTGCAGTCCCTCGCGCTCCAGCCTGCACACCGGACGGACGCCACACGAGATCCGAGTGGACCGCAACAGTGTGCCGATTGACCGGGCCGTTTCGATCTCAGGCCAGGTGTTTCGCGCCGCTGGTTACGACACCGGCTACGCCGGCAAGTGGCACATGCCCGATCCTTATCCGCGTGACGGCATCGCCGGCTATGAAGTGCTCAACAAGACGACGCGGCAGAACAAGCTGGCTCATGATGTTGATCAGGCCACGGTGTCGGCCGCGATCGAGTTTCTCCAGCGAAAACATGAGAAGCCGTTCCTGTTGGTGGTATCGTTTATCAATCCACACGACATCTGCCTGCTGGCTGGCGAGGGAAAAGCGCTGGTTGGTGAAGTGTGGAAGAAGTACGAGCCCGCCTCCGGTGTTCCAGTGCCGCCGTTGCCTGCCAACTTCGCCCAGCCTCAAGGCCTTTCCGGGGAATTGGCGGAGCGAAACAAGCACTCGACGTGGGACGAGAACCAGTGGCGAAGATACCGCTACGCGTACTACCGCATGGTTGAAGATGTGGATCGGCAGGTGGGCCAGGTGCTTGATGCGATGCGCAAGACCGGTCAGGAGAACAACACGCTGGTGATTTTCACCAGCGATCACGGCGAAGGACTTGGCTCTCACCACTGGACCGGCAAGATGATGTATTACGAAGAAGAGGCAACCGTGCCCCTGATCGTAAGCTGGAAGGGCATCATGCCTGCCGGTCGGATAGATCGGGAACATCTGGTGTCAACCCTCGACGTGCTGCCGACGATCTGCGATTACGCGGGTGTGCCATCACCGCCGTTACTGCGCGGGCAAAGCCTCCGCGAGGTGATCGAAAAGCCCGAACATTCCGGTCACGAGTTCGTTGTTTCGGAAATGGCGGCTGGCAGGCAGGGACGAAGCTTCATGGTCCGGACGGCGAAATACAAGTACATGGTTTGGCCGGGTGCTGAAGGCAATCGGAGTGAGTTGCTTTTCGATCTAACGGTTGACCCCGGCGAAATGAAGAACTTGGCGACCAATCAGGCGATGGTGAAAGAATTGGATCGTCACCGGGCGATGTTAGCTCAGTGGCGTAAGACAACCGAGGAAGACAAGTATCCCGTTGGCCCCGCCGGCGCTGGCAAAGGCAAACGCCGGAAGACGCAGAAGTAGCCGCGCGCGATGCGCGATACGGGGCTTCAGGGCAGCTTGTCCATCACGCCGCGCAGGAAGCCGACGGTTCGCGACACGTCCTCGATCTTGACATACTCGATCACCAAATCCATCGGGCGGTCCAACTGAGCCAGAAGGCTCAGGTAGGTCATGTAGTCGAGCATGCCCTGCCCGGCCGGAGGGTACTCGAGTTTGTCGCCGGTCAGCCGGACGTCTTTGGCATGGGCCAGAACGATCTGCGGCCCGAGCCGGCGGAACATCTCTTGGAGCATCGGCTTCGTGTTGGGCAGGTCTTGAGGCCGGTAGAAGTTCGCCGGGTCGAGAGTCAGCTTTAAGCTGGGCGAAGCGATCTCGCGCAACAACCGCTCGGCCCGATCAATGGTGCCGATAACTTGGCGCCGGGATACCTCGATATTCATCACCGCCCCGCTCTTCTCGGCCCACTTCACCAACTCAGCCACCTCCTGCTTGAGTTCTTGGTAACCCTCTTCCGAAGTGTTCTTCGGAGAGTCGCCCTTATCGGCCTTGGTGGTAAACGTGCCGGTCTCGGTGGTGACGTGAGGCGAGCCAAACCGCTTCCAGTGGGCCAGCAGAAATTCCATGCGCTCGCGTCCCTTGCGGCGCACCTCCGTGTCGGGCGCGACCATGTTGTAATACCCGTGCAGCCCGGCCACCGCGAGTCCTTGGCGATCCAAAGTCGCACGAACCTTCCCGACGGCATCCCAATCGGGCGAGGCCGGGTTGAACCGCACGTCGGCGAAGTTGAAGTCGGTAACCACCGAACGGAAACCGTCAGCCTTGATCCGGGCGGTTGCCTCCTCAAGGGGAAACTTGCGATAGACATGGGCGAAGATCCCCAACCGAAAGTTCTTCCTCGCTTTGGTCCAAAGATGCTTGGCCTCGACCGACAAGGTCCAAGCCCCAACCATTGCGGCGCCGGCGATCTTCAGGCAATCACGACGAGTAATCGAAGACGTGTTATTCATAGTCAATCGCTCCTAGGAGTCTGTCCAAGAATTCGCTTGTAAGTTTTGAATGAGGCTGCGGGAAG
>CAZNOK010000232.1:0-7874 GCA_964574605.1 uncultured Verrucomicrobiota bacterium
TGGGGCTTAAGCCATTCGCGATGCTTCAGATCTTCTGGGGGACTCTGAAGCGCGTGAAGTTGTCGTTATTGACAATTGCTGCCATGCTGGCGCTGAGTTTCACCACGCGTTATGCCGGGTTGGATGCGACGATGGGGTTGGCGTTTGCCAGCACGGGAGTGTTGTTCCCGTTTTTCTCACCGTTACTTGGCTGGATGGGAGTCGCGCTGACTGGCAGTGACACGTCGTCCAATGTGTTGTTTGGCAATCTCCAGCAAATCACATCGCATCAACTGGGCATCTCGCCCATCCTTGCCACGTCGGCCAATAGCTCGGGCGGCGTGATGGGGAAGATGATTGACGCCCAGAGCATCGTTGTCGCCGGCGTGGCGACGGGCCAACAAGGCGAAGAGGGGACGATTTTGCGAACTGTCTTCTTCCACAGTCTGGTGCTGGCCATCCTCGTTGGCGTTCTCATCTTCCTTCAAGCCTACGTGTTTCCCGGAATGATGCCGTCATGGGGCGGGACGGCAAAATGAGAAGAAGGTTTTCCTCGTTGTTGGCCGCGGTTCTCGTGGCGCTGTCCGCAGCGGCGCAAGAGGCCGCGTTGGGGCCTGCGCCGGAAGGCTCGTTCACGATCATCGTCATTCCCGACACGCAAGGCTATCGCGGACAGGGAACCAAAGCCGAACCCAAGAGCGCCGCCCCGGTAACGAATGTTCCTCTTGAGACTGATGTGCGGTGGATTGTCGAGAACCTTCAACGGCAACGGATTGTTTTTGTTTCGCATGTCGGCGATATCGTGGACCGCAACACGCCGAACCAATGGGAAGTGGCACGCGCCTGTATGGACCGTCTGTACAAGCTCGTGCCTCACGCCATTGGGGTGGGCAATCACGACATGACTGCCACTGGCGACTGCAGCCAGTTCCAAAAGTATTTCCCGGCCGCCCGATTTACTGACTACGCATGGTATGCAGGCACGTATCGCGGTGCCAAGGCAGAGGTGTTCGGCAACAACGCCAACAGTTGCCAACTCTTCTCGGCGGGCGGAATGGACTTCGTTTTCCTGCACCTGTCCTGCAATGCGCCCGATGAGGTGTTGACTTGGGCAAACGAAACGCTCCGCACACATGGGAAGCGACGCGCATTAATCACGACGCACATGGGTTTGGGGCCGCTGGAGAAGCCGAAGACCTTACGCGACTACAGCGACGCTCCCAAGGGCCGCATGCGATGGAAGAAGAGCTACGGCGAACAGGGCAACACACCCCAACAGATGTGGGACAAGTGTTTTGCGAAGAACGACAACCTGTTCATGGTGTTTTCCGGTGACCAAAGCCGCACACAAGCGTTGCGGTTGTTCACGCCGAACGAGCGCGGCAAGACGGTCCACGAGTTGATGTCCGACTACGATCCTCGTGATTACTGGGTGCGGGTAAACCGCTTCCTGCCCGGCAGCAACCGGATCGAGATCTATACGGTTGACTCTCGCAACGGGCAACTCTGCCGTGGCACCGCAAAACAGCCAAAGGCCGATCAGCACTGTTTCGTGCTCGACTACAATATGTCGTCCCGAAAGGATGACTGAACCGTGCATTCCCCTCGCCAGAACATCGGTACGGAAGTGTTGTTGACGATAGTGGCAGTGACGTTGGCCGTGATGAATGTCAGTTCTACCCGTGCTGCGACGAACACAACCGCGGGAAGCGCCGGATTGCTCAACGATTGGCTGCGCCAACAGTGTGAGCCGATGCGGATGTGGGACTTCGGTGGTGAGTTCCGTGTGCGTTACGCGAATTATCAAAACGCCGTGGCGCCCGCAGGCACGATGACCAAAGTGCCGGCGGGCGCCAAACCGCTGACAATGCCGGTGAATCCGAACACAGATTTCATCGCCTGCGGCCAGGTCAGCAGCACGGACATGCTCTTGACGCGCGAGAAGCTCCACGCGGGTTACACGCCGGTTTCGTGGCTCACGATGTATGGCGAGCTGCGCAACTGCACGGATGAATGGGACCGCCGTTCGCCGCGGCCAGACGCTAATCTGGGCATGTTGTATCAGACATACATTTCGTTGGGCGACTCCACGAGGTTCCCGCTCATTGCAAAGATCGGACGACAGGAAATGGCGTACGGCGACCAGCGCTTCATCGGCAACCCGGATTGGATTAATGTTGGTCGAACCTTCGACGCGGTCAAACTGCGACTCACAAAGGACTGCTTTTGGGCGGACGCTTTCGTCGCGCGCGTTGTCGTGCCGTACCAGAACCACTTCGACGAGAACAATCGGTACGACACGGTTTCAGGTATCCTTCTCGCCAGTCAGAAGCTGGTTCCGTGGCAGGAGACGCAGTGCTTTATCTTCTCTCGCAATGTCGGCGCGGAGGCCGCAAGCGCCTCGGCTTTCGATGTGCCCGGCGCGCCGGCGACTGCGCGCGACATTTTCACGTTCGGCTTTCGCTTCAAATCATTGCCGGGCAAACTTGCCGGCTGGGATTACAGCCTCGAGGCGGCTGGTCAATTGGGCAGAATCTACAACAGCACATTGAAGAAGCGACTGGATCAACAGGCTTACACCATCTTTACCACGGCCGGTTACACCTGGACCAACCTCTGGGCAACGCCGCGTCTGGGTATCGCCTACGATGTCGGCTCGGGAGACGGTGATCCCAACGATGGAAAGAACGGAACGTTCGACAACCTGTTCGGCAATACGCACGCACGCTACAGTTTGCTGGACTTGGTCTGCCAGCGGAACATGCATATCACGCGCTTGTCGTTATCGCTCCAACCACTGAAACAACTGAGTCTCACGGCGGATTACCGGTTGTACTGGCTCTACAGCACGGAAGATTATTTTTATCCTTTATCTGGCAGCGGGCGCTGCAACAATGGGTATGGAATCCATCCCAGCTACAGTTCCTTTGTCGGTTCGGAACTTGCCTTAACCGCCAGCTACTCCCTCACTTCGTGGTGGATTTTGCAGACGGGGTACGGTCATTTCTTCGTCGGCGACTACATCAAGGAATCTGTAAGTTCTGTGCCGGCCAACGGCGGCGCGGTGGACGCCAATTTCTTTTTTCTCCAAACAAAGTTTACCTTTTAGCGACGAATGGGCTTGACCGGCGCGTGACCGTTGCTTACCACGTCCAACAGCCATGTTACTACGGTTAACCATTTTGTTTGCGGTGGCGCTGGCGACTGCGCTCGGAGCGAAAGAGCCGGCGTTTGACATGTACGCGGAAGGACGTGAAGCCTATGTCAACCGTTGTCTCCCGTGTCACATTCGAAAGAAGATTGACTACGAACCCTCCGCGTACAGCCAGCGGGGACTTTGGGATATGGTCAACCGAATGGGAGCGATGTCCCGGCTCGACTACTACGAGACGATGGCCGTGCAATCCTATCTGGAGGCTGCGCGCAAAGGCGTGCTCACGGTCCCCGGCATCGGCCTGTCGCCGACCAATAAGCCGTCCGCATCGGCGGCCACGGCACAGGAGTTGTATGTCGCGCGATGCGCCAGTTGCCACGCGCACAAGCTGGAGCCAATCAACCCGGCCAAGTACAACGAGGCGAGGTTGAAGAGTTGGATGCAACGGATGGCCCCGATTGCAAAGTTCACTCCAACCGAGATCGAGATGGTGGGGCGTTACCTCGAAGCCGTCCGCACGGGGAAAGCAACCTTACCCGGCGCGCCGGTGGCGAAACAGAAATAGTCCAAGCAGCGGAAAGTGGGTAGGGACGACCCGCCGGGGCGTCCGTTTGGGTGAACGATGCGGGCGAGCCGGCGGCTCGCCCCTACCTTGACAAGAAGATGGAGGAAATGACCATGAAGTGCTGCACAGATGTCAGTCGTCGCGAGTTCATTACTGCCAGCACACTCGCACTCTCCGCGGGCGCGTTATCGGTTGTGGCCGCCCGCTCTGACGCGGAATGCTTTCAACCGTGGGACCCCGACAAACCGCAAGTTGTTGTTGGCAAGAAACTGATCGTACAACCGTTGCTGCGCCACGAGATCGAGACGCCGAAACCTCGCACCTCATGGCGGAACTGGGGCGGCGTGCACACCGAGGAATCCGTTCGCGAAGAGTGCCGTCGGATTACGGGCGAATTGGAAGTCCTTGCCAAGAAGGCGGATTTCCCGATGGAGGTTCTCCCGCTGGCCACAGCCCGCAACGACGCGGAGGGCATCAAGATTCGCGACACCAGTCCGTCGGATGTGTTGTTGCTCTACGCTGCCGGAGCGAACCGCCTCGATCCGTGCATCACACGGAAACGGCACACCATCATTTTTGTGCGACATCGTTCCGGACCGGTGTATGACTGGTATGAAAATGCCAGCAACCGTTTTCTCCGCGTGCCCGGAGCGAACTTTGAATACGACGTGTATCGGAATTTCGAGGGCGTCACGGTGGACGATGTCGTGGTGGACGACTACGACGACATCCTGTGGCGATTGCGGGCGCTGTATGGGTTGAAGAACTTCCTCGGCACGCGCGCAGTCACGATTGGTGTGGCCAGCGGCAAGGGCTGCCCCAAGGCACCGCAGGTCTGCCGCGAGAAGTTCGGCATGGAAATCATCGAGGTGCCGTATGCGGAACTCGGCCAGCGAATCCGGCAATGTCGCGCCGAAAGCGGACTCATGGCGGAGATGGAGAAGTCCGCGAATCGTTACATGGGACAAGCGGGTGTCACGCTGGAAACGGACAGAGATTTCGTTCGCCGCGCTTTCGTCCTGTACCGGATCTTCAAGGAACTGCTGCACCTGCATCAGGCGCAGTTGTTCACGATTGGCGCGTGCATGAGCACCGTCATGCCAATCGCGGAAACCACCGCGTGCCTGGCGCTGAGTCTGATGCAGGACGAGGGTTACATTGCATACTGTGAGTCGGATTTCGCGTCGCATCCGGCCGCCGTGCTGTTGCGCCACATCACCGGCAAACCGGTCTTCATGCACAACCCGACGTTTCCACACAAGGGCGTCCTGACGTGTGCGCATTGCACCTGTCCGCGGCGCATGGACGGCAAGCGCTACGAGCCGATGCGAATCCAGACGCACTACGAGTCCGACTACGGTGCCGCGCCGAAAATCCAGATGCCTCACGGCCAGTTGGTGACGCTGATTGATCCCGATGCGGCACAGGTGTGCTGGCTTGGATTGAAGGGCAGTGTCGAGGACAACCCGTTCTTTCCGATTTGCCGGTCGCAGCAGGACATTCGGATCATCGGTGACGACAAACGCTTGGCGCGAGAGATTCGCGGCTCGCATTGGCTGATGGCGTACGGCGACTATCTGAGCGAGATGGGCTACAGCGTCCGTAAACTCGGCTTGGACTGGCTGAACATCTCCGAAACAACCGCACGGCACACGTGACAACGGACTCACATTCAATCTGGCGACGACTGGCTTGGCTCGGCGTTTATGCTGCCGCCATGGGATTGCTGGAAGCTATTTGCGTCATCTATTTGCGACGGCTGTTCCCCGTCGAAACCAACTTCCCCATCCCGCCGCTGGAGAAGATGAACGTCGAGATTCCCCGCGAAGCTTGCACGATTGTCATGCTGGCGGCGGTCGCGTGGCTGACCGGCATCAATCTACGGTCGCGGCTTGCGTGTTTCTTCTTTGCGTTCGGCATTTGGGACATTCTGTACTATGTCGGGCTGCAGTGGTGGACCGGCTGGCCCGGCGCGTTGTTGACGTGGGACTGCTTGTTCCTGATTCCAAAGCCGTGGTACGGGCCGGTGCTGGCACCGGTGCTGATCAGTCTCTACTTCGTCCTTGGTTGTTGCTGGGTGCACAGGGAAGAGGTGCGCGGCCAACCGCTCCGATGGTCTGTCACGCTCGTCGTGTCGCAAGTGCTGGCGATGTTGGTGTGGTATTGGTCGTTTGTGAAGGACGCGCACGTGATTACGGCGAGCGGCTACAAAGGGGTGACGTATTCATGGTGGCTGTTGGGCATTGGGGTGGTGATCGGCGCTGCGGGGTTGTGGTGGGCTGCGCGTCAATCGCGCGCATCGTCGTAGCACAGTTCGGCGATGGCTTCGCAATGCTGGGTTTGTGGGAACATGTCAAACGGCGTCACACGCTCCAGCCGGTAGCCGTGGGCAAGCAGTTCCTTCAAGTCGCGCGCGAGCATCGGCGGGGCGCAGGAGACATAAAGGACTTGGCGCGGCTTTTGTTTGGCGAGGGTCTTGAGGACTTGTTTGCCGCAACCGCTGCGCGGCGGATCGAGGATCAGGCAGGTTTCCTCCAACTTGCACTGGCGCAGCGTGTAGAACAACAGCCGGTCGGTCGTGCCGGCGTAGAAGTCGTAGTTGGTCAAGCCGAGCCGTTCGGCATTGGCGTTGGCGGCAGCGATGGCGCGCTCGTCCAGTTCCATCCCGTACACGTGCGTCGCGAGGTCGGCCAGCATCAACGCGAACAAGCCGATGCCACAATAGGCGTCCACCACCACCTTGCATCCACCCGCTGTAAACGCGTTGCGGACGTTCTCAAGCGCGAGCGCGATCACGCCGCTGTTGACCTGAAAGAAGGAGCCGAGCGGCACCTCCAGCCGTTTGCCGAGCACTTCCTCGGCGATCAACTCCTGGGGCGCAGGCTCCTCAAACATCCGCACGTTGCCCGCCGAATCGCAACGGATGTTGAGATGCCTGGCTTGTAGGGGCGACGCATGCGTCGCCCCTACCTCGGCAAGTACTGCATTGATTTCCCCGCAGGCGATCGGGCACTGTTCGATAGGGATGATGGAACGACCCCGCACCGTCCAGAATCCGGGTTTACCGGGACCATGGACGACAATCTTGTTGCGGTACCCATACTGACGCGGCGAGGCGACGACCGGTTCGATGGGCGGCTCGGCAATCTTGCCGATGCGCTGGAAGATGTCGCGAATCTGCGCGCGTTTCAGTTCAAGTTGGTGCGTGTAGTCAATGTGCTGATACTGGCAGCCGGCACAGTTGGCATAGTATGGGCAACGCGGTGCCACGCGGTGTGGCGACGGCGCTTGCGGCGCCGCAGGCGGCGTGATGACACGGACAAGGTTGGCTGTTGCATAGCGGCGTTTTACCTCGGCAATCTCGACCTCGACACGTTCGCCGCCGATGACGAAGGGGACGAAGACGACAAAGTTCTCGACGCGCCCAATACCGTCACCGCCGAATGCCACGGTGGTAATGTCCAGTTCGAGGCGCTGGCCCGGTTGAAGATTCGGAGCAGTCACGGATTCGTTCTACGCGCCGCCCGCTGAATCTGCAAGCCGCTGATGAACGCCCAAAGCCAGGCACAGGCGAAGATGCCGACACCAATCAGCCCCCAACGGAAATGCGGCCCGCCCTCGTAAGGGAACGTGCGTGTCCGTAACCACTCACGAAGAAATGTGCCGAACCAATACAGCGAGAGCGCAAAACCGGCTGTCGCGAGAAGCATCTGTGCTGTGCCTGACACGCGGTGCCCGGCGAGGAACGTGCCGATGCCGGGCAACGACACCATGTTGCTCAGCAGATAATCACGCGCGCGCGCCAAAGATGTCCTCGTAGGCGTATATGGCAGCTATCTCGGCGATGGCCGAGGTCACAAAAACGCCTACGCAGCACGCGAGCATACCGGCAAGCGTCAGCAGAAAGAGCACGACCAGCAATCCAAACAGCGACCACCAATGCTTCGAGACAACCTTGCGGCTCAACTCCATCGCCGGCCAGAATTCCAGTTTCTTGTCAATGACGAGCGCGATGGTGAACACCCAGCAGACGCCAAAGTAAATGCCGGGAATGAGGCAGAGCAACAAGCCGACGCCGGTGAGTAGTCCCGCCACGATGTGCGCCAACATCAGCGGCACAAACGCCACGCTGAACCCGATGAACGCGTCGCCAAATTGCACAGGCTGGCCGCGAAT
>CAZNOK010000233.1:0-7785 GCA_964574605.1 uncultured Verrucomicrobiota bacterium
CCGGAGACGTGGGAGATCCCGGTGAAACTCGAAAAACCGCCACACCAGCCGCACCTCGAAAACTTCTTCGAGGCGATCAAGAAGGGAACACCCTTGAATTGTCCCGCTGAGGTGGCGTATCGTAGTGCCGTCGCGGTCCTCAAAGTCAACGAGGCCGTGGCGCAACAGAAACGACTCGAATTCAAACCAGAGGACTACAAGATCTAACATGAAAAACATGCACTACATCACAGGACTGTTCGTCGCGGCGCTGTTGTTCACCAACTGCACCCGCGCCGAGGAAAAGAAGGTGGAACTGAAACTGGAATTGCCGAAGCCGATGTTCGTCGGCACGCCGATGCCGGTCAAGCTCCCCAACATGGAAGCCCCCAACACGCCGATGCCCAAGATCATGGTGCCCGAAGGCACCACGAATCTCGCCAAGGGCAAGAAAGTCACCTCCAGTGATTCCGCGCCCGTCATCGGCGAGTTGGAGATGATCACCAACGGCGACAAGGAAGCCACCGACGGCAGCTACACCGAACTCGGGCCTGGCCTCCAGTGGGTGCAGGTTGACCTCGGCGCCAAGGCCACCATCTACGCGGTCGCGATGTGGCATTACCACGCCCAGGCGCGCGCCTATCACGACGTCGTCGTGCAGGTGTCCGACGACCCCGATTTCGTGACCGGCGTGAAGACGGTCTATAACAACGACCACGACAACTCCGCCGGCATGGGCATCGGCAACGACAAGGCCTACATCGAAGTCAACACCGGCCGTCTCATTGACACGAAGGGCGTCGTGGGCCGCTACGTGCGTCTTTACAGCAAGGGCAACACCTCCAACGAAATGAACCACTACATCGAAATCGAGGTGTTCGGCAAACCAGCCAAGTAATCGGATTGCGGGACAGGCGACTCGCCTGTCCGTTGTTTCCACACCCGGAGTGGGACAGGCGAGCGCGCCTGTCCCACTTTGTTTATGAAGCATCCATGGCTCGTCATCCTGCTCGCGGTCGGAGTCGCGCTCGCGTTGCGACTCCCGCACCTCGAACGCCGGCCCCTGCACACCGACGAAGCCGTCCACGCCGTCCGCCTCGGCGAGATGCTCGAACAAGGCACCTACGAATACGACCCGCACGACTATCACGGGCCGACGATGTATTACGCGACCGTGCCCCTCGCGTCGCTGCGCGGTGAAAACACACTCTGGCAATTGACCACAACGACGATGCGCTTCGTGCCACTGCTGTTCGGGGTCGGCCTGATCCTCCTGCTCTTCGCCGCCGGCGACGCGCTTGACCGCACCGAGTCTGCGTGGGCGGCGTTGTTCACCGCCGTCTCGCCGTTCATGGTTTATTTCAGCCGCTACTACATCATGGAGATGCTGTTCGTTTTCTTCACGTTCGCACTGTTGCTCGCGGTCTGGCGCTACTGGCGGACTGGCAAACTCATGTGGGCCGCGCTCGCCGGTGTTTGCATGGGCCTGATGCACGCCACAAAGGAAACCTGCGTCATCACATGGTTCAGTCTCGCCGTTGCATTGATAGTTGCACAGGCGGGACGCCTGTGTGGGGAGCAAGTCCGCAGGCGGGACGCCTGTGCAACTGCCCTCGCCGTTGCCGTCGCCATCGCTGTCTCCGTCATCTGTTTCTCCGTCTTCTTCACCGACTGGCGCGGCGTGCCTCAAAGTGTGCTGACCTACCTGAACTACGCCAAGCGCGGACAAGGCAGCGGCCACGAGCATTCGTGGTACTACTACCTCGAATTGTTCGCATGGCACCGCACCGGCAAGCTCCTCTGGACCGAACTCGCCATCGTCCTGCTCGCCGTCGTCGGCGTCGTCCGCGCGTTTCGCGAACGTCACGGCTTCGGCAAGCTCCTCGCCGTCTATGCCGGCGTTATGCTTGTCGTGTATTCGGTGATTCCGTACAAGACACCGTGGTCAATGCTCTCGTTGATCCACGCCCTGATTCTGCTCGCCGGCATCGGCGCAGCGGGCTTGGTCAAATGGGTACCGTGGGCCGCGTGGCCGTTGGCGCTCGCCGCCGCCGGACATCTTGCTTTCCAGAGCGTCCGCGGCAACTCCGCCCGCTTCGAGTGCGACGAACGCAACCCGTGCGTCTATTCGCACACCAGCCGCGACGCCATCCGTCTCAGCGACCGCCTCCACCAGATTGCCGCCGTCAGTCCCGACGGCAAGAAGATGGTCGTGAAATTCATGTCGAAGGAATACTGGCCGTTGCCGTGGTATCTCCGCGACCTGCCGAACGTCGGCTACTGGGACAAACCCGCTAATCCAGCTGGCGCTTCAATCATCATCTCATCACCAGAATTCAACCTCGACTTCGGTGACGGCTGGCAGACGGAGCTTTTCGGCCTGCGCCCCGGCGTCCTGCTCCAAGTCCACATCCGCCGCGACCTCTGGCAGAAGTTCATTGAGACACGGAAATAGCTGAATGTTCCGCTGTCTCGTGGCGTCTCTCTCAAGCGGAGGGACCTGCCATGAAGCAAGGACTCACACGCCGTCAGTTCGTCACCGCCGGGGCAGCGGCCAGCGCTTGGCTGGCTTTCTCACACAACGCTCTGGCTGAAGCAAGCGTCGCTACGAAACCTCATCCCGACGACCTGAACATCGCGCTCATCGGTTGCGGTAGACAGGGTCGCGACATACTCATGAACGCCTGCCTGAAAATGAACAGGCTTCATGCACGAGGAAGGCTGCCGGGGGTGCGGTTTCGTGCCGTGTGCGACATCTGGCCGTATGCTCAACGATACGTGTCGCGTTCCCTCGGCAAGTTCGGTCATGAAGTCAACGTGTACGCCGACTACCGGGAATTGCTCGACAAGGAGAAGACCCTCCACGCTGTCATTGTGGCGACGCCCGATTGGATGCACGCGCCGATCACCTGCGCGGCACTCGAAGCGGGCAAACATGTGTATTGCGAGAAGCTGATGTCGAACACCATCGAGGGCGCACGACAGATGGTGCTGGCCCAGCGCAAGACCGGTAAGCTTCTTCAGATCGGTCACCAGCGCCGGAGTAACCCGCGGTATTTGCACATGAAATACAAGCTGCTGGACGAGAATCACCTTCTCGGCTGCATCACGCACGCGAGCGCCCAATGGCACCGCGGCAAGGCCATGAGTAAGGACATCGGCTGCGCCAAGATCTACGAAATGGACGATGCCACGCTCCGGAAGTTCGGCTACGAAAACATGCAGCAATTATTGAACTGGCGCTGGTACAAGAAATATGGCGGTGGCCCGATTTGTGATCTTGGCGCGCACCAGATTGACGTTTTTAACTGGTTCTTCAATGCGATGCCATCTTCCGTCATCGCCGCCGGTGGCGTGGACTACTACAAGAACCACGATTGGTACGACAACGTCATCGCCGTATACGAGTACCACACACCCGAAGGCACCTCCCGCGCGACGTACGACGTGCTGACCACCACCAGTTCGATGGGGTACTTGGAGAAGTTCATGGGGATCGAAGGCTCGCTGGTCGTTTCCGAATCGCCACGTTGGAACCAGGCGTTTCGCGAGATAGGCATCGAGCCCGACACCGCTCCCCGATGGATTCAACTCGGGGAGAAAGGGATCATCAAGCGCGTGGAAGAAGTCGCTGTCGCCAAGACGGAACAGCGGAAATGTCTGGACGACGATCCAGATGACAAGTCCGTGGACGTGTACGTGTCGCCGCCACCGGAAACATGGGAGGTCATCGCCGACCAATACAAGACCATTCACCTGCCGCACTTGGAGAACTTCTTCGACGCCATCCGCAAAGGAACCCCGTTGAATTGTCCGGCCGAGGTTGCCTATCGGACTGCGGTCACCGTCCTCAAGGTGAACGAAGCCGTTGCGGCACGAAAAGAAATCGTATTTAAGCCCGAGGACTTCGAGGTCTGACTATGAAAATCGTTATCGTCACCATGCTGGCTGTCGCAGCGTTTGCTGCCGAACCAAAGAAGGTGGAACTGAAATTGGATTTGCCGAAGCCGATGTTTGTCGGCACGCAGTTTCCGATAAAGATCCCTAACATGGAAGCGATTAACACACCGGCGCCGAAAATTATGGTGCCCGAAGGAACCACAAACGTCGCCAAGGGCAAGAAAGTCACCTCTAGCGATTCCGCACCGGTCATCGGCGAGTTGGAGATGATCACCAATGGCGACAAAGAGGCCACCGACGGTTCCTATACCGAACTCGGGCCGAGCCTCCAGTGGGTGCAAGTTGACCTCGGCGCCAAACACACCATCTATGCCGTCGCCTTTTGGCATTACCACGCCCAAGAACGGGCCTATCACGACGTGATCGTCCAGATCGCCAACGATGCGGATTTCATCGCCGACGTGAAGACGATCTACAACAATGATCACGACAACTCCGCTGGCATGGGAATCGGCAACGACAAGGCTTACATCGAAAGCAAGAATGGACGGATCATTGACGCCAAGGGTATTGTTGGGCGATATGTTCGCCTCTACAGTAAAGGAAACACCGCCAACGAAATGAATCACTACATCGAAGTCGAAGTGTACGGCACGCCAGAGACAAAGAAATGATCCACCGTTTCACACACGGAGCGATGGCGACACAGTTCGCGTTTCGGGTTGAACACGATGACGAACGCTATGCCGGACAACTCTGTCAGGAAGCATTCCACCAGATTGACCGGCTCGAAACCGAGTTGAGCCGGTTCGATCCCTCGACCGACATTGCCGGCATCGGCCAACTCAAGCCGGGCGAGACGATGGTGCTGACGCTCGATGCGTTCGAGTGCCTGAAGATGGCGCAGTTCGTCGCCGCCGACACCAACGGCGCGTTCGACGTGACCATCGGCCCCGTGTTCGCCGTGTGGCGCGAGTCCAAAGACCCACCGACAGCGGAAGCTCTCGCCGCCGCGCGCGAGCGGACTGGCTGGCAGTTGTTGATGATGGATGAGGGATCGCATCTCGTCGGCGTCCGGAAGGCGGGCGTACAGGTTGACCTCGGCGGCATCGGCAAAGGCTACGCGCTCGATTGTGCCGCGGAAATTTTTGAGGAATGGGGCATCACACGCGCGTTGCTCAGCGCCGAGAGCACCGTGCTCGCGCTCGACCCGCCGGAAGGCGAGAACGGCTGGACGGTCAATGCCGACCAACCGGTAGTGTTGCGCCAGCGCGCCCTCAGTGGTTCCGGCAGTGCCGTGCAGGGCGAGCACATCTTTGACCCGCGCACGGGGCAACCCGTCCGTGACCGCGAGCAGGTCTGGGCGTTTGCGCCGAGCGCCGCATGGGCCGATGCGTTGTCCACGGCGTTCTTTGTGATGAGCGAGGCGGAGATTGAAGATTACTGTGGTCAACACGTCGAAGTTTCGGGTATTATTGAAGGAAGCGAGAACCGCTATTTTAACCTAGGAGAAAGAACGTGAAGAAGAAGATACTAATTGCCGTAGCAGCATTGATCGTGGTGGCCGGAGGAATTTGGGGAGTCTACACTTACAAGGAAATCGAAAAGGGTAAGAAGGAACGGGCCCTCACAGATCGCGCAGAACTCGTGACCACGCCTGTCACCCCAACACCGGCTCCCACTGGCTCAGTGCGCACCTTCAAGCTCGGCGACAAGAGTCTCATCAAGTGGACCGGCTACAAGAAAGTCGGCCAACACTCTGGCTCGTTCCTCCTCTTCGAGGGCGTCGGCAAAATGTCCGGCGAGAACCTCGAAAAGGCCACGATTGACCTCAGTATTGAAACCGACTCCTGCACCGTACTCGACGATCCGACTGGAGTCCTTGAGAAGGTGATGAAGAAGGACAGCTTCTTCCACTGCGAGAAATTCCCGATCTCCACCTTCAAGAGCGTCAAGATCACCAAGGCCGACGGCCCGAACAAGTATGCCGTGACCGGCAGTCTGACATTGCGGGACGTGACCCAGACGATTCGGTTCCCCGCCACGATCACTGTCGAAGGCGACACCGTGAAACTCGACGCCAACTTCTTGGTGAACCGGAAATGGTGGAAGATCATCTGGCAAGCGGCCGGAGACAGCTTCCTCTATGACGACGCGCGCCTTGAGTTGAAGGCCGAAGCCAAAGAGACGAAGTAAACCGAGCCGGAACAAGCCGAGCGCAACGAGACGCCGAGGGTCAGGGGCGGCAAACCGGAACATGAATCGAACCCCCTGTCTCATCGCGGCGGTGGTGGTTGTCTCTGCGTCGTTACACGCTGCCGACCCGCTTTCGTCGGAGGCCGTCAACGAACGCATCCGCCAGCACCGCACCGCCGAAGCGACGTTCACAGTGCTCGCCCCCGATGGCTCACCGTTGGCCGGGCAACCCGTCACGATCCGGCAGACGCGTCACAAGTTTCTGTTCGGCTGCAATGCGTTCGTGATTAACACCGCCGACACGTCCGAACTCCAGAAGGCGTATCAACGCCAGTTCGCCGCGCTCTTCAACTACGCCACGCTGCCGTTCTACTGGGGCAGCTACGAACACCAGCAAGGCAAGCCGAACGAAACGAAGTTGCACATGATGGCCGACTGGTGCGTCCAGAACGGCATCCGCGCGAAAGGTCATCCCTTGTGCTGGCACGAAGTGCAACCAAAATGGCTCGAAGGAAAACAAACCAACGAAGTGCTTCATCTCCAGCTCGACCGGATTCACCGCGAAGTTGCGGCGTTCAAGAACTTGATTCACATCTGGGATGTCGTGAACGAGGCGGTCGTGATGCCGAAGCACAACAACGCCATTGGCCACCTCGGTCAGTCTCTAGGCCGACGACAATTGATTCAGCGGACATTTGCCAAGGCGCGTCGCGCCGATCCCAGCGCGACGCTTCTCCTCAATGACTTCATCTTGGACGAGAAATTCCAGCAACTCATTCGCGAATGCCTCGATGCCGGCGTTTCGATTGACGCCATCGGCATCCAGTCGCACATGCACAGTCGTTACTGGGGCGCAAAGAGAACTTGGGACACCTGCGAGCAATTCGCGCGTTTCGGCAAGCCGCTTCATTTCACCGAGACCACCATCCTTTCCAAGCCAGACGCCGCGCAGGAACAAGCCCGTCAGGTCGAGGAGTTCTATCGCGTTCTCTTCTCCCATCCGTCTGTCGAAGCGATCACGTGGTGGGACTTCAGCGACTTCAAGGCTTGGAAGAACGCGCCTGCCGGGCTGGTTCGCAAGGACATGACGCCGAAACCCGCCTATGATGTCCTGCTCCGCCTCATCAAGAAAGACTGGTGGACTGCCGAAATCAAGACCACCACCGACACCCAGGGCAAAGTCAGAGTCCGCGGTTTTCTCGGCGATTACCGCATTGAGTGTTCCTACTGGCAGGGCGCGTTTACCCTCGACCGCAACAACAAGCAGCTCACCACCATTCAAGTTCGCTGACCGCTCTCCTCTTTGGGGCGGCGAGAACGCCGCAAGCCCCGATCAGCCATCCGTAGACGATTTACAAAAATGGTTCACATGAACCAGTTTTGTAAATTATTGTTTGAGGACATGCGCGCCGCATATCCAACGCCCATGCGCCCGTCGAGGCCGTGGCTTGATTCGCCGGGCTGTCTTGTTACACTGCGTCCCATGCGAATCGCCTTCGTCCTCATAGTTCATTTTCTGGCCGTCGCCACTGGTGCGCAGGAGTTGACCTTCGATCCCGCCGCCATCGCGACCACCGACGCGAAAGTTTCCCTCGTGCGCGATGGCGTCCTGCGAATCGAGACGGGCCACAAGAACGCGTGGCCCGGCATCGTGTTGGCAGCGCCGCAAGGCAAGTGGGACTTGACGCGCAAGCAGTTTGTCGAACTCGA
>CAZNOK010000234.1:0-7544 GCA_964574605.1 uncultured Verrucomicrobiota bacterium
GAAGCATAGAGATGAGACCGGTGCACGAGGTCACCATCCCCAAGGCGTTCTACATGGGCAAGTACGAGGTCACACAGGAACAATGGGAAACAGTCATGGGCAGCAATCCGAGCAACTTCAAGGGCGCGAAGATGCCGGTCGAGCAGGTCAATTGGGAGGACTGCCAGAACTTCATCAGCAAGCTCAACGAGAAACTGCCCGGACGGAAATTCCGTCTGCCGACGGAAGCGGAGTGGGAACACGCCTGTCGCGCCGGCAGTACCAACGATTACTGTTTCGGGAACGGCGAGACCGGCCTGCGGGAGCACGCCTGGTACATTGGCAACGCAGACAAGATGCCCCATGCGGTTGGCGAGAAGAAACCGAACGCTTGGGGCTTGTACGACATGCACGGCAATGTGTGGGAATGGTGTCAGGATGCCTATCACCCGAACTACATGGACGCACCGGTTGACGGCAGCGCGTGGACGCAAGGCGGCGAGACAAACCGTGTGTTGCGAGGCGGCTCGTGGTACAGCGAAGCGTACGTCCTCCGCTCCGCGAACCGCGGCAGGCCCAATTTCGGCTACCGTGGCATCGTTTACGGCTTGCGGCCGGTGTTGGAGGCTCCGTAATCCCGTTCAGCATCCACAGCCGGACAAACACCCTCAATCAGCCCTGTTGCCTTCACGACGCCAAAAACAACTACGGCCAGACAGATTATGTCCGCAATTCCAAAACGCATCAGGATTTGTGGCGGCTCACGTAACCGTGGAGCAAAACGGATCAACCCAAGCACACCCAACCCGATCCAGCCGACGAACGCAATGACTACGCCGGGTGCAATATTCTTGCCGTGACCGGTTACAATGAGGACGTACAGGAATGTTATGCCGATGGCGCTATGAGCCGCATAAACAGCAAGTGCGGCCAGGGTTTTCCGGGCGAATCGCGCCGTAATGCGAGGATCAGTGAATATCTGCACAACAGCCGCCAGCCCGACAACGATGATGAGTTCACTTCATTCATGAGCGCAGTATAACACAAAGCATGATAGAGCCGTTGACCTTACTCCCGACAGATGGACAATCCCATGTGCGCAGGTCAAACTACTGCGGGATTGGACAAACGCGGAACCTTGGTGCATCATTAGCCTCAACTTCGGACTAACACATGCCATGGTTCAGTAAGAGCGGTCCCACCAGCAGGAAGGACCGCGAAAGATTTGAACAAGCACATCGGAAACGTCATCGTCAAGAGCGATTGGGAGGCGGGGCAATAGGTTTTCTCGAAATGCTGAGGGGTCTGTATTGGGCGAAAGGAACCTACCGATTGGCCATTGTCAGCTCAGGCGCGTATCTCGTGCTCTTCATCTTATGCCAAGTGAGTGCGAGTTCCCTCCTCCTCTCCATCCGTCGTAGCGTTGGATGGCTGACCGTTGTTCTGTGGCTGGCTTGGCCGGTGCTTCTGGTTTGGCCTTTGATCTCGAAGGCCAAACAAGAACATGGAATCCATTTCCGGAAGTTTCCAGCGATGCTCGGACGTTACATAAGAGATGGATTCCTGGAAAAAGAAGATCGAGACGAAGAACTGTAATTGGCCGGTTACCGCGTGATCCACAATGGGACGCGATCCAGCATACTCATCGGTTCGACCACATCCGCCAAACCGATGCCGCCGAAGCAGAGATATATCCATTCGTCGTGGCTCAGTTTCGGTTTGCCGAACAGTTGGTAAATGGAAGCGGGCGATTCTTTTGCAACCATCGCGCATGTGGCGCGCGCCATCTGCGCCAGCAGACGCGGGTCACCACCGAGGCGATGCTGACAATAACTCAGCGCATGAAGGTTTAGCGACGTTCGCCCACCGCCGCTGAGCCACCACGCAGTATTGTTCGCCGCCATCGGCTCGATGAAATGCTCGCGCAGGAATTCCTCGTAACGCCGCCGTTGCGCCGCATCCCGCTCAATCGCATGAGCCAGCACGTAGCTCTCGGCAAACGCTCCCGCCAACATCTTCTCCGTCCGCGCCATGAGCCAGTCGGCGTCCTTGCGCGCGGATTGCATATCCTCCGGTTGTCCTGTCAACGCAGCCCACGCATACGCTGCGCCGAGCGTACAACCAATGGTGTATGTGTTCTTCTCCGGTGCGAAAATCTTCGTAGGCTCCTTCAGCGGCGTGACGGGCCGCTGGCTGTAGTCGTGAAGACACCAGCCGACGCCGATCCCGCCGCCGTCGCAACGGAAGCTGTCGCGGTACCCCATGTAGGCGCGCAGGCTGTCCATGAACCGTTGACGATCCGCGCCTTCCGCATAGGCTGCCAACCGCGCCACGCCAAGCGCAATCTCTCCGCCGTCGGCGACATAACACTCTTCACCGCGCGACGTAATGCCGTAGCCCATCCGGTAGCCGCCGTCCTGTCGTTGTTCTGCAACCATCGCGCGGCCCCACGCCAATGCCGTGTCAAGGTACCGGCGGTCGCCAAAAATCTTCCAAGCCGCCAATAACGTTCGCGCTCCACGATGATCAATGAAAGCGATGCCGCTGAACTTCCCCTTCTCTCGGCCCCGAGCCACCAAGAAATCGCACAGATCCCGGAGCGCACGGCGCGCGTCCACGCTAAACGTCACACGCTCAAGCACGCCGCGCGCAGTGGCGATATCCGTCTGCACGCGAAACGCCCGCCAGTGAAAGCTGTCCAGCGAAGCTGTATGCCACGTCGCGGTGTTTGTCTGCGACGGCGACAATGTCACCGTGGTAGCAAGCTTCACCGGCGCGGCATTCGTCTGCGTCAGGATATGCGTAAGGTTGATCGTGACATCGTGCCGCGAACAGTTTCGCAGCGGCTGCACGAATGCGATGCCGCCGTCGCCGAACACTGGCATTGCTGCATCAACCACAATCTGTTCCGCAAGGTAACGCGCCGCGTTCAAGAACGCCTTCTGGTTGTCCCCCGCCAAATTGAACCTGTCGGCTCCAAATACCGCCCAGATGCTCCCGGCATAACGACCTGCCCGATGGAAAATGATTCCGCTACGCGCTTCCGACAACGGCACGAACCGCGTTGATGCGGCGGTCTCCGCCGAATAATCGGGCCAGTGCTTCGATGGGGGTGGCGGGAGTTGCTTGCCGAGGAATCGAGCGGTCAGTTCGCGTCCGTCGAGAGGCACGCCAGCCTTGACGGCGTCCTCTGACGGAACTTCTGCTTGATAGATTGTCAAGTTACGCAACTCGAACCGGTGCGGACCGCTGCTGGCAAGCTGTTTGAAGAAACCGAACCACAACGCTTTTGCATTCGCCGGTCGGAACCAATCCTTCGCGCGACTCGCCGTGGCATAAGAAACGAAACTTGCCGTGTGGAGCCGGTATTCGCGCCACGCGGTGTCGAGTCGGACGATGTGCTTCCATCGTGAACCATCCTTCTCCTGAAGCTCAAGGCAAAGCAATGGCGTCGCCGCGCCGCCGCGCGCCTCGAACATAATCACCGCGCCATGTTCCGAAAGTGTTCCGGGTCTCAAGCCTGCATATTGATAGCTCTTCAGTTCAGCCGTCTCGAAGAGAAACGGCGATGCCACCGTGCCGCCACCTGTGACAGTCAGCGGTCCGCCTTCGCCGTGATGAGTCACATCCCATGCGAAGGGGGCATTCGATGAAACGGGCGCTCCTGCACACGCGTTGAGCGGCAGCCAACGACCGTTGACAGCAAACAGCAACTCCCGGAACCGTTCACCTCCGAACGTGATGTAACCGCCGCCCGCCCGCAAAAAGCGGTCAAGCGCATCGTAGCCCGATGCCGGGTAACATCCGCCGTAGGGCAATACGAGAAACTGGAGCCTCTTGGCATCAAGCTTGGCGGGCTTGACCAAGTCAGCCGTGTTGAGCGGCACAACTTCGAAACCGGCTCCGGTGAGCACACTTTGAATCGCGGTGGGATCAGCGGCTGCTCGTGATTGCAGTTCCGGTTCCATCCAAACGCCGGCCCGCCACAGTTCCGCCGTTGCAGAAAACACACCGAGACAGATGACCACAAGACAGACACGGAAGATGGTGGAGAGAGATGGATTCGAACCATCGAAGTCATAAGACAGCAGATTTACAGTCTGCCCCGTTTGGCCGCTTCGGTATCTCTCCACACTTTGATTTACAACGACTTACGCTGACTCGGCGAAATCTCCGCTTGACAGAATTGGCAATAATTGGCAATGTAAGGCAACGAAAGGAATACGTCGCCATGACAACCGCCAAAACAAAAACCAAACTGTGGCCGCCGATTCACGAGCTGACCTATAGCAGCGGAAAGAGAGCTTGGCAAGTGTGTTGTATGGTAAATGGACAACGAATACGCGAAGCCTTCCCCACCAAAGGCGAAGCCGAAACACGCGCCGCCGAAATCCGAATACAAGTCGAGAATGAAGGGCGCGGCGCGTTTGATCTGCCGGCAGACATCCGGGTAGCCGCCGCTCGGTGCGCCAAGAAGTTGAAACCATACGACGCCAGTCTTGACGAGGCCGTGAACTTCTACGTTGACCACGTCTTGAAGTATCGCAACGCCCCGACCGTCAAGAGTGTGTTAGCTGAAATCCTCTCGCACAAGCAGGCCAGCGGACGGCGGGAGCGCACCATTCGGCAATTCCGTTTCATGTGCGAACGGTTTGCCCTGAGTTTCGGCGACCGCCGACTCTCGACGATAACGCACAACGAAATCCGCGCATGGCTGAGCAACGAGCAAGTGCATGGCAAAAAGCTGTCCGCCGTCAGCGTCATCAATTACATGGTTGCCATCGGCAATCTGTTCACGTTTGGCGTGAAGCACGGCTACTGCGACGCCAACCCGGTGAAGCTGATAGACCGGCCATCGCGGGAAGCTGGCGACATACATTTTCTCACCGTTGACCAAGTCGTTGCCCTGCTCATTCATTCCGAGAAATATGACCTTGTGCCGTATGTCGCGTTGGCCGTGTTCGCCGGGTTGCGACCGGAAAAGGAACTGCGAGCGTTGGACTGGCAGAAGATCAATCTCACCGAACGCACCATACGAATTGACGCCAGCCTTGCCAAGACTCGGCAGCGGCGCGTAGTCGAAATCACTGACGCGCTCGCCTCTTATTTGACGCCCTACGCGAAGCGCAAGGGCGCGGTCATTCCATTTGACGAGCAAGAATTTTGGCGACGCTGGCAACAGTGCCGAACGGATGCCGGCATTGTTCCGTGGCCGCATGATGTTCTACGGCACAGTTACGCGACTTACCACGTGGCCGCGTTCAACGACATTGGCAAGCTGGCGTTGCAAATGGGGAACTCGCCGCAAGTGATACACTCCGCTTACAAAGGTTTGGTTGCGAAGGCTGACGCGGAAAGATTTTTTGCTTTGCGACCCGCTGCCGATGCCGCCGGGAAAATCCTGACGATGAAACAAGCCGCTAACGCATAGGTGCGACGATGAAAGTCACAAGAAAGCAAATTCTGCAATGGTTGACATTGCCGGCCAACGAAGTCGCGTTTTGGATTGAATGTAAGAAGCGACTGATTCCCGCTCCAAAGAACAAGCCGCTAGAGCTTCCGTGCCTGATTGAGTTGCTGCCGTCAGGTTACGGCAAGACACAACGGGAGAAGCTCCGCTATGTTTATCGCAACAAGAGAACCGGCGAGTTGTGCCTTGATGACTGCAACCCTTGTTTTGGAGTCCGCCAGAAAACAGTCGAGCAAGGGCAGCAAGAAGATGATGACGAAAATTCAGCGCAAGATAAGGCGGTTGCACGCGAGTACGAAGAAAGAGTTGACGGCGTGCCGAGAGGTTGGTTGCGAGAATCACGGGACATCATAACCGCCGACGAAAACTTGCCAGTCGAGAAAACCCCGGAGCAATGGATTCTCCCTTGTTTTTGGTTGCCGAGAATCATCGCATACTTGGAAGAGCTTACCCGACAATATCCGAGGCATCGTTGCACCCCTGAATTGTTCAATACTTGGTGGACGCATTACAACAGGCCGCTCGCAGAAGCGAACATGGCTTTGATTCGACAACGACCGGAAGCCCTTATGGACAAGAAGCACGGCTCTGTGCTCGTGCAATCCATAATGGATTTGATCGAAGCTGCCGATTACGGCACTTGTGCTCGCCGTGTTCCCGGAGTCGTACCGGACGGAAAGCGTCACACCGTCCAAAAAGCGGCGGTGAAGGCTCTGAAGATTCTGACCTGTCGCCCGCGCAAGAAGGGCTGGACATACTACCGCAATGAGCAGGACTTTGCCGGCACCCTGAAATATCTGGTGCGGCGGATTTGGCTCTTGCATCAAGAGAGACGGGCGTTGTTGAAAGAGAATCTGTCATTCAACAAGGTTCAGGAGACTATTCGCGAGCTTCACCCGAAAGAATTGGAAGGGTTCTCGAAAAAGGAATTGAAATCCTTGTTGGACGGCAAGGCGCGTGACGCCGCCTGCCGACTGGCCGCGAACAAAACGGGCTGGGATGCTGACATTTTCCGCCGCGCCTTGCGTAACAAAGTCAGAATCGCACGCCGCTTATACTGATATTCCATCGCTTGCTTGGTGTTGGTTCTGAAGCAAGTGCCTATTTGGTCGAGATGTTTCGTGTAGCGTTCCTTCTTGAAGGAACCAAAATGCATTCACGAAACCAACCTAGCACGAAGGCGACGGCGACAACGCCGACCGGCCATCACTACAACCGCCCTGACCAAGAGGCCGTCCGTCTTGGAATAAGCAAAAGGCTTTTATCAAACTGGACGAAATGGAAGCGGATACCCGTGATCAAATGCGGGAGAGTTTGCCTTTTCGACCCGACAGAAGTTGACGAAGCCTTGTCCCGCTTCCGCATGTCCGCAATCGGTGAATAATCACAGCACGAAAAACCAACAACCACAGGAGAAAATAGATGAAACAGAAAACTTTTGCCGAAACCAAGTTGCGTTCCATCGCGAACGACTTGGCGAGGCAAGCCGGGACGACTTCTATCGCCAATGGCGAAATGAGGCCACTTTCCAACGCCGCCGCCGTCGCCAGTGCTGGCGTTGTCACGAAACTGGCGGACGCCGTGAGCGGAATTGACTTTGCGTTGAACGCTTTGACGGCTTGGCCTACGCCCTTGCCGCCGGACGCGACACGGAAGTTGCAAACGTGCCGGAATGAACTTGGCAGCGCGTGTGTCGCCGTCGCCGCCGCGATCAAGGGGGCAGCGTGAAAACACGAGCAAAAAAACCTTCCGACAAGCCGACAACATCGGCGTTTGAATTCCGGACGCAAGGCAGCGTCACTGTCATTTGCCCAGAATACAAGCATCCGTTTCACTTGTACAACACCCTCAACGGGAACAAAGTAACTTGCCCGTTTTGCCAAGCGCAAGGGGAAGTTCCCGCCGATGTGATCAAGTTCCACGAGATGTGCGCGCAGTGAAAATTCTCGCGCCGGGGCGGAAGTTAGCCGGGTTGAAAATGCCGCCGTGCATCCATCGCGACGGCTTCCTTTGGTTTCGGCGAAGCTCTCGGCCCCGGCGCGACTAACTTAGGAGCAACGCTATGAGCGAACGGATAACACCATTTGCCGCCGGC
>CAZNOK010000235.1:0-7514 GCA_964574605.1 uncultured Verrucomicrobiota bacterium
TCTTGGCGTTCCATTTACCCCGCACCACATTCCACGGCGCTCCAGGAACTTTGTCGAAGGCGTCGGCGAAAACGATCTTGCTGGCCACCGGCGGCAGTTCAATCGCAGACTTCGGCTTCACAGTCACCGGCGGCAGCTCGCGGCTGTACCCGCCGTCGCGGTAACGGTCGAGCAACGCCGCCAGTTCCTTGACCACGCCGGGATGTTGCGCACTCACGTCCGTCGTCTCGGTGGGATCGTCCTGCAAATTGTAAAGCTGCGCATGAAACTCATCGGCGCGCGCCTTGCGGGCACCGGGCTTGACCTCATCAACAGGAATGCCTTCGATGTATTTCCACGGGCCGCGTCGGATGGCGAACACGCCATCGGAACTGTGCACGATCATGTCCGTACGCAGCGGCTTGCTGTAAGGTTCACCGAGGATGGCGGGCAGAATGTTGTAGCTGTCTTCGGCGGCCTTGCTCGCGGGCGGAAGTTTGTCGCCGACTAGGGCCGCTGTCGTGGCGAGAATATCGGCAAGGCTGACCATCTCGTTGCAAACGGTGCCAGCCGGAACATTTCCGGACCATCGCACGACAAACGGCACGCGGAATCCGCCTTCCCAGACATGATGTTTGCCGCCGCGCCACGGGCCGTTGACGGCAAGACCGGCGTTGAGCGCCTGCGTCTGCACGGAATCGGTCCGTTGCGGTTCCTTTACGCCGCCGTTGTCGCTGGTGAAAATGACAAGTGTGTCCTTGGCGAAACCGAGCCGGTCGAGCGCGTCGAGGATCCGGCCCACGCTGCGGTCAAGTTCGTGAATCCAGTCGCCGTACGGCCCGGCGGCGCTTTTGCCAGCAATATCTTTGTCGGGAGTCACCGGGTTATGCACGGCGACCGGCGTGAAATAGAGAAAGAACGGCGTGCTGCGTTTTTGTTGTTCGAGCCAACTGATAGCTTTGTCGGTGAGCACCTTCATCACCCGCTCGTTGCGACGGCGCGGCGCGTCAATGTCAATCGGCTTTCCGTCTTTGCGTTCCATGTCCGCGCCGGTGTACGTCGGCTGGAAGTCGTCGCTGTCGTCCACGCGCACTTTCATCGAGTCCGGAATCTTGCCGGAGCGCAGGCCATAGACGAATCGGTTCTCGACGAAGATGCCGGTGAGATCGCCGTGATTGGCCGGCACGCCGAAATGATAATCGAACCCGATGTCGAGCGGTCCCGGCGAAAGCTCGGCGGTGTAATCGGCGCGCCACTTGATCGTGCCATCACTGGTACCGTAGCCTAGATGCCATTTGCCGACGGCAGCCGTCTGGTAGCCGTGTTTCTTCAACAGCGACGCCATGTTCAGACGCGTTGTCTCAATGTGCAACGGCGAGAACGTGCCCAACACACCGGACTTTTCCGATGTGCGCCAGCAATACCGCCCCGTCATCACCGAGTAGCGCGTCGGCGAACAGACCGATGAGGTCGTGTTGGCGTCGGTGAACCGCCGGCCTTCGCGCGCGAGCCGGTCAATGTTCGGCGTCCGAACGAGTTTTGGGTCCGCGCCGTAGCAGCCCGCGCTGCCGTAACCGTAATCATCGGAAAGGATGACGACGATGTTGGGAGTGGCTCCGCGCACAGAGAACACTGCGAACAACAGCGCGACAACGATGGACAGGTGTTTTTTCATATCAGCATTTTCTTTATCAGAGGTTCGATGGTGTCGGCCAGCAGTTTATAAGCGGGCGGTTGCAGGTGGACTTGATCCACGTTGTAGAAACTGGCCCGCAACGAGCCGTCGGCCTCGGTGAACTTGTCGCCGAGATCGAGGAAGCGAATGCCGGCGAGTTTGGCAATGCGGGCGTTGACGGTCTTGATCCAGTCGCGCACCGTGTTGTCCTTGTCGAATACCGGCAGCACGCCGAGCAGCAGCACTTTTGCCTGCGGCCATTTCTGGCGGATGGCGGCGACGATGGCTTCGATGCCGCGCGCGGTGTCGTCGGCGCTGTAGCCGGGCCAGACGTTGTTGATGCCGATCATCAGGACAACCAGCGTCGGCGTGCGCTCGTCGAGGTATCCGCGTTCGATTCGCCGGAGCAACTGCGCCGTGCCTTCGCCGCTGACGCCGAGGTTGACGGCGCCAAGCGGCTCGAAGCGCTTCTTCCAAAGCGTTTGGTCCCAGTCTTCTGTCAGCGAATCGCCGAGAAACATCACGTTCATGATCAACCCAGAAACAAGTATTTCACGCCCATGATAAAGAGAAACACGAAAACCGCCAGCTTCAGTCTGTCCTGCGGCGCGCGTTTCAGCAACGCGCTGCCGAGCCACGTTGCCAGCAGCAGCGGCACGACAGCCAGGAGCGACACGCGCACGAGTTCAGGGCGGACGAGTTCGCTGTTCATCACCAGCGCCAACCGCAGAACCGCGCACAAACCGAAAGAGACCTGCAGCAGCGACACAATTTGCTCCTTCGTCCACGGTTGCGAGTAGGCGTAGGCGACTGCCGGCGGCCCGCCGACGTTCAGCGCGCCGCCGATGGAACCGCTGATGAGGCCGACCGGCAAACCAAGCGACGACGGAATGCGGAACAGGACGCGTTCACCGCGCCACAGTTCCATCGCCGAGAACACGCACAACAACAGGCCGAGCGCCCGGAGCAAAACCGGAGCAGGAAGCTTCACCAGCGCAAAGAACCCGATCGGCACGCCCACCGCCGAACCGATGATCAGCCACCGCCCATTGCGCCAACTGAAATGCCGCCACGTCGCGAGAAACGCCACCAGACACACGACCACATTCAGCAACGCCACCACGACCTGCGCGTCCTTCAACTCCAGCACGAGCGGCAACAACGCGACCGCAGCCAGACCGTAGCCGAAGCCGGTCAACCCCTGCACGAATCCGGCAAGACTGAGCGCGAGGATTACTTCCAACGTTGTCCGCGGCGAGATCACCGTTGTCCCATCCGGCTCAGGATATCCCAATACGCTCCGCGCGCGCCGGCGGCGATGGCCTGCACCAGCGCCGTGTTGTCGTTGTAGTTGTAATTGGCGTTGTCAGCAGAAATCTCCGGTAGGAAGAAGCGACGGTCGCCCGCCACCAGTTCGCGCACGATGGTAACGATGTCGCGGCCCAACGACGGCGCGATGTAGAAAGTCGGTTTCAGAAGGTTCGAGTCGCCTTCCGGTTCGCTTGCGTCGCGAACGAGTTGTGCCGCGGGTGTGCCAGCGTAAACACGCATCCCGATGGACAGCCCCACGCAGTCCGGTTGCAGCCGGCACATCAGCGCAATCGTTTCCTTCAGCGTCTCGCGCGTCTCGCCCGGTCCGCCGAGCAGCAGGTCGTACATGAAACGAATCCCGTGTTCCCGGCAAATGCGTGCTGTGTCCGCGAGATCGTCCGTGCGGAACGGTCGCCCCAACCGGCTGAGCATGGCGTCGTTGCCGCTGTCCGCGCCGAAGTCAATCCCCGCGCAGCCGGCGCGTTTGAACAACGCGGCCATTTCAGCATCGAACGGCTTCGGCGCACAGTAGGCATACCAACGAATCTTGTCGCCCAGCCCGGCGCGAATGATTGCGCGACACACCTCAAGTGCGTGTTCGGCGGGCAGATTGAATTCGCTGTCACAGGTATGGAAATGATCCACGCCTTGTGCCAGCAGCGCAATCAATTCCGCCGCGACAGCGGCGGGAGGCATCAAACGCGTGGTGCGACCTTTCGCTGTCGGCTCGACACAGTAAACGCACGACATCGCGCAACCGCGTTTGGTCTCGAATCCCGCTTGGCCACCGGCGGTGAAGTAGCGACGGTTGTCCACGAGGGCGCGGCGTCGCGGTGGCAACTGTGACAAGTCCATCGTCTCCGCGCGGTTCCGGTGAATCGCACCTTTTTTACGGAACAGCAGATTCGGCACTGTCTCCCAAGAGCCGCGTCGCTGAAGCACATCGAGAAATTTGACGAATGCTACTTCGCCTTCACCGGCGATGCCGAAGTCCGCGCCGCAGAATTCCATCACCGCTTCCGGCATGATGGAGAACCCGACGCCGCCCAGCACAATCGGTGCGTCCGTGTGCTGGCGGAGCAAATCGAGGACGCGCTTGATCTCGGGCAGAAAGAACGCCTGACCGCTGAAGTAACAATCGTCCGTGTTCCGCACCGTGACGCCGACGGCGTCTGGTGCGAATGACCGGCAAGCGGCGGCGATGTCGTTTGTGAAACACAGATCGAGCAACCGCACGTCGTGGCCGGCGGCGAACAACGAGTCGGCGAGATAATCCAGCCCGATCGGGGCGATGGCCGGCTTCATCCGGTTGGTGTTTACGAGAAGGACGTTCACCGCAACATGATGTTCGGCGGCTGCGCCACGTAATCGGCCACGGTCAGTATCGCGTCGGGATGCAGCCGCATCAATGACGCCGGGCACGCCGCCGTGATCGGGCCGTGCAAGGCGCGGCGGGCGACAGCGCTTTGCCACGAGCGGTTGCAGTAGAGGCGCAATCGCCGGGCGCCGAGACATTCTTTCATGCCAACCGTGACCGCGCGGCGCGGGATGACGCTGATCTCGCCGCCGACGGTGACGGAGTTGATCGTGCGCGTCTCGCGCGTGAGCGAAAGCACCCGCGTCGGCAACGCAGCGAATTCCTTGACGCTTATCGTCACGCCCGGCTCCGGCGGCTCGTTGAAGGCGAAGTGGCCGTTGATGCCGATGCCGCCGAAACAGGCGTCCACGCCGCCACGCCGTTCGATGAGGCTCGGCACAGCGTCGGGATGTTGCGGGTCGGGAAAGACACGGTTCTCCGGCGGCGGCGCGAGGGCAGGATCGAGCCGGTCGTAAAACAGCCGGTTCATGAAACCGCGAAAGCTCAACGGATGATCGGCGGGAATGAAGCGGTCGTCGTCAGTGAGATACTCGTCCATGTTGATGAAGACGACATCGCGGCAGTTGATTCGCTCATCGTTGATCATTTGGGTGAGGATCGGGAACTGTTCGACCGGGCCGACCGGCACGATGAGCGTGGCGGCGGGTTTGTTCACGATTTCCTCGCGCATCGCCTCGGCCACGGCGCGTCCGATGGACGCCATGTCGCCAAGGATCCGGACCTTCACCGGCGTGCCTTTGCCGAGGTCGGCGGCGGAAACTTTCAGGTAGTCGGGAAGCATGTTCATTCAGGCAGCGGCTGGTCTTTCGTCTCCGGCAGGAACAGCATCACGATGATGCCGATGATGAACAACAGTCCCATCAACGTGATCGCCAACTGCAAGCCGACGGCGGATTTCAGCGCGCCGGAAAACACCAGCACCGGCGACGCCACCAAGCGTCCGGCGTTGAAGCAGAAGCCGGCGCCGGTGGAACGAAGGTGGTTCGGAAACAGTTCCGGGAAATAGACGGCGTATCCGGCGTGGATGCCCAACGTGCAGAATCCCATCAGGGTCATCAACAGCAACAATTGCATGTACGTCTGCGGCAGGTAACAGGTCGCGGGCACGACCACCAACGCGAGCAGTTGCATCCCGATAAACGCGCGTTTGCGACCCAGCCAGACGCAGAGCGGTCCGAACGACACCAGTCCCACCGCGCCGCCAATCGTTTGGATGACGCCGTAGGCGAACTTCGCTTCCGTCGCCGCCTTGGCTGTGTCCATGCCGCCCCGACGCAGCAGGTCGAGCATCAGGTCTTGTCCGGCAACCGTCACGCTCCAGAAGGTCGCGAGACCGACGGCAGCCAGCACCATGCCGAGCAACGCACGCGGTCCCCAGAGACGATGACTGAACAGTTCGCGAAAACTGCCGAGCTTGCCGCCCTCGCCGGTGACGGCCTTGTCGCGTGCGCTCGTCCAGCTTTCCGGCTCTTTCACGCTCGACCAGACCCACAACACGAGCAGTGCCGGCACGACGCTGATCAAATAGGCGTACCGCCAGTGCGTGCCGACGAGGAGTCCCACCAGCGCCGCGATCCACGTGCCCAAGCAGCTCGTCGCGTGGAAAATTCCCGATGCATGGGCGCGGGCGTGTTTTGGAAATACTTCGGCTACCAACGTTGCCGCAACAGCCCATTCGCCGCCGACGCCCATGGCAACGAAGAACCGCAGCACGCCAACCTGCCAGAGTTGTCTCGCGAAAAATGTCAGCCCGGCGAACACGGAGTAGAACAAGATCGTCACCACCATGATCGGCTTGCGTCCGAAACGGTCGGCGAGCGAGCCGAACAAAATTCCACCGAACGCGCCGCCGGCGAGGAACACGCCGAGGAACACGTCGCCCCACCGGCGCACTTCCGGAGCATTGTGCGCGGCGCGGAGGATGTCGGTGAGCATGTCGCTGCGGGTGATGTTGAAGACCTGGCCTTCGTACGCATCGAAGATCCAGCCCGCCGACGCGATGATCAGAACAAGCCACTGATAGAACGTCACGCCATGATACCAGCGAGTGGGAGTGGTGTTGTTCATGCCGGAACCTCCCAACCGGCGCGGTACGTCCGTTTCAGGTGACGCTCGCCGTCGGGATGATTCGGGAACTTCATCTTGGCGGCGTCCCACGTCAGTTTCTTGTCAGGACAACGGATGGCGATGGTGCCGAGCAGGATTGTTTCGGTCATCGGCGCGACCTGCGCGAAATGTGACACCGTCTTCTCGCCGCCGAGACAGGCATCCACAAACTGATGGTAGTGATTTCCCGGTGGCGGCTTCGGGCGGTCGTACTTTTCGAATTTTTCCTTCGGCAAGAGTTGAGGTCCGGTATTGTGCCGGTGCAGAATGGCGCCCTCGGCACCGACCAACATCGCGGCCTCCGACGGATATTTGCCCCCCGAATACAGGTCGCGCACTTCCTTCGGCGGCAACATCTCGCCGTCGAACCATTCGATGAGCAGTTCCTTGCCTTCGGTCATCGCATTGCCGGGGAATGTCCACGTCACGTGTTCGGCTTGCGGCCAGTTGTCGTTGCGCCGGTCCGTCTCGTTCTTCCACGATTCCTCGACCTCGGCCACGACGCTTGTCGGCGTCTTCAGTTTGAGGCCGCGCCACGTGGCGTCGAGAATGTGGCAGCCCATGTCGGCGACCCAACTGGTGCCGAAATCCTGCCAGCCACGCCACGCGGCCGGGTGATAAATACTGGGAGCATACGGTCGCATCGGCGCGTTGCCGATCCAGAGGTCCCACTTCAAGTGCGCCGGCGGTTCCTCGCCCGTGGCCGGGCGCGGCCCTTTGATCCGGTTCGGCGCAGGGCGTGTCGAGCAAAGATAAACGCGCTTGATCTTGCCGATGGCGCCGCGCTGGATGAGTTCGACGGCCATGCGGTTGGCGATCATGGACGTGAATTGCGTGCCGAGTTGTGAGACGATGCCTTTCTTGATGGCCGCAGCGGTCAGCTTCCGAACTTCGCTTAGGTCGTGGCACATCGGTTTCTGGCAATAGAGATGTTTGCCGCGCTGGACGGCGGTGTAGGCAATCGGGAAGTGCATGTGATCGGGCACGGTAACGTTGACCGAATCAATCTTGTCGCCTTCCTTCTCGAACATCTCGCGCCAGTCGGTGTAGAGCCGCGCGCCCGGC
>CAZNOK010000236.1:0-7345 GCA_964574605.1 uncultured Verrucomicrobiota bacterium
TTTTCCCGGAACGTCCAATCGGAATCGGCGGGCAGGTTCTTCAGGCCGGTGTCGGAAGTCCAGCCGCTATTGTGGATGATCAGCCCGGCGTTGCGGCTCTTGAAACCTTTGGTCTTGGTGTAGGCGCTCAGTTTGTAGGTCTCACCGGCCACGAGAGTCAGGCCCTGCTGCCGCACGCTCACTCGCGTCGTCCCGTCGGGATCGCCTTGCAGGACAATCGCAGGCCTCCGTCCCTCGGGTCCGCCGGTGCGCTGATAAAGCACACTTTTGGTGGAAGAGGATGGACTCCAAAACTCTGGGAAGGCGACCTGCTCGGCGTCAAAGCCGCCGTTGACCAGCAGGTTCTCGCCCTCGTTCACTGCCGCAAACGTGGCGAGCGACAGCAGGATGATGAGGATAGGCACGTCAAGTTTCTGTTTGTTGAAAGAAAGTCTCATATGGGTGCGCCAAGATTAGCAAGCAGCACTCCATGTGGCAAGGCACACAACCGCAGATCATCAGTCACAAATTCGCATCCGATAAAAAGATTCCGAAAAACCAAGGCCCGGAACGGGCGTTCCGGGCCTTGCGATTGGTAGCGGGGGTGGGATTTGAACCCACGACCTTCAGGTTATGAGCCTGACGAGCTACCGGGCTGCTCCACCCCGCACTCAAATTCACCATGAACTTAGTGGAACTGTTCCCGTCCCGTCAAGCCTTCTCCGTGCCCCATCGCCGATACAGAAAACGCTCCCACGGCGAGAACAGAATCTTGTCAGCCAACAGCCCGATGCCAATAATCACCAGCATGATGGCAACAACTTGGTCCATCGCCTGCAATTCGCGCCCGTAGTGCAGCAAATGTCCAAGACCGAACCCGGTCAGGATCGTCACGTAAATCTCAGCCGCCATCAACGAGCGCCATGCGAACGCCCAACCTTGTTTCATGCCGCTGATGATGAACGGCAGCGCCGCCGGCACGATGACCCGCGCCCACGTGTGCAATCCGCGCGACCCCATTGTCCGTGCCGCGCGCACGTAAATCGGCGGCACAGTCCGCACGCCGCTATCGGTCGCGATCAGCGCCGACCAAAGCGTGCCCATGATGACGACGAACAACATCGCAGATTCCGTCTGCCCAAACCACAACAATGCCAGCGGAACCCAGCAGACGCTCGGCAAGGTCTGGAATCCGAGCGCAATGACGCCAAGCGTGTGTTCCATCAACTTGAACCGGGCCGTCAACAATCCCAGCGGCAGGCCAACGAGCAGGCCCAGCCCGTAGCCGACCAGCAGCCGCCTCATCGTGACGAGGGTGGCATGTTCCAACGTGCCGTCGGCCAGCGCTTGGCCGATGTAGCGCAGCACGCTGAGCGGCGATGGCACCAACACCGGCGACCAAATCCCGGTGCGCACCAACGCTTCCCAAAGCCCGACCAAGCAGGCAAAGAAGATTACAATGCCGGTGAAGCGTTTCATTCCGCCACCTCGGTCAAGTCGGGGTGCAGGTGGCGTTTCAAAGCGCGCGTGATCTCGGTGGCGTGTTTCGCCAGGTCCACACTGTTGATGTCGCGCGGGCGCGGCAGGTTCACGCTGAATTGCTCTTGCACGCGGCCGGGATTGGGTGAGAACAGCACGACGCGATCGCCAAGGCAGACCGCTTCGCGGACATTGTGCGTGACGAACACAACTGTCTTTGGACGTTTCTGGCAAATTGCTTGAAGATCTTTGTAAAGTTGCTCGCGCGTGAGCGCGTCCAGCGACGCGAACGGCTCGTCCATCAGCAGCACGCGCGGATTCGGCGCGAGGCAACGCGCGAGTGCGACGCGTTGTTTCATCCCGCCGGACAGTTCGTGGACGTTGGCGAACATGAACCGCCCCAAGCCGACCAACTCCAGATAATAGGTCGCCACCTCGCGGCGCGCCTTGTTGTCGAGGTTCCGTTTCAGTTTCAACCCGAACATCACGTTGTCGAACACGTCCAGCCACGGAAACAACGCCGGCTCCTGAAACATCATCATCCGGTCGCTGCCGGGGCCGCTCACCGGTTTGCCGTCGGCAAGGATGTGGCCATTGTCAGGAAAATCAAGGCCAGCGATCAAATTCATCAGCGTGCTCTTGCCGCAGCCCGACGGGCCGACCAGACAGACAAATTCCGTCTCGCGCACCGCCAGCGAGATGTTGTCGAGCGCGTGAATCTCGCCCTTGCGGGTGCGGAAACGCTTCGTGACGTTTTCAACAACCAGCTTCGGAGTCTCCGTCGTCATGGCAGTGCGGGCAGGTTCCTCTCGCGCAGCACTTCATTGAGCAGACGCAAATCGTAGATGCGCGACAAATCCGGTTTCTCGCGCAAAAACCCGATGCGGTGCGCGTCCTCCGCCGATTTCAACAGCGACGCGCGCACCGGGTCGTGCGTCAACTCCAGCCGTTTCCACGCAGTGTCGAGCGTCGCCATCGGCAATGGCTTCGTTGTCTCCGCTTTGATTTCCACATTCAGCAGTTGTTTCGCCTCGTCGGGGTGCGCGGCAATCCATTGCGTCAATTCCACATGCGCCGCAAGCCATTTCTTCAACACCGACGGCTTCTCCTTCAACAGCCGCGCGCTGCTGACCAAGTGTGTCGTCACGTATTTGCCGCCGGTGTCGGGCCAGAGCGCCCTCTCCTCAAGGTACACGCGTCCCTTCGCTTCCTGCTCAAGTCGCGCGACCCACGGCTCGACCGTCCAGACCGCGTCGAGGTTTCCCTTTTGAAACAGCGTCAACTGGTCCGGGTTCGCCGTCGGCAACACCAACGCATCGCCGCCGATCATCGTCACACGCAGTCCCTTCGAGAGCAACCACACGCGCGCCGCCACATCCTGCGTGTTGCCAAACTGCGGCGTCGCGATTCGTTTCTCGCGGAAATCGGCGTCGCTCTTGATGCGACCGTCGCCCTGCACGACCAACGCCGCGCCGCCGCTGCACGCGCCGGCGACGATGCGGATTTCGTCGCCGCGCGATTTCAAGTGCGCGTTGATGGCCGGGTTCGGGCCGACGTAGGCGAGGTCGAGCGACCGCGCGAAGATCGCCTCCATCGCGCTTGGCCCGGCGTTATAGACGAACCACTGGATTTTGATGTCGGTGCCGAGACGCTGCTCGAACCAATGGTTTTGGCGCGCCACGAGCGCCTGCGCGTGGGTGATGTTGGGGAAATGGCCGACGCGCAGCACCGTTTTGTCCGCGCTGTTGCACGCGCCCATAAACAACGCCAGCGCAACCAGAATGTTGGCGATGAAGCGTCGCATCCGCTGCTACCATAACCGTTTATCGGCGTTGTGCCAAATAGTAAATCACCGGCACCGCCATCCGCGAAAGCAGCAACGACGCGATTTCACCGGCCATCAGCGAGATGGCGAGACCTTGGAAGATCGGGTCGAACAGAATCACACTCGCGCCGACCACCACCGCTGCCGCCGTCAGCATCATAGGACGGAACCGCACTGCGCCCGCATCAATCACCGCTTCTGCCAACGGCATTCCCTCGGCCATCCGCAGCTCGACAAAGTCCACGAGGATGATTGAGTTGCGCACCACGATGCCGGCGCCGGCGATGAAGCCAATCATGCTTGTCGCCGTGAAGAACGCGCCCATTGCCCAGTGTGCCGGCAAGATGCCGACCAGCGAGAACGGGATGGCCGCCATGATGATGAACGGCGTCTTGAAACTGCGGAACCAGCCGACGACCAGCACGTAAATCAAAATCAACACCACCGCGAACGCCGCGCCGAGGTCGCGAAACACCTCGAAGGTGATGTGCCATTCGCCATCCCATTTCATCGAGGGCTTCTCCGTCGTGAACGGCTGGTGCGTGGTGAGGATCTGTAGGGGCGACGCATGCGTCGCCCCTACGCGAAGCTTGCGTAGTTCCTTGTTCAACTTCAGAATTGCATACACCGGGCTTTCCTCCGCGCCGGCCACGTCGCCGGTGACATAGACGACCGGCATCAGGTTCTTGTGGTAAATGCTTTTGTCGGCGATGGTTTCCTGCACTTTCACCAGTTCACCGAGCGGCACGCCTTGGACGTGCAGCGCCAGCAGGTCCGACACGCGCGACCGCCCTTCCACTGGCAAGCGCACCAGAATCCCGACATCCTCCTTCTCTTTCGGCTGGTGAATCAATCCGATCTGCAGTCCTTCCTCCGCGATTTTCAACGCCTGCGCGATCCGGTCCGCCGTGATGCCGTGGAGCGCCGCTTTCTCGTGGTCAATCGCAAACACTAGTTTCTTCTGGTCGGCTTCCATGTACCAATCCACGTCCACCACGCCATCGGTCTGCTTGAAAATTTCGCGGACCTTCTTTGCCGTTTCGATCTGCTGTTGATACTCCGGCCCGTAAATCTCCGCCACCAACGTCTGCAACACCGGCGGTCCCGGCGGCACCTCGGCCACTTTCACCCGCGCGCCGTATTTCGCCGCGATGGTGGCCACCTTCGGACGAATCCGCTTCGCAATCGCATGGCTCTGCGCTTTGCGGTCGCCTTTCGCCAACAGATTCACCTGAATGTCCGCGATGTTCGGCCCGCGTCGCAGGTAATAGTGACGGACCAACCCGTTGAAATTGAACGGCGCCGCCACGCCGGCGTAGATTTGGTAGTCAGTCACCTCCGGCTCGCCGCGCACCGCCGCGGCCAGCTCGCGAGTGACGCGTGCGGTCTGTTCCAACGTCGTGCCTTCGTCCATGTCCACGATGAGTTGGAACTCGCTCTTGTTGTCGAACGGCAGCATCTTCACCTTCACTGCCTTCAACGGGAACAGCACCACCGAGCCGATCAACAGCACTGTCATCACGACCAAGAAAATCGCCTGCCACACTGGATGATGAATCAAGGGCCCCATCACGCGCCGGTAAAGCCTTGTTGTCCAATCCTCCTTATCCCTCTTCTCTCTTCCCTCTTCGCTCTTCTTCCTCAATATCCGGTATGCCGCCCACGGCGTGACGACGAACGCCACCACCATCGAGAAAAACATCGCGGCGCTCGACCCAATCGGAATCGGCCGCATGTACGGCCCCATCAAGCCGCTCACGAACGCCATCGGCAGAATCGCCGCCATCACCGTCAGCGTGGCGAGAATCAACGGCGAACGCACTTCGTTGACCGCTTCGATGGTGACTTCAAGCAGTGGTCGGCCTTTGTTCTGTGGCATCCGGAAATGCCGGACGATATTTTCCACGTCCACAATCGGGTCGTCCACGAGAATGCCGATGCTGAAGATGAGCGCGAACAGCGTGATCCGATTCAGCGTGAACCCAAGGAAGTAAAACGTCGCCAGCGTCAACGCCAGCGTCACCGGAATCGCAATCGCCACGACACCCGACTCTCTCCAGCCGAGCACGAACCCGATCAGGATGCTGACGCCAATCACCGCGATCGCCATGTGGAAGAGCAGTTCGTTTGATTTCTCCTCTGCGGTGCGCCCGTAATGGCGGGTTACGGTAATCTGCACGTCGCTCGGAATCTCCGTCCCCTTCAACGACTCCACTTTGGCCAGCACGCGCTCAGCCACCTTGATCGCGTTGGTTCCTTTGCGCTTGGCAATGGCAATGGTGACGGCCGGCTGCTCTCCAGTGGTTGTTGTTGTGGGAGCGACATTCTTGTCGCGACCGGTCGCGGCAGGAATGCCGCTCCCACGGCCAAAGAGAACGTAGTTGCTGACTTCCTCCGCGCCATCGGCAATCGCCGCCACATCGCGCAAATAAACCGGCTTACCGTTGAACACGCCGACGACCACTGCCGCGACTTCCTCGGCATCCTTCAAGAAACCGCCGGTCTCGACGAGCAGTTCGCAGTTCCCCGTGGTGAAACTGCCGGCGCGCGATTGGCGGTTGGCGGGTTCGAGCATCTCGACCACACGAACCGGGTCAATGTGGTACGCCGCGAGCCGGGCGGTATCGAGTTGGACGCGCACCTGCCGGCGTTGGCCGCCGATCAACGTCGTCGCTGACACGTCTGCGACTTCCTTGATTGCGTCGTCGAGTTGGGCGGCGACGCGCCGCAGCATGAAATGGTCGTAGCGCGCGGAGTGCAGCGTCAATGCGAGAATCGGCACGTCGTCAATCGAACGCTGTTTGATCAGCGGCGTCGAGCAGCCCGGCGGAATCAGATCAAAATTGGCGTACAACTTCTGGTTGAGTTTGACTAGCGCCTCCTCGTCGTTCTGGCCGACAAGGAACCGCACGATGGCCAGCGACTGGCCGGGGCTGGAGGTCGAGTAGATGTATTCGACGCCGGGGATTTCCCAGAGCAGCTTCTCCATCGGCTTCGTGACGCGCTGCTCGATCTCCTTCGCCGATGCGCCCGGCATCTGCACGAAGATGTCAATCATCGGCACTTTGATCTGCGGTTCTTCCTCGCGCGGCAGGAGCCAGACCGCGCCCGCGCCGAGCAACACCGCGGCGAGCACCACCAGCGGCGTCAGTTTCGAGTCAATGAAGAAACGAACGATCTTCGACGCGAACCCGAATTGATGCGGAGTTTTGGTGGTGTTCATCCTTTTCCTACACTGAGCCGTGAAGCTGGCAAAGGTTACAAACAGCGCTCGCTGTAAGCGGAGTCACAAACACACAGAGAGGCCGGCATTGCTGGCCTCTCTGTGCTTGCCGAACGGACGGCGGCCGGATATATTTCGCCGCACAACGAATCGAAAACCATGCCAGAATTGACAATATACTTTGGGGATAATCTAACAATTCTGCAGCAACTACCTGCTGAATCTGTGGACCTCATCTACATTGATCCTCCGTTCAATACGGGCAAGGTACAGAGACGAATGCATCTGGCGACCATCCGAGACGAGAATGGAGACCGCACCGGGTTTCAGGGCAAAAGATACCGGACAATCAAATTGGGATCGAAGGCATACGCTGATGTTTTTGACGACTATTTAGCCTTTATCGAGCCGCGCCTGGAGGAAGCGCGGCGTATATTGAAGAGTAACGGCAGTCTCTTCTTCCACATTGACTACCGCGAAGTGCACTATGCCAAGGTGCTCCTAGATCTGATTTTCGGACGAGATTCATTCATTAACGAGATCATATGGGCCTATGACTACGGTGCACGTTCCAAAAGCAAGTGGCCGGCCAAACATGATAATATTCTGTGGTACGCGAAAAATCCGACCGACTACCAATTTCACCTCGAGGAATGCGACCGCATCCCCTACATGGCACCGGGTCTCGTCGGCCCGGAGAAAGCGGCAAACGGGAAAACACCGACCGACACTTGGTGGCATACAATCGTTAGCCCAAACGGACATGAAAAAACCGGTTACCCGACACAGAAACCAAGGGGCATTCTCGACCGAATTGTAAGAGTTCATTCGCGCCCTAG
>CAZNOK010000237.1:0-7340 GCA_964574605.1 uncultured Verrucomicrobiota bacterium
ACTCGGAGCCGGAGGTGTGCGAGTTGCTCCGGAAGATTTGGGAAACTTCCCCGTAAGGCATCATTTCTTTTTCGGATTCATCCGCTGCCACCAGTCGTCCCAGAGCGCGGCGAGTTCCTTCACCTTGTCGGGATGCCGCGCGGCGAGGTCGTTCAACTCCGTGCCGTCGGCCTCCATGTCATACAATTCCCACGGCTGTCCGGCAAGCGCGGCCAGTTTCCATTTGCCCTGGCGCACCGCGAGATTCCTTTCGTGCTCGAAGAATAGCGTGCGCTCCGCCGTTGTCTCACCGCGCAGAACCGGCAACAGGCTCTGGCCCGCCACGCGCTCGCGAGGATAACCTGCGCCCGCAGCCTCGGCGCAAGTTGGCAACAGATCCATGATGTGGCCGTAGCGTTTCTCAATCTGGTTCTTTCGCGACAATCCAGCCGGCCAGTGGACGATCAGCGGCGTGGCGATGCCGCCCTCGTGGCTGTAGTGCTTGTAGAGGCGGAACGGCGTGTTGCACGCGTTCGCCCAGCCGCTGCCACAACTGTGATAGGCGCCACTGGCACCCATCTTGTCGAGCGCCGCACCGGTGTGCAGGATGTTGTCTCCTTGTGTTGTCGGAAGGTTGATTTGATGGACATTGGCGAGCACGTCGAAACCCCACGGATCCCACTCGGCGCAGGCGCCGTTGTCGGAGAGAAAAAAGATGAGCGTATCGTCGAACTCGCCGCGCTTCTTCAAGTCAGCGATGACGCGGCCGATGTTCTGGTCCATCCGATCCACCATCGCGGCGAACACCGCCATCCGTCGCGCGAGATCGGCGCGACGATCGGCGGGAATCGTGTCCCACGCGGGGTTCTCCTTGTTGCTCCAGCCGTGCATCGTGGCGACGACATTCGGCGGAATGACACTGCGCGGCGACAGCGGCCAGCGCGGATCCACGATACCAAGTTCCTTCTGCCGCTGGTGGCGTGCCGTGCGGATGGCGTCCCAGCCTTTCGTGTAGGTGTCGGCGTATTTTGCAATTTCCTCCTTCGGCGCATGCAACGGGAAATGCGGCGCGTTGTAGGCCAGATAAAGAAACCACGGTTTGCCGCCGGTGCCGGCGATGAAGTCGAGCGCGTAATCCGTGATGGCATCGGTCGAGTAAAAGCTGTCGTGCTCGCGAACGGGCCGGTCCTTCGGCAGGCGCGTGTAGAGTTCCGGGTTCCAGTAACTACCGTAACCGCCGAGCAAACCGAAGAACTCCTCGAAGCCGCGTTTCAACGGCCCGGTCTTGCCGAGATGCCATTTGCCGGCCATGAATGTCCGATACCCAGCCGGTTTCAACACCTCGGGAATCGTCACGCAATGTTCCGGTAATGTTCCGGACATGCCGGGAAAGCCGGCCGCGTGCGGATATTGTCCCGTCATCAGCGACGCGCGCGACGGACAACACCGGGCTGAATTGTAGAACTGCCGGAAACGGACGCCGCCGGCGGCGAGCGCGTCGAGGTTCGGTGTCCGGATTTCGCCCCCGTAACAGCCAATGTCGGAATAGCCAAGGTCGTCGGCGAGAATCAGGAGAATGTTTACCCGCCGAGGCAGGGTCGGCTTCGACGCGGCGTTTGCCGCCAGACAGACACATGTGATCAGAATGATGCAGATTGTTTTCATGTTAGGGTTTGATGACGTGGAGACGGATGAAACGTTGGGTGTGGAGGTTGATGGGATCGGGATCGCTGGCGCGGATGGTTTGCAAAACGCCATCGTCGGCGAGGATGGTTTGCGTGACGTTGGTGACAGGCCAGCCGGCGACGAGGCTGCTGGTGAGTTCGACAATGTAGCGGAGGTCGGTCGCGAGTTTGCGTTTGGTGTAGGTGAGGCTGAGGTAGTTGTTGGTGACTGCGCCGGCTGGTGGGCGACTCGGGGTGAATGGGTCGAGGTTCAGCGCGTATTTCATCAGGTTCGGCAGGCCGTCGCCGGCGGGCGTGGCGAGCGCTCCGCTGATGGTCGGATCGGCAAGTTGCGCGGGAGTGAACTTCTGGTTCTGGTAGCCGGTGAAAGTGCGGATGTTTTGAATCGCAACGTTGACGGCGCCGGTGCCGGGGAGGCCGCCGTCGGTGACGATGTAGTTGAAGGCGTCGGGGCCGGTGTAGCCGGTGGTGGGCGTGTATTGAATCGCGCCGCCGATGATGGCGGCGGTTCCGTGTGCGGGAGTGGCAACGGTTTGGAGCGTGATTGCGACCGGGCCGTTGTCGGAATCGGTGGCGACGGGAGTGATCGTGATGGCGAGGGCTTCGTCGGTGTTGGTGGCGACGGCGGCGGCGATGGGCGGCAGGTTGGAGAAACCGAGAATCTGGACTTCGGTGAAGCTGTTCCAAGTGCTCTGGCTGTTGCCGTGGCCAACGATGCGGACGTAGCGCGCCCATGTTTCGGGGATGTTGAACCTTTGGAGGCCGAGCGAGGCGCCGCTACCGGCGTTGCTGATGGAGTGCGTGGTCCAGGCGGAGTTGTTGAGCGAGGTTTGGAGGTCGAACCATGCGGTCCGTTGGTCGCCTTGGTAAAATGCGATGGCGACGGCGTCCACGCGCTGCGTCGCGCCAAGATCGTAGCGAATCCATTGGCCGTCGCCATCGGCCGACCAACGGGTGTCGAGACTGTTGTCGAGCGTGTTGGTGGCGACGTTGGGAAGTTGTTCGCCGCTGGCGTCGCAGGCGAAGATGCCGAGCAGCGAGTCGGTGGCAGCCGCAAAGGTGGCGCGAAGGCTGCGTCCGACGGCGTTGTTGACGTTGGCGCGGAAAAGAAGTGTGGGCGAAAGTTGAAGGACGGTGATAGCCGCGTCGTTGGTGAGGACGATGCCGACGGACTGATTGATCTCGACGGTAATGTTACTGGTGTTGGCTTGTGTCGGGTCGGCGACAGCGACGGTGAGGTTGGAACCGACTTGCTGGAAAATGACGGAGGCGCGTCGGTCAACGGTGATGCCGCCGAGCGAGTTGGCGCCGTCGGTCCAGAAGTTGACGGCAGTGAGGTTGAGGTTGTTTTGCGTGACGCCTTGGACGCGCGCGGAATTTTCGAGGATGACGACTTCGGGCGCGGCGGCATAGGCGGCCAGTTGGTTGGTGGTGAAGTTCGGGAGGATGACATAGGCGTAAGTGGCGGCGACGGGATTGGTGCCGTGATCGAACCAGACCGTGACGAAGGCGTTGGTCAACGAATTGGTGTTGGTGTTACGGCGGTTGACGTCCATCCACGTGTTCGTGCGCGATTCGCGCCGCGCTTGGAGCGTGACGGACTGCGGGAAATGATAGGCGATGTCGGAGCCGGTGACGTTGCCCGCGAGAAAAGCGGTGGTAACGTTGGTGATCGTGGCCGACCAGACGAGCGAGGTGGACTGCGCGACGCCGTTGACAAAGAAGGCGTTGGTCGCAAGACGGGAGAGGCGACGGTTCTCGACGATGGTCTCGACCACATGATTGCTGCCGCAGGTGATGTCGGCGCCGAGACAAACGATCTTGTTGTCGAGACAGAACCAGGATTTCTTCGCGACGAGCGTGCTGCCGGTGGCGACGAGTTGCATGCCGACGGCGCCGTAGAGGTCGAGCGCGGCGCCGCCGACCCAGTTGGTCTTGCTGCGGCACCCTTGGAAGGAACCGTTGGCGCGGGTGATGGTGTCAACCGTGGTGCCGGGGAGACGATACGGATTGACGGTCGCCCAGAAATTGCTGCCGAACTGTGCGAGGTCAGCGTTATAGAGGTAGAGCATGCCGTCGCCGGTGTGCCAGCCGTGGAGATTCTCCTGGTTGATGGATTCGTAGTTGGCGATGCGGCTGGAGTGCATGCTGATGCCGGCGCCGAAACCGGGCCGCAAATGCACGACGCGGTCCATGCGGGCGAAGTTGAAGTGGCCAATCCGCTCGCCGCGGGAGACGACGTTGGTGTCGTCACGGATGCTCTTGGCCAGCGGGATGATGGTCAGCGGCGCGTAGCGGACGAAGTTGCGCGCAGTGTCGGTCTGTATCCAATACTTGACCATGCTCTTGATTCGGGCCGCGTCATTCGTCGGCGCGGACTGGGCGGTGCGGATAATGGCGGCAATGATGCCGGCGGCGATGACGTGGTCGGTGGTGCTCTGTCGGGAAACTCCACGGCCACTGAGCATGTCCATCATCGCGCCCTTATAGATGGGCGGCTCGAAGGAATCGTAGATCCATCGGATGACGTTTTGCTGGTTGGTGTCGGTGACCTGCCACGTGGAACCGCTGAGAAGTTCGAGAAGCGGCGCAAGGCTGCCGAGCAGCGAGTTGCCATAGCCGCCGGCATAGGGATGATAGGTGTGCTGGATGAAGGAGCCGTCGGTGTAAAAGCCGTCGCCGGTGGTGACGTAGGGGAACACGTTGCTGAGCGCGTTGCGGGCCGAGGCGATCTTGGCGCTGTCCTTGACGATGACGCCGCGAACGGCGACCACGGCGGATTTCATTGTGAGATTGGCGGCGGTCATGTTCGGCGTCGGCGTGAAGCGGTTGACGGCGTTCATATAGTTGGTGATCTGAGACGGCGTGAGATTGGTGTAGAGGACGACCGTGATGTCGTTGAGGGAGGTCGGCGTTCCGATTTCCCAGTCGTACCAGTTGTAATATTCGTTGGTGACGGATGGGTTATAGAAGTTGGTGTACATCCAATCGAGGGCGTTGGTGGTGGCGGCGAGGAGATTGGCGTTGTTCTGGAGCGAACCGCCGTGCGTGGCGAACGCCAGTGTCATCGTGCGGAGCCGGCTGTAGGAGCTGGAAATGTGGGCGGAGTTGGACGAAAGGCCGGCGATGTCGGACCAGAGATAGGTGCGGCTGGTGTTGGTGTTGAGGTTGTTCCAGTAGGTCTGCGCGGAGGAGTTCAGCGAGACGACACTGTTGGAGATGTCGGCATCGGTGATGTTGAGAGTGTCGCCGCCGGTCAGGATGTTCCGCCAGCGGACACGAAGCGTATCGTACTCATCGGCGAGCAGCGGACACGCCGCGAGGAGCAGGACGACAAAACTGACAACACGCACGACCATAAACATCAGCGCGCGTTCGACCGGTAGTCGTACATTTCAGCGCCCACGGCGCGAACGGCGGCGATGGTTTCAGAGTACGGCGTGTCGCAGATGTCCACAAGGCCGATTTGATAGTTCTCGCCGTCGCCGCGGCCGGTGGTGGCTTGGTCGCGGTACTGGAACCAGTGCGTGCCGACCAGATACGGATTGCGAAGCGCGCTCTCGACGTAGTCGCGATACTTTTGCGCGCGGTCCTGCTGGTTGGCGGTCTTGCGCAGGCCGGTGTGGAACATCCCGCGGTCGAGCGCGCCGAAATGGAACTCGCCGATGACTAGCGGACGGTCAAGGTTGTTGGGCAGATGCAGGCTCTCGACGCTGTATTCGTAGCGGTTGTAGCTGACCACGTCACAGAACTTCGCCGCCGCCAGCGCCGCGCGGTCGTTGACCCACGCAAACCGGCAACCGAGGTAAAGTTGATTCGGCGCGACCTTCTTGAGTTCGTCTCGGATCGTGGAAAAATACGTCTCGGCGGTCTTGGTGTAGAACGCACGGAGATCGTCACTGGCCTTGTTGCCTTTGGGTGCCTTCAGTTCTTCCCACGAAGCAAACTGCGATCCCCACGCTTCGTTGAGCTTCGCGATGTCATTGTATTTGGACTTGAGCATCGCGATGAAAGCCTGTTTTGCCGGCTGATGCGGCGGTGAACAAAGCGCGGCGACGGCTAACGAGGTGTCGCTACCCCAGTCGAGTTCGTTGTGGACGAAATAGCCGATGCACCACGGGTCGTTCACCGACTGATTTTTTTCTTTCTCGATGGCGCGGCGGATTGATTCTCGAAACGATGGGTCGAAAACGTCGGCGAACTTGCCCCAATAGCCTTGCGAGCCTTCCAACTGCTTCGACGACGCATACAAGTTCGCGGTGTACGGCGTCTTGCGCAGCAGATAGATGTCGCTCTCGGACCAGTTGGCGATGGTGTTCATCCCCCAACTCCTCAAGCGACGCTGCACGATCTCTGCATGTGCCTTGAGATAGTCCGCGCCGTATTTCCGACTGAGGTTCGAGCTGCTGAAATCGAAGGTCTTGTATGGCGAGTGATCCTTGTAATAACCGTGCGGCGCCCAGTTGCCTTTGCCATAGAATGGGCCACTGCGTTCCGGTAAATTCCGGAAATAATTGTCGCGGTCGGTGATCGGCGTCGAAGCCTCGACGCGCACGCAATCCGTTCCGTGCGACCAAAACAGGCGTCCTTCCGGGTCCACCAGCCACCACTTGCCTTGGTATTTCTCGGCGCGGAAGAAACCAGTTGGCTTAAGTTGCGGCCCGGATGTCCAGCCGCCGTATTGGTTGCGGTCGGCAGGACTGGAATGTTTGGCAAGATCTTTTTCTTCCGCCTGTCGCCGCGTGGCAAACTCTGCCTCCGAATGCACCTTGCCCGGCCAGTCGCGATGAATGAACTGCCCGAACTCGTCAATGAACGGAAAGAACTTCTTCGCGTCAATCAATTCGAGTGTCCCGCCGGCGCGGACATTGGAAATCTCAAAGACATAGTCGCGTTTTGGTCTGGCTACGAACACCACCAACTGTGTGACGTTGGCGGGATTGAATTTCTCCGCGCCGCCGGGTGTGCCTCGCATACCGATGATCGTGACACCACCTGTCACTGATACAGGGAAACTGGCAAACGCCACCCGCAACGTCCCGCTCGCGCCGGGTTCGAGCTTGAGGTGGTCGGTCACGCAGTTGTTCTTGCCGTCGGCGCCGGGATTATCCACGCGACAGGAAACGGTCACGGCTTCAGTGCCAACGTTCTTCACGTCGAGTTCGACAAACTGCCGATGCGACAAGTCCCATTTACCCTGCGGCGCCGCAAGCACGATGCCGGGCCATGCGTTCTTGTGGCCGGTTTCGATTCGCAGGACGTGGGGACGCACGAGCGCAACTGTTGCATCGGTGGTCGTGATGGCATCGGGGTTGAACGTGACGAGACGGTCCGGTTCCTGTGCGATGACTGCGAACGACAATGCGCCGGTCACCAAGGGCAGAATCAGCAGACTGGAAATGGTTCGCATAAGAGGTGTACTGTAACAAGAAGGCCGTGCGAATCAAGCTGCGGGCAAAAGTCATTCTATTTTGAGACATATGTTACAAAATAGAATAACTTTGTTTTTGGGTTGAGAGCGTGTTTTGAAATTCGTAAAGTGGCGGTGTTGAACAGGCGTCTCGCCTGTTCTCCTTGTAGTTTCCATGACGGAACAGGCGAGACGCCTGTTCAACTCGGATTTTCAAACACGCTCTGAGGGATTGTCAGCGGACTTGGATGGTGGCGGCCTTGGTG
>CAZNOK010000238.1:0-7233 GCA_964574605.1 uncultured Verrucomicrobiota bacterium
CGGGCTTGCTTGGAGAGGCCGCGAGCAGGCTCGCGGCTACAACAACCGCCTCCGCTTCGAGATTGTCGTAGCCGATGAACTTCGTCGGCTCGACCTGCAAGCCCTCACTTGCAACGGTCACGGCGGTCTTCTTCTTCGCGTGATCCTCGCGCGCGCGCTGGCGTTGTTCTTCCATCAACTTCTCGACGCCAGCCGTGTCCACGGTCAAACCCCGCTCGCGCGCCATCAACTCCGTCAAGTCGAGAGGAAAACCGTAGGTGTCGTAGAGCTTGAACGCTTCCGCTGACGGGAAGACGGACGCGACGGAGCGCGTCCCTCCAACGACCTCCTCGAACAGTTCGATGCCGCGATCAAGCGTCCGGTTGAAGCTTTCTTCTTCTGCTTTCAAGATGGCCTGCACCCGCGCTTTGTTCCGGTTTTGTTCCGGGAACACCGCACCGAAGTTGGCAACGACGACATCCACGAGTTTGTAGAAGAACGGCTCGTGGAAACCGAGGTTGCGTCCGTAGCGGACAGCGCGGCGCAGGATGCGACGCAACACGTAGCCGCGGCCTTCGTTCGACGGGGCGATGCCGTCGGCGACAGCGAAGCTCAGGCAGCGGATGTGATCGGCGATGACGCGGAAGGCAATGTCGGTCGGATCGGCCAACGAGCTGCGGTATTTCTTGCCGGAGAGTTTCTCCAACGCACGGAAGATCGGCGTGAAGACGTCGGTCTCGTAGTTGGAGATACGGCGCGAAAAGTCTTGGAAGTTGTCGGTGCACTGGATAATCGAACAGGCACGCTCGAATCCCATGCCGGTATCAACGTGCTTCGCCGGCAACGGTGAGAGCGAGCCGTCGGCATTGGAGTTGAACTGGATGAACACCAAGTTCCAAATCTCAATGCACTGCGGCGTCCCGGCGTTGACGAGCTTCGCGCCGCCGTCGCTAGCGGGCGTGAGGTCAACGTGAAGTTCGCTGCATGGACCACACGGACCGGTGTCGCCCATCATCCAAAAGTTATCTTTGCGGTTGCCGGGGACGACGTGATCGGCGGGAAGACACCGGAGCCAGTGTGTTTGCGCTTCGGCATCGGCGGGAATTTTGTCGTCGCCGCCGAAGTAGGTGGCGTAAAGGCGTTCCTTCGGGAAACCCCAACGCTGGACGACGAGTTCCCACGCCCAGTCAATCGCCTCGCGCTTGAAGTAGTCGCCGAAACTCCAGTTGCCGAGCATCTCGAAGAACGTGTGGTGGTACGTGTCGAGGCCGACGTCTTCGAGGTCGTTGTGTTTACCGCCCGCGCGGATGCACTTCTGCGTATCGGCGGCACGGCCGGGCGAGTACGGGCAGTTGGCTTGGCCGAGGAAGATCGGCACGAACTGGTTCATGCCCGCGTTGGTGAACAGCAGGTTCGGCGCATCAGGCAGCAGGCTGCTCGACGGGACGATCGTGTGCTGTTTCTCGCGGAAAAAGTCGAGGAACGATTGTCGGATTTCGGCGGATGTCATATCTTCAACTCAAGTTAACTTGCCGCAAGCGCACATAAATGACGCAACACCCGCTTGCGACCAAGCAAGAAGATAGCCAAAAGACCGTCCACAAGGCGAGACAAAGTTTTGTGTTGTGCCACGTGGATTCAACAATAATTGATTCTTGGCGAACGACGACATTTGGTTCATTATGATCTCGACGGTGGAAAGACCGTCCTCCATGTTAAAGAGATCTGACACCCGCAAAATCGCATTCCTCGGCGATTACCTGCCGAGAAAGTGTGGTATTGCCACGTTCACCACGGATTTGCGCTGCGCCGTGGCGGCGGAATTCCCGGCGATGCAGTGCCTCGTCGTGCCGGTCAATGATATCGCGGGTGGCTACGAGTACCCATCGGAGGTCCGGTTCGAGATTGCGGAGCAAGACTTGCCGTCCTACCTGCGCGCGGCCGATTTCTTGAATATCACCGACGTGGACGTCATCTGCGTGCAGCATGAGTTCGGCATTTATGGCGGCCCGGCGGGTAGTCATCTGTTGGCGCTGCTGCGCGAACTGCGGATGCCCATCGTCACCACGCTGCACACGATTCTGCGCGATCCGAACGCGGAGCAACGGCGCGTAATGCGTGACTTGGTCCGTCTTTCGACGCGGCTAGTGGTCATGACCGAACGGGGCCGGGAGTTGTTGCGGGAGGTTTATCAGGCACCGGCGGCCAAGATTGACCTGATTCCGCACGGCATTCCCGACATGCCGTTTGCGGACCCGAATTACTTCAAGGACGAGTTCGGCGTGGCAGGCAAACAGGTGCTGCTCACGTTCGGCCTGCTCTCGCCGAACAAAGGCATCGAATACGCGCTGCGGGCGCTGCCGGAGTTGCTCCGGGAATTTCCGAACTTCGTTTACATCGTTCTGGGCCAGACCCATCCCAATCTGCTGCGCAACGAGGGCGAGGCTTACCGCCTGAGCCTAGAGCGGCTGGCCAAAGACCTCGCCGTACAGAAGCACGTCGTCTTTTTCAACCGCTTCGTCGAGTTGGAGGAATTGATGCGATTCATCGGCGCGGCGGACATTTACCTCACGCCTTACCTAACCGAGTCACAAATTACTTCGGGTACACTGGCCTATGCATTCGGCGCCGGCAACGCGGTCGTGTCCACGCCGTACTGGCACGCGGCGGAACTGCTGACCGCCGAACGGGGCAAACTGGTGCCGTTCCGTGACGCTGGGGCCATCGCCGCAGCCGTGCGGGAACTGCTGCACGACGAACCGCTACGCCACTCGATGCGCAAGAACGCCTACAAGCTGGGGCGCGACATGGTGTGGAGTCGCGTGGCGCAGCTTTATATGAAATCTTTCGAGCAGGCGCGCCTGGACCACAGCTTTGTGGGACGAAAATCCTCGCCCATCAAGACGCTCGACGAACAGCCCGGCCAGTTGCCGGAGTTGAAGCTCGATCACCTGTTCCGGATGAGCGATTCGACCGGCATTTTCCAGCACGCGAGCTTCACGGTGCCGAATTTCGCCGAAGGCTATTGCACGGACGACGATGCCCGCGCGCTGGTGCTGGCGATGATGCTGCAACGGTTGGGGCAGGATTCGCCGCGCCTCAGCGAGCGAGCCGCCACTTACGCTGCCTTTCTGAATCACGCCTTCGACCGCGAGCGCGGGCGGTTCCACAATTTCATGAGTTTCGACCGCCGCTGGCTGGAGGAGGTCGGCTCGGAGGATTGCCATGGCCGGGCGCTGTGGGCGCTGGGGCTGTGCGTGGGACAAGAAGGCCAGGGCAGTTTTCAAATGCTGGCGGCGCAACTGTTTGAACATGCGCTGCCCGTGGCCGCCGGGTTCACCTCACCGCGTGCGTGGGCCTTCACGCTCATTGGCATTGACGAATACCTGCGGCGGCTCAGCGGCGACCGGCGCGCGAACCAGATTCGCGAATCGCTCACGGCGAAACTCATGCAGCGATACGCCGACGCCGCGATTGAAGAATGGCTGTGGTTCGAGGACGAGGTCTCCTACACGAACGCCAAGTTGCCGCACGCGCTGATCCTCAGCGGACGCTGCATGAACGACGCCGCGATGCTGGAAACCGGCCTCAAATCGTTGCGCTGGTTGGTCAAGGTTCAGACTTCGGATGCCGGCTCTTTCCGGCCCATCGGCTCGAACGGTTTTTATCGGCGAGGACAGGCACGCGCGCTGTTCGACCAGCAACCCATCGAAGCGCAGGCCACGGTGTCCGCCTGCATCGAGGCGTATCACGCCACCAGCAACATGGATTGGGTGGCCGAAGCGCGACGGGCCTTCGAATGGTTCCTGGGGCGAAACGATCTGGGCCTCGCCCTTTACGATTCGAGCACCGGCGGTTGTCGCGACGGCTTGCACGTGGATCGCGTGAGCCAGAACCAGGGTGCCGAGTCCACGCTGGCCTTCCTGCTCGCACTTGCGGAAATGCAGGCGCTGCAAAACACCCTCACCAGTTTCAAGGAACCGCCGGGCAAGTAGCGTGCTCCACTCGATGAAGACCACCAACGTCCACGCGAAACGCATCGGACCGACCTTGACCCCGGACCGCTCGCGTGTGCTGATGCGCCCCTTTTATCCCAGCAGCGACGACATCGCGCGGAGAATCGTCGCTCGCGTCCTGACCCTCTCAGACGAAGACGTCGCAAAGCTGCTGAGCTATGTGCTGGGCGAATTTGAGGACCGGCATGAGCACGTTGAACAGACTTTTCACAACCGCTTCGCGCAGGTGCGTCATTACCTGGGCGAGGCATGGGAACTTTCACCGGAACGGCAGGCGCTTATCGGCTCTTATTTCACCCACGAATACTCCCCGGAGTCTGCGGCGCTCTTCAATCCTTCCATCGTGCCGCATCCCGACCAGACCGGGCTGCCATCGGGCGCGCTTCGTTTCATCCTGAGCTTGCGGGCCACGGGCGAAGGGCACATTTCCTCCATCACCTTCCGCATGGGCACCGTGAGCGCGCAGCATCGCATCACGCTCATGCCGTCCGTGCCGTTTGCGACGGAGCCGGAACGCGTGCCTAACGTAGCTTACGAGAAGGCGCTCTTTTGCCGCAAACTCCGGGAAGCGGGCGTGCAAAATGACTTTTGCCAGCGTGTGCTGGATCAACTTCCCGAGGCCTTTATCCTAGACGACTTGCACCGCGTCCTGACGGTGGAGCGCCGGCAGACGGACCCGGCCGACGCCACGGCTGACCGTGCCGTGCGCGGCATCCTGCTGCTGGCCGAGTCCAACTACGAAGTGAACTTTGCTCCCAGCAACCGAGTCTCGCAGCGCGTCCTCTTTCCGTCCACGGCCAGCCAGAGCAATGGCATCGAGGACGCGCGTTTCGTCCGCTTCCAGAACGACGATGGCAGCTTCACCTACTACGCGACTTACACCGCTTACGACGGCAAGATCATCTTGCCGCAATTGCTGGAGACGTCGGACTTTGCCCACTTCAAATTCACCACCCTCAACGGTCCCGCCGTGCAGAACAAAGGCATGGCGTTGTTCCCGCGCAAAATCAACGGCCACTACGCCATGCTCTCGCGCCAGGATGACGAGAACATCCTCCTGATGTTCTCCGACAACATCCATTTCTGGCACACACCAAAGTTGCTGCTGCCGCCGGCTCAGCCGTGGGAATTCTTCAAGATCGGCAACTGCGGTTCTCCCATTGAGACGGAGGCGGGCTGGTTGGTCTTGAGCCACGGCGTCGGCCCGATGCGCAAATATTGTCTCGGCGCGTTTCTGCTGGACCTCACCGACCCCACGCGTGTCCTCGGACGCCTGCGCGAACCGTTGCTGGCCGCGAACGAAGCCGAGCGCGAAGGTTACGTCCCGAACGTCGTGTACACCTGCGGCTCATTGCTGCACGGCCGGGAACTCATCATCCCGTACGCCATGAGCGACTACGCCACCACCTTCGCCACCGTGTCGCTAGACGAGTTGCTAACGGCGATGGAGTGAAACGCCGGCACGATGGTGTGCTGTTTCTCGCGGAAGAAGTCGAGGAACGATTGGCGGATTTCGGCTGATGTCATGGAAACTATTCTTCGGTGCCGCCAATGCGTTTGCCGACGATGGCGCCTTCGGCAGCCTTCTGTTTCACGACGGCGATGATCTTGTCGAGGACGGCAGGGTTCTCACGAAGATGATCCTTGGTGGCTTCACGACCTTGGCCGAGTTGCTGGCCCTCGAAACCGAGCCACGAACCTTTCTTCTCCAGCACGCCGAGATCGGTAGCGACGTCAATGACAGAACCTTCCTTCGAGATGCCGCAGTCGTACATGATGTCGAACTCGGCTTCGGCGAACGGCGGCGCGACCTTGTTCTTGACGACCTTGGCGCGGACATGGCTGCCGAGCACTTTGCCGGCGCTGTCCTTGAGAACGTTGACCCGGCGCAGGTCGAGACGAACGCTGGCGTAGAACTTCAAGGCGCGTCCGCCGGGCGTCGTTTCTGGGTTTCCGAACATGACACCGATCTTCTCGCGAATCTGGTTGGTGAAAATGCAGCAGGTTTTGGCCTTGTGAATGGCCGCAGTGAGTTTGCGGAGCGCCTGGCTCATGAGTCGGGCTTGTGCGCCGACTGTGGCGTCGCCCATCTGGCCTTCGAGTTCCTGACGCGGCACGAGCGCGGCAACGGAGTCAACAACGAGGACGTCCACCGCGTTGCTGCGGATCAGCGTCTCGGCTACCGTCAACGCTTCCTCGCCGCTGTCGGGTTGACTGACGAGAAGGTCGTCGAGGTTGACGCCGATGCGACGTGCGTATGCAGGATCGAGCGCGTGCTCGACGTCAATCATCGCAGCGAGGCCGCCGTCTTTTTGGGCGTTGGCAATGACCGAGAGGCAGAGTGTGGTTTTCCCGCCGCCTTCGGGGCCGTAAAGTTCGATGACGCGACCGCGCGGCAGGCCGCCGACGCCGAGAGCGAGGTCGAGCGAGAGTGCGCCGGTGGAGATGACCGGGATGTTGACGTGCGATTGCTCGGCGCCGAGGCGCATGATGGAGCCTTCGCCATACTGCTTCTGGATGGCGGCAACGGCGGCTTGGAGATTCTTGTCCTTGAGCGCCGCCGATGATCTCGCGACGTCCTTGTCCTTGGCTTCAACTTTCGCTGCCATGTTCCACGGCTCCTTTCAATGTGTGTGACGACAGTTTCGTGTAAATCGAACCTTGCGGATTCAGTTGGCTCTCGAACAGATGCACAGCATCCACTCGGAGCGTCCCGCAACCGTAATCTCTAAGTGAATCCAAGAGCTTTGTCAACGCGGCGTCCGGCCTCGGAAACTTGACCCTGCCCAGCGTCAAATGCGCCGCGAACTCGCGATGCTCCGGCTCGAACCCGAATTCCTGCATCGCCGCCTGCACGGCGCGCGCCAACGTCTTCATGCGCGCGTCGCTGTCGTGGCACCCAACCCACAACACCCGTGGCCGATTTCTGTTTGGAAATGCGCCCGCTCCGCCGACCGGAACGTCGAATGTCTCCTGCGCGGCGGAAATCCGCTCCAGCGCCGCGGAGATGCCGCGAATCTTGTCTTCAGGCACGTATCCGAGGAACTGCAAGGTCAAGTGAACGTTGTCGATCTTCACCCACGAAACCTTCACGCCGATGTGGGCGCGCTTGAGACGGTCCTGTACTTCGCCGAGGGCGGCACGCACCTCGTCGGTAAGCTCAATAGCAATGAAGGCGCGAATCACAGCGACAGACTATGCCGAATCAACGGGCGGCGCAACGCAAAGGTTGTCATCG
>CAZNOK010000239.1:0-1540 GCA_964574605.1 uncultured Verrucomicrobiota bacterium
ACGATGACCTTGCCGAGGAACCGCTCGTAGATGGAGCCGAGGATGTGGATGGGGATGGCGTTGAAGTCGTAGGGGGAATTGACGTGGGCGAGGCGCTCGCAGATGTCGGCAAAGAGCTCGTCATCCACGCGGAAGTCGGGTTTGTCGAGGATGGGATGGTCCTTGAAGACGATGCCGTTGTAGATGCCGTCGAGGCGTCGGCTGGTGGCAATGAACCTCTGCCAAGCCCCCGTAGTCGCACCCTTTACGGGTGCGCCTTCCCGCGCAGGCGTAAAGCCTGCGGCTACAAACGTCTCCACGAGGCGCTGGGCTTCGATGCCTTTGTCTTCGAGGAAGCGGATGAAGACGAGCCGGTCAAGAGCGCGTTGGGTGGCCTCGGTAAGCTGGTCGCTGTCGAGCTTCGGGTTGCGGTTCTTGAAGGCTTTGGCGAGGTCGGTGCGGTGTTCGTCAAGCTCGGCAAGGAATGATTCATCAATGCTCTGCCAGCCGCCCGCGAAAAGGCCGCGCTGGACGGCCTTGCCACGGGGCTTGGGAAGTTCCTTGGCGCGTTTGTCGAGGGAACCATCCGCGACGGCTTCGCGCGAGAAAAGCCAGTAGATTTCGGCGAACTTCTCCTTGTTGGCGTAGTCGCTGTAGTGAAATTTTTTCAACACCCGGTTCAGGGCGGTGTCGAGGTCGGGCTTGTACCGGCAATCAATCACTTGAAACTGCTCGAAGTCAGTCAGCACAGCCAGCGGTGTTTCGCTGTTCCAGCCGTAGCGGATGACTTGGAAACAGTTTTCCTTGGTGGCGATGTCGCCGTAGGGTTTCTTGGCCTCAACGAAGAACTTCGGGTCACGGAAGTTCGGCGCAAGAAACATGGCGTAATCAGCGCGGCGTTGTCCGCCCGCATGGACAAGCTCTTCAACGCTGACTTCCTGTTCGTAGGGGTTCCGGCTTCGCTTCCAGCCCAAGGCGTCAAGAAAAGGATCAATGAAATCACGGCGGACTTCTGCCTCCTGATAGCCGGGGGAGAGATAGTGTGCCTTGTTGGCCTCAAAGTCGGTCGCCAACTGCCGTACTTTTTCCCATGCCAAGTCAAATGCGGTCGCGCTCATGTTCGTAAAGCCTACATCTGCTCAATGACGTCAATGCCGAGGAGGTTCAGGCCGCGCTTCATGATGTCGGCGGTCAGACGGCAAAGCTGGAGACGCGAACTGCGCGTCGGCTCGGCGGACTGGATGACGGGACAGTTGTCGTAAAACGCGCTGAACTTGCCCGCGAGATCGTAAAGATAGGCCGTCAGCCAGTTAGGTTTGTCGTCATCGGCCACGGCTTGAAGCGTCTCGGTGAACCGGAGGATGTGCTTGGCGAGGTCGAGTTCGGCGGGATGATCCAACAATGTGGGAGCGGCCTTGGCGCCGCGACCGTCGGGGCACTGAGGCCCCTCCCACACACCAGCCTTGCGAAAGATGCTTTGGACGCGGACGTAGGCGTATTGCATGTACGGCGCGGTGTTGCCGGTCATGTGGTGGGGCAGCGGCGGAGGCCACGGCGAGTT
>CAZNOK010000239.1:1550-2756 GCA_964574605.1 uncultured Verrucomicrobiota bacterium
AGCATTTTCTGCCAACTGAAAACGTAATCGGTCGTCCGGTTTTGGCTGAGATCGGCGTATTTCACCGCGCCAATGCCAACGGCGCGGGCGATTTGTTTGTGCGTCTCTTCCGGTAATTCGGGATTCTTCTCGGTGACAACCGCGAGGGCGCGTTCGGTAGCTTCGTCGAGGAGTTCGCCAAGCTTGACGTTCTCGCCGGAGCGCGTTTTGAGCGGTTTGCCGTCTTCGCCGAGGATGGAGCCGAACCAGACGTGTCGGAGGTCGGGTAACTCGGTGTGCCATTTGCGGGCGGCGGCGAAGACTTGCTTGAAATGGAGTTGCTGACGGGCGTCGGTGACATAAACGATCTCGTCGGGATGCCACTGGTCGAGCCGGTGTTTGAGCGTGGCGAGGTCGGTGGTGCCGTAGAGGAATGCGCCGTCGGCTTTCTGGATGATGAGCGGGGCTTTGCTCTCGCCGGTGAAGACGCAAATCGCGCCGTCGCTCTCGACGGCGATGCCACGCTCTCGCAGTTCAGCGACGACGCCGGGAAGCATCGGGTTGTAAAAGCTCTCGCCGAGCGTGTGGTCGAACGTGACGCCAAGACGGGTGTAGATGCGGTCGAACTCGTGCTTCGAGAGGTCAATGATCTGCTGCCAGATGGCGCGGTTCTCGGCGTTGCCTTGCTGGAGCTTGACCAGTTCGCTTTTGGCTTCTTCACGGTCGCCGTGTTCGTTGACGAACTTGTAAAGGCGTTCGAGTTCGGTGATGGCGTCGCGCTGGAGCGCGACCTCGTCACGATGTTTCTTCCAGCCGACGATGAGCATTCCGAATTGTGTGCCCCAGTCGCCGATGTGGTTGTCGGTGATGACGCGGTGTCCGAGGAACCGCAACACGCGGGCGAGGCAATCGCCGAGGATGGTCGAGCGGATGTGGCCGACGTGCATTGGTTTGGCGACGTTGGGGGAACTGAAATCAATGACGACCGTCTTGGGTTTCGTAGCGCGCGGCACGCCGTGGCGTTCGTCGCGGGCGGCGGCGCTGACTTGCGCGGCAACGAACGACGGTTTGAGCCGGAAGTTGATGAAACCTGCGCCGGCGACGGTGGGTGGTTCGCACAGTTCGTCGAGCGCAAGTTGGGAGACGATTTTCTCGGCGAGGGCGCGTGGGTTTCGTTTGGTCTGTTTGGCGACGGCCATGACGCCGTTGGCCTGGTAATCGCCAAAC
>CAZNOK010000239.1:2766-7231 GCA_964574605.1 uncultured Verrucomicrobiota bacterium
GAAATCGTGCGGTGGATGATCGGCATGGCAGCGGCACGGGCGCACGAGCGCGGGCGCACCGAGCGCGCGTTCGACGGCTGCGGAAAGGATTTCAGTGACCGATTGCATGGGCGACATGCTGCCAGAGCAGGAGGAGCTTGTCGAGCGTCCAGCCGTAGGAGACGAGCGTGTTTTGCCAGAGGCTCGCGCCGAGGTCGGCAAAGTGCAGGGCAGGGGAAAGCGCGGTGGCAGTGACGAGCATGGTCAGCAGATTCATCAGGTAGATGACGATGGCGGAGAAGAGGTAACCCTGTGATTTCAGATCAGGTTGTCCGACGCTGATCAGAAGCATGAGTGTGAAGGTGACGTGGAAACTCCAGCCGAGTCCGACCAGCGCGAATAACACCCAGAACCACGGCGTCAGGTTCCAGATCCAATGTGCGATGAAAAACAACGCGATGAAGAGCATGGCGTAGAACGGGAAGAAATACGGCGCAAGCGCGATGAACCAGTTGGTCTTGCTGGTCTGAACGCGTCCGCCATCTTTGCCGACTTCGAGTCCGCCGACGCGGGCGCCCATCAACAGCGCCCAGAAGGCGTGTGTGAGTTCGTGGCCGAGCACGTAGGTACGGGTCGGTTTCGGCAGCGCGACGAAGATGAGTAACCAAAGTCCGTAGCCGCCGAGGAAGGCGAGCGAGGTATTCTCGGTCGCGGTCGGAAGGAGTTGACGAATGGTTCCCACTGCCGCCAGCGTGATGGTGCCACACGCAGGCAGCAGGACGACAGCCAGCAACAGTTTGAACCACTTCACGGGTGAGCAAGCACTGTGGCAGGACAGTGGAAACAGATGACCTTCTGTTCGCGCGCGTCGGCGATGAGCGCCACAACTCGGTCTGCGCCCGCCACGTCAACAGCGTCCACGACGCGAATAACGTCTTCCCAACGGCCGGCGTTTTCGATGAGCGCGGGGAGGCGGTTTGGAGCTTTGAGGAAGAAGTCTTGGTTCAGGTAGTTGCGGTCGCGTTTCGGGAAGAGCGCGAGGTAGAGCATATTCATCTCGACCAGCTCGTTGAGGAAATGCGTGCCGAGCGACACGTCGGGGATGAGGTGCTCGTGCATCATGACCATTTCGCAGAGGACGTTTACGCGATTGATCTCGGCGAACGTGACAGGGATGCCAAGTTCCGGGCTTCGCGTGCCCCAACGTCCGGGGCCGATCAACGCAAGCGAGATCGGGCGGCCTTTCTCGCCGGCACTGTTGATCCGCCCGATCAGGCGCGCCACCTCGTAACGGTCGCGGACGGGGAGCTTGCTGTATTGCTCCGGCACCACGTACACGAGCCGATCCAGCGACACCAACCGGCTCTGGCCGATCACCGCGCCGTGTGCCTCGATGATGCGATCGTTGTCAGCGATCTTGAACTCGGGCAGATGGATCGTCTCCAGTCCCTGCACTTGGAGAGGGCGACATTGGAGCAGGTTGAACTTGTATTTGTTGTCGTCGAGGAAGTTCGCAGTGAACTCAATGTCCACCGGGTTTTGGTATACTTCTTCCAGCGTGCTGAGGACAGCTTGGCAATCTTTCACGAAGTCAGTCTGTGAGAGCAGCCGATCAAACGTCAGCACCTTGTGCGAAGTAGTGGATTCCTCGGTCGCGAACAGATCCACAGGCAGGTCGTGGTTGTCAGCGGTCACTTCGGCGAAATAACTAGAGACGAGTTGGTTCGCTTCAAGGTCGAGATAGTCCATTCGCCGTTGGGCGTACTGGCAGACTTCATCGAAGCTCGATTCCGGTCGTCGTTGCGGCGCGTTCAACGCCACGATCCGCGTGTAATCATCATCTGACTGTTCGACCGCGCGCGTGCCCAGACCGAATACGAGCCGCACCACACCGGCGCGCGGGTCAATCGTCTCGTGCCACGCATACGGGTTGAAGGAGAAGCCGACGCCGGCCACTTGCGGATAGAAACAGCGCCCGTACATTGAGCCGGAGACGCGCATGATCAGCAGCGACATCTGTTCGTCCTTGTCGAGCAGGCCGCGCCGGGCGCGGTAACGCAGCGCCTTCTCGCTCATGGCGCTGGCGTAAATCGAGCGGATAGCGGCGAGGAAATTCTCCATGCGCCGCTCGCGCGGTCCTTGATTGACGCAGAAGATGCTCTCGTACTTTCCGGCGAAAGAGTTTCCGTAGTTGTCCTCCAGCAGCGAACTGGAGCGGACGATGAACGGCGACTGGCCGAAGTAATCCAACATTCGCTCGAACTGGCGGAGAATCGAGTCGGGAAACACGCCGGTCAAGATATGGCGGCGCGCTTCCTCGGAGCCTTCGAGGAAGGTGGCCGTATTGCGTTGTTTCTGGCGAAGCCACCAAATGCCGTTGCGGACGAGAAACGTGTAGAACACATCCGAGCCAACGTAGAAGGAATCGTGTTCCTCCAGTAACTCCTGAAACCTCGGTTCCTTCTTTTTCAAGATCGCGCGGGCGAGAATCATGCCGACTGCCTTGCCGCCGATCAACCCCGTGCCGATCAGACGGCGGCGGATACTGAGGACATCGTTGCGGTCGAGGTAATGCTCCAGCAGCGCCAACATGCCGGCATGGCGCGAGATGCTGGTGCGCAACATCCGCTGAAACTCCTCGCGCGGCGTCGCACAGGCCGGGATGCTTTCCTTTGCGACGCACGAAAACGGCGGATCACAGATCGGCCCCGGCTGCGGATGCGAGTTCAGGATCTCCGCGGTCAACGCGCTGGTCGTGACCGGCTTGAACTCGCCGCCGCGGCAACTGTGCAGCATGTTCATCGTGGGCGAGTAACGGTGCTGGACCTTGATCGGGTGGAGGTACAACTCGTTCTTGTAACGATACACGTCGAGCAGGATTTGCGTCGTCGCGGCAATCGGATCAATCGCGTCGCCGGAATGCTGGTTTCGCCCGAGCGCGAAGTAGGCGATGGTCTCCATGTCGTAGAGGTACGGACAGGTCAACATGAAGAAGTTGCCAAGCATCGAATCCGAGTACCAATCCACCGCGAGGTTCGAAAGACTGTCGAAGAGGTAGTACGCGCCGTGTCCGGTTCGCTCGATGACGGCGTGGATCTTGCCGAGGAAACTCTCAAAACCATCGCGCGGATTCAGTTCAACAATTTCCGCGCCGCCGCTCTCGTCCAGCAGCGGCGGATGGGGCGCAAACCGGAAATAGACGAGGGGACGGCCTGAACGAAGCGCAGCCTGTGCGTACGGCGTGGAGAAGACGCGATAATCGTCAATCGAATCGACGCGCCAGACGATGTTATCGCCGGTGATCAGGCCTTTCAGGGCGCGGTCCAGCCCCGGCAGTCCGGTCGTCAAGTTGGTGCTCATGAAGGCCCGCAGTGTGACAAAGACGGCCATCCAACGCAAGCCGCGAAAAAAAGAAACGCGGCCCCTTCGCAGGAGCCGCGTTTCCAGAATGCGGTCTGGCTTAGACCAAACCCTGATCGAGCATCGCGTCGGCCACCTTGACAAAGCCGGCGATGTTGGCGCCCATCACGTAATTGCCCGGTTGACCGTATTCCTTGGCGGTCTCGTAGCAATTCTTGTGGATGTTGACCATGATCTCGTTGAGACGGCGATCCACTTCCTCGCGTGACCACGAGAGGCGCATAGAGTTTTGGCTCATTTCGAGGCCCGAGGTGGCAACGCCACCGGCGTTGGCCGCTTTGCCGGGACCGTAGAGAATCTTCTTCTCAAGATACAGATCAATCGCCGCCGGTGTGCTGGGCATGTTGGCTCCCTCACTGACGACGTAACAGCCGTTCTTGAGCAGCTCTTTCGCGTCCTCGCCGCTGACTTCGTTCTGCGTGGCGCTGGGGAATGCGCATTGGCAGGGAATGCCCCACGGACGCTTGCCGGGCAGATACTCAGCCTTGAACTCGGTGGCGTATTCTTTGATGCGGCCACGGCGGACATTCTTGAGGTTTAGGACCCACGCCAGCTTGTCGGCGGTGATGCCGTGCTTGTCGTAGATGGTGCCGTCGGAGTCGGAGAGCGTGACGACTTTCGCGCCGAGCTGGTTGAGCTTCTCAACGATGTACTGCGCGACGTTGCCGGACCCGGAGACAGTGCAGACCTTGCCTTCAAAGCCTTCGTTGCGCGTCTTGAGCATCTCCTGCGCGAAGTAAACAGCGCCGTAGCCAGTGGCTTCAGGTCGAATCAACGAGCCACCCCATGTCAGGGCTTTGCCGGTAAGCACACCCGTGAACTCGTTCCGAAGGCGTTTGTACTGACCGAACAGGAAACCGATCTCACGGCCGCCCACGCCGATGTCGCCCGCAGGCACATCTGTGTCGTCACCAATGTGACGGAACAACTCAGACATGAAACTCTGGCAGAAACGCATGACTTCAGTGTCGGATTTGCCTTTCGGATCGAAGTCGGAACCACCCTTGCCGCCGCCCATGGGCAGCGTAGTCAGGGAGTTCTTGAAGACCTGCTCGAAGCCGAGGAA
>CAZNOK010000240.1:0-7130 GCA_964574605.1 uncultured Verrucomicrobiota bacterium
TGGCATTCTTCTTCGGCACGCTCCCCTTGGCGCTCACCACCGGCGCCGGCGCCGGCGCGATGAACGCCATCGGCACCGCCGTCACCGGCGGAATGCTCTCGGCCACGTTCATTGACCTGGTCTTCATCCCGCTGTTCTTCGTCGTGGTATCCAACGTCTTCGCAAAGAAAGCGAAGGTGGCGGCATGAAACGATCCACCGTACTGAGCCTGAGCGTTATTGTCTGTCTTACTGGTTGTAATCTGGCGCCGAAATACACTCGGCCCGCAGCACCGGTCCCGTCGAGCTGGCCAATGGGGACGGCTTATGAGCAGAACCAGTCTGTCGCCTCCGATCTGAAGTGGCGGAAATTCATCACCGACGCGAAGCTGCAACAGGTCGTCAGCATGGCCTTGACGAACAACCGCGACCTCCGTCTGGCCGCCCAAAACGTCGAACGTGCTCGCGCATATTACGGTATCCAACGCGACGCACTCTACCCGACCATCAACGCGTCAGCCGACGCCAGCAAACAGCAAACTGCCGCCGGCCTGACACAGCCGGGACAACCTCGAACCACGGAACGTTACGACATCAACCTCGGCGTTGCGGCGTGGGAGATCGATTTCTTCGGGCGTATTCGCAACCTCAAGGACCGCGCGTTGGAAGAATATCTGGCCGCCGAGCAAACCCGGCGTAGCGCGCAAATCCTGTTGGTGTCATCGGTGTCCCAAGCGTACCTGACGCTTGCGACCGACCGCGAGAACCTCGCGCTTGCCAAGACCACGCTCGCCAGTCAGCAGGCATCCTACGCGCTCGTCAAGCGCCGTTTCGATCTCGATCTCGCAACCGAACTGGACGTATCGCGGGCGCAGACACAAGTGGACGCCGCCCGCGGCGATGTCGCCCGTTTCATCCAATTGGTGGCGCTGGATGAAAACGCGTTGAACCTGTTGGCCGGCTCACCCGTGCCACGCGAACTGCTCCCTGCCGACTTGGCCGGCGTGAACGCGCCCGAGGAAATCAGCGCGGGCCTTTCCTCCGAGGTCCTGCTGCGGCGACCGGATGTGTTGCAAGCGGAGAACATGCTGAAAGCAGCGCATGCCGACATCGGCGCGGCGCGCGCGGCATTCTTCCCGCGCATTTCGTTGACCGCCGCCATCGGCGTCGCCAGCAGCGATCTATCCGGGCTGTTCAAGGCCGGCGCGGGCACGTGGAGTTACGCGCCACAGTTGGTGATGCCAATCTTCGACGCCCGCACCTGGTCTGCAAACGAAGCCGCCAAAGTCCAACTGAAAATGGCCGTGACCCAATACGAGAAAACCATCCAGACCGCCTTCCGCGAAGTGGCCGACACCTTGGCCGTCCGAGGCACCGTGAACCAGCAGATCGAAGCGCAGCAATCCCTTGTCAATTCGATTGAGAAGACCTACCGGCTGTCGAGTTCCCGTTACGACAAGGGGCTGGACAGCTACCTCAGTGTCCTCGATGCCCAGCGCTCGCTCTACGCGGCACAACAGGGACTCGTTTCCCTGCGGCTCGCGCAGATCTCCAGTCAGGTGCGCCTCTACAGCGTGCTCGGTGGAGCTTGGCAAGACGGACATTGATTCTTCTTGCCTGATAACAACGGATGCATAGTATCGCCGCCATTATGAAAAAACTACTGCTCGCCTTCTTCGTTCTGTTCACTGCCATCGTCTCCGCACAGGAGTTCAAGCAACCGCTCGCCGCCATTGACCTCAAGGACGGCGACACGCTCGTCTTCCTCGGCGACAGCATCACCCACCAATGCCTCTACACCCAGTACATCGAGGACTACTTCTACACTCGCTATCCCGACCGCCGCATCCGCTTCCATAACGCCGGCGTCGGCGGCGACCGCGCCGCGGACGCGCTCGCCCGTTTCGACGACGACGTGGCGGCGTTCAAACCAAAATATGTCACCATGCTCCTCGGTATGAACGACGGCAGCTACACGAACTTCATTCCCGAAATCTTCAACACCTACTCCACCGGCATGACCGAGTTGCTCGACAAACTCGCCACCATCGGTGCCGCCGCGATCCCGATGACACCGACGATGTTCGACTCCCGCGCCATGGAACTGCGCGCGCCGAAACGTCCGCGTTACCAGTATTACAATGCCGTGCTCGCGTTCTACGGCACGTGGCTCCGTGAAGTCGCCGGCCAGCGCGGCCTCGGCTTCGTCAACATGTGGACGCCGCTCAATGACATCACCGGCGAACAACGCAAGAAGGACCCGAAGTTCACTTTGATTCCCGACGCCATCCATCCCGTCGCAGACGGCCAAGTGATCATGGCCACCTCCATCATCAACGACATGGTTCCGCGCAGCACGGTTTCCGGCATCATCGTTTCCCAGCAACCGAAGACCGGCAAGTTCATCGTCGGCGCCGGCAACGGCAAGGCCACCGACTTGGAGGCCACCGACACCAAGATCAGTTTCACTTTCAAAGCGAACGCCCTCCCGTGGGTGTTGCCACCCGACGCCGCGCTCGGTACCACCCTCACCCACCTCGGCCATCGCTACAGCAACGAGAAGATCACCGTTCGCAATCTTAAGCCCGGCAAATATGAACTGCGCATTGACGGCCAACTGATCGGCGCCTACCTCGACGGCCAGCTCGCGTTCGGCGTCGAACTCGAAGGAAACGCCAAGACTCCCGAATACCAGCAGGCGCTGCAAGTGGCGAAGCTCAACAAGGAGCGCAACGAGAAAGGCGTCAAACCGCTGCGTGACCTCTGGGGCAAACTCAAAGGCAAACGCCGCGCCGGCAACCAAGCCGAACTGGACAAGTGGCTCCCCGAGTTCAAGGCTGGCGTCGCCGAGAAGATCGCGCTCGCCAAGCAATACGAAGAACAGATTTACCAAGCCAACAAGCCCGTCGCCCGCAAATACGAACTCACGCGCGTGCCGTAATCAGCGTCGTTTCGCGCGTGGGCCTTGCGGCGTGTCTTCGATGACCCAGCCTTGCTTGGCGAGTTCGTCGCGGATTTCGTCGGAGCGTTTGAAGTTCTTCGCCTTCCGCGCGGCTTGACGCTCGGCGACTAACGCTTGCACCTCGGCGGGAACGTCCGACTTCGACGGGATGCCGAAGCCGAGCACGGCGTCGAACCGACGCCACGTTGCAAGGATGCTCGCGGCCTCGGCGGGCGTGAGCGTGCGCTTGTTCGCTTCGCGGATGAACTCGAAGAGCACGCCGAGCGCGCCGCTGATGTTCAGGTCGTCATCAAGAGCGGCGTCAAAGGCATTTTGTAGGGCAGGCGCTTCGCCTGCCACGGGCGACGGCAACCGGGGCGGTTGCCCTACAACCTCTTGTAGCTTCAGCAGAAACTCATCCATCCGCTGAAGCGACGAGCGCGCGGCTTGGAGGCCGTCCATCGTGAAGTTGAGCGGGTCGCGGTAGTGGGTGCTGACGAGCGCGTAGCGGATTTCGCGTCCGGTCCAGCCTTTGGCGAGAAGGTCGCGGAGCGTGAAGAAGTTGCCAAGCGACTTGCTCATCTTCTTGCCCTCGACGAGCAGGTGCGCGTTGTGAAGCCAGTATTTGACGAACGGCTTACCGGTCGCGGCTTCGCTCTGGGCGATTTCGTCCTCGTGGTGCGGGAAGACGAGGTCTTCACCGCCGCAATGAATGTCGAAACTCTCGCCGAGATGTTTCATGCTCATCACGCTGCACTCGATGTGCCAGCCGGGACGCCCGTCACCCCACGGCGACGGCCATTTCACCGGGCCGTCGGTCTCGACCCATGATTTCCAGAGCGCAAAGTCCGCCATCTGTTCCTTGGCGTATTCGTCCTGCCTGACGCGCGCGCCGGCAATTTGCTCGTCGAGCTTGCGGTGCGAAAGCTTGCCGTATTGCGGGAACGATTGGATGGAGTAATAAACCGAGCGGTCCTCCGCGACGTAGGCGTGTTTGCGGGCGATGAGTGTCTCAATGAGCTTGATGATGTCAGGAATTGTCTCCGTGGCGCGCGGCGTGATGTGGGCGCGCTTAATGTTCAGCGTGTCGAGGTCGCGGAAGAACTCGCCGGTGTAAAACCCGGTGAACTCGGCGAGCGTCTTGCCGGTCTCGCGGACGGTGCGGATGATCTTATCTTCCACGTCGGTGATGTTCATGACGTGGTTGACGGCGTAGCCTTTGTATTCGAGGTAGCGCCGCAGCAGGTCCTCGAACGTGAACGCACGCAGGTTGCCGATGTGGGCGAAGTTATAGACCGTCGGTCCGCACGTGTACATCCCGACACGCGGCGGCGCGAGCGGGACGAATTCTTCCTTCCGTCGGGTGAGCGTGTTGTAGAATTTCATGCTTCAACCGACGCGACGGCGATGACCACGATGCCTTCCTTGCGGCCGGTGAAGCCCATGTGTTCGCTCGTGGTGGCTTTCACGGCGACGTGCGTCGGGGCGATGCCGATGTTGCGCGCCAGTGTCTCCCGCATTTGGGGGATGTGCGCCGCGAGTTTCGGCTGTTCAACCACGAGCATCGCGTCCACGTTGTTGATCCGTCCGCCGGCCTGACGGACGCGCTCGGCGCACTCGCGCACGATGACCATGCTGTCCATCCCTTTGAACTTCATGTCGCTCGGCGGGTAAAACGTTCCGATGTCGCCCAGCGCCAGCGCGCCGAGCAAGGCATCGGCCACGGCGTGCGCCAGCGCATCGGCATCGCTGTGGCCGTCGAGGCCGTGCGTGTATGGAATGTTCACGCCGCCGAGGATGAGGGCGCGTCCCGTGGCAAACCGATGAACGTCAATTCCGATGCCAACGCGAGTCATTTCCTAGCTCGGTGTTCCGGTTGTGTTCCGGCTGTGCAATTCCTTCTCGACCTGTTCCAATTGCCGTTTCACCTGTTGGAAGGATTCGCCCAATCGTTTCTCCGTTCCCTGCAACTTCGCCTCAACGGCGCTCTGCATCTGTTCAAGTTGCTTAGCGGCGTCGTTTTGCGCGCTCTTGAGTTTCGCTTCGACGGCGGCTTTGATGGCGTCACGTTTCTGATCGCTTACACTCGCGAGTTTGTTCAGCCGCGCGGGAAACGCTTCCTGTTGCGCTCTCTGGGGTTGAGCTGCAACGGCTGCCAGCACGACAACGACGATAAGCAATGTTTCAGGCATAGCGTTTTCCATTTCGATTGACGTCCAGTGTAGGAAGTCTCTGCCCAATCGTCAATGCTGCGGTGAACTTGCAGCAGCATCCTCCTTGACCATGCGGCTGACAAGTTCCTCGATCTCACGAATGTTGAATGGCTTGGTCAAACACGGGTTCTTCGTTCTGTCCAGAAACGCATGCCACTTCTGACCAACCGTGTCGCCTGTCAAAAACACCATCCGCTGCGCCTGTTTCGGTTTCAAACCCAACACGTGTCGGTACAGCATCTCGCCGTCCATTCCCGGCATGTTCAGGTCGGAAATAATCACATCGTAGAACTTGGCGTTGATTTTCTTCCATGCCTCCTCGCCGCCGGTAGCGATATCCGCGTCGTAACCGTCAGCGGTCAACACCTCTGCAAGAACATCTCGAATCCCCGGCTCGTCGTCCACCAGCAAAACACTTCTCCGAGTTGTCGGAGCAACAACAGGCGGCGCTGGTGGCGTCACCGCCGCTGCAGGTTCCTCATCGCACTCGACGATCGGCAATTCGACGTGAAACGTCGCGCCTTGTCCCCGCTCGCTCTGCGCCCAGATCTTGCCGCGGTGCTCCTGCATGATTGTGTTGGAAATCGAAAGCCCCAAGCCTGTCCCCTTGCCGGGACCTTTGGTCGTGAAGAATGGGTCGAATATCTTGCCGATGATTTCCTGCGAAATCCCCTGCCCGGTGTCGCTCACGGTGATTCGGATCTCCGATCCCGTGGACGTGGTCGTCACGGTGAGTGTGTGTTCCTTGCCGTGACCTGCCATTGCGTGGATCGCATTGGTGATCAGGTTGTTCAATACCTGTTCGATCTGCAACGGGTCCGCCTTCGTCGCCGGCAAGTCCGGAGCGAGATGCACATCGCATTGGACGCTCTGTGCCCGGCAGTCCGTCTCGCGGTTCGCCACGACCCGGGTCACGAGCTGGTTGATGTCCACGCGGCTCATTTGCGGCTGCCCCGGTCGCGCGAAGCTCAACAGGTCACGCACGATCTTCGCCGCCCGTCCGCTTTCCTGAAGGATTTTCTCTACCGTCGCCCGCGTCTTCTCGTCGGCGTGCTCCTGCTTGGCCATGATCTGCGCACATCCGAGAACCACCGCCAGCGGATTGTTCAACTCATGCGCCACTCCCGCCACCAATTGCCCCAACGACGACAGCTTGTCCGCCCGACGAACCAGTTGCCCGACCGATTTGCCCTTGTCCATCTCACGCACGTTGACCTGCAACGCAGGACGGTTCCGCCACCGGATCACGTGGGTGTCGCCCTCGCACAGCGCCACGTCGCCGTTCTTCCGCTTAAACGAAATTTCATGGTATGGCTTGAACACCGCGTCGAAGGTCGTGCGATGATCCTGCACTGTCGCCCCCGCGTCCCGCAATTCCGGACACAACGTTCCCATTTCCATTCCCTGCAACTCCGCCAGATTGTGCTTCACCAGTTGCTGTGCTGGCCGATTCGCGTCCAGCACTTGCAAGGTCTCAATATCAACTAGGAAAACCGCCATCGTCACCGTATCCAGCGCCTCCCGGTACCTCCTCTCCAGAACCTGTGCCTCCTCCATCACCACCATTCCCATCGCCGCCACCAACGGTGGAATCGCCACGGCAATGTACGCAATCAGCTTTGTGACCGGCCACATCCCCGCCACCGGCACCAACAACAGCACACCACCCCATGTCATCAGACCGATTGCCAACAATCGCGTCGAGCGATCCCGTTGCCGCCAGTACACCAACCCGGCATACGCCGCCGCCACCGCCAGCAACACCGACTGCACCATCATCAACCAGAACCAGCGCGGCCAAGACACCACTGCGACGGCACTCAACACCACGGACGCGATCGTGCCAACCCACAACACCCATTTCCCATAACGCTGTTTCGCCACCTCCCAGCCGCTCGCCAGCAGGAACAGCGTGCTCATCCCCCCAGCCGCGAGACACACGATTTGCGTAGCCTTCCACAAAGCGACTCCCAAAATCAGCACGGCCAGCAGATGAAC
>CAZNOK010000241.1:0-7116 GCA_964574605.1 uncultured Verrucomicrobiota bacterium
CGCCTCGCCCACCTCACTCACCACCCAACATAAATACTTGGACAGACTCCTAGACTGCCGGCCTGTGAATGAAAGCACCAAAGTAGTCATCACGCTCCGCGTGATGGTTTTGAGGACGATCCTCACGCGGAGCGTGAGGACAACTTTCCTGATTTGCTGTCAGGCCATCGCCGGCGAAACCGTGTTCCGCTACGACTTCGAGTCGGGCACGGACATTCGCCAGTATCCGGAATTTTCGTTCAAGGATCTCGAAACGACCATTGTCGCGCCGGGTGCCGGTGGCAGCGGCCACGCGTTGCGCATTCGCAACTTGAAGCCCGACCGCTACTCACAGGTCACCATCAAGCATCCGTTCCCGTTGCAGAAGAACCTTGTGCTGTCGTTCGATCATCGCGAGGAGATCGAGACGGGCAAGGAAGCGTCCTACCTCGGCGTTGGACTCAACGATGGCAAAGGCAAGTCGTGGTTCAAAGGAGAACCGTTCGGGCCGGAGTGGAAACACGCCGAGATTGTGCTGGGCAAAATGCACAGTCCCAACGGCGGCGTGCTCGCGCTTGGCAAAATGATCGAACGCGTCAGCCTTTACGGTCGCGCGAAGGGCGACACGAAAGCCGGCATGACTGTCTGGCTCGACAACATCACGCTGCGCGCGCAGGTGGCGTCCTCGCGCCAGAGCGACGAAGTGCGCACGTCCACGTCGAACCCGCCGTTCTTCAACTGGCCGCACGGCAAGGGAGCGATGAAACTCCAGTATTCGACTGATCCATCGTTCCCCGGCGCGAAGACAATGACGGTTTCCGTGTCGCAGAACTTCTATATGCCACCGCAGCCGCTCGCGCCGGGAGCTTGGTATTGGCGCGTCTGGACCACGACGGAACTAAGCGAGGGTTGGTTCGAGACGCGGCGCATCAACATCGTTCCGGAAGCGCATCGTTTCATCACCGAGCCGGTGCCGGTGACGAAGATCGCCGCGATGCCGCGTCCGCGCGTGATTGATCTCAACGCAGCGGGCAAGGATCGCGCCGCATTGGTGAAGTCGGCGGAGAAAATTCATCGCAGCGGCGTACCAGCAGATCCGCCGCGCTATGCGCCGGGTAATCCGGACTGGCCGACGTGGATTGATTGGTATGGCAAGGTCGCCGGCGGAATCACCGGCAGGACAGGCCGGAAACTGCAACAGATCGCGCAGTACGCTGCGCTGACGCGCGACCCCAAAGTGCTCGCGTGGACGAAGGAGATGGCATTCGCCGCCGCCGCGTGGAACCCGAAAGGCGGCAGCGCGATGGAAGTCGGCGACATCGGCGCGCAACATCTGCTCCGGGGCTTGAGCTGGTGCTACGACGCGCTTCACGACGATCTCTCGGTGGACGAGCGCGCGAAGCTGCGGGCCGTCATCGTCGCGCGCGCGGAACAGTTCTGGCATCACCTGAATCCTTTCCGCAGTAACGAAGCGAACAACCACGCGTGGCTCCAGACGCTCGCGCTGGCCGAGGCCGGGCTTGTGTTGATCGGTGAGCACGACGAAGCTGCCGCCTGGGCCGAGTACTCGCGACAGCTTTACCTCGGCCGGTATTTGTGCTGCCTCGGTTATCAAGGCGACAACAACGAAGGCATCAGCTATTGGGGCTACGGCTTGGGTTTCGTCATTGATTACTGCGACATGATGCGGCACGTCTGCGGCATTGACCTGTTCAAGCATCCGTGGCTCAACCAGACGGCGCGGTTCCCGATGTATTGCGCGCCGCCGGGCGCGTTCGCTGTCAGTTTTGCCGACACCGGCAAACCGAACCACGGCGTCCGCGGTCCCGCCGAGCAGCGGCAGGTGCGCGATCTCGCCGTGCGCACGCGCGACCCATACGCGCTCTGGTACAGTGGCACGACCAACGCCGTTGACGGCCTCGTGCCGAAAGCACCCACTGACCTGCCGCAGTCCATCCACTACAAATACATCGGCTGGGTCATCTTCAACACCTCGCTCGCGAACGGCGCGGAGAACTCCACGTTCGCGATGCGCAGCGGACCGTTCTACGCCGGGCACCAGCACGACGACCAGAATGGTTTCGTCATCCACGCGTACGGCGACAAGCTCGCGATAGATTCCGGCTACTACGATTGGTACGGCAGCCCGCACTTCAAGGGCTATTCGTCGCTGACCCGTGCTCACAACACCATCCTCGTCAACGGCAAATGCCAGGCCCACATCCAGAAAGGAGCTGACGGACGCATCGCTGACTACTTCGATTCGCCGGCCTACGGCTACGCCGTCGGCGACGCATCGAACCCCGCCGTCTATTTTGGCCAGCTCAAACGTTTCGACCGCCGCGCGCTCTTCATCAAGCCGGGCTTCGTCGTCATTCACGACATGCTGCAATCAAGCAATGCGCCCGCCCATTACGACTGGCTGCTCCACACCGTCGCGCCCATCGAGACCGACGCCGCCGCGCAATCGTTCGCGTTCACTTCCGGCCACACCTCGTTGCAAGGACGTTTTCTTTCCCCGGCAAAACTCGCGATGACGGTCACGAAAGGTTATCCCGTCGAGCCGGTGGACGGCTACAGCACGCGCCCTGTGCCGCCGGAGAAATACTCCCACGAATGGACCTTGACCGCCACGCCAGCCACACCGGCAGTGGATGAGGATTTCGTGGCAGCCATGCAGATTCGCCGGCAAGAACCCGCTGCCAGCATCGAGCCGCTCCCGGCGACGAACGCTTTCGGTTTGCGGATCACGGCCGGCAACGATGTTCACGTGGTGTTGTTCCGGCGTCGCGACGCCAAAGGCGTCATGGCCGGAGGAGATTTGGAGAGCGACGGCACCGTTGCGTCGGTGCACTACGACGCGCGGACCGGTTCGGTGCGAAATGCGTTTGCCGCGTCTGCCACCCGTCTGCGTTTCCGAGGCACGGAACATTTCCGGAACTCGACGCCTACCGATTGGTCTTCCCGTTGATGCCGGCGATCCGGAAGAAGTTCTGCAGGATTCGTTTCCCGTCGGGATGATCGTTGTCGTAGGCTTCGGGGTGGAATTGCGTGCCGTAGATGAGATGGGTCTTGTGCTTGATGACCTGAACCCAGCACGCATCCGAACTGGCCAGCACTTCGAACTGGTCCGGCAGTTGTTTGCACTCCGACACGTGTTGCTGGAGCACCTGTATCTCCGGCCCCAAGCCGTCGAAAAGCGGGTCGCGTTTCAGGAGACGGACTTTGGTGAACCCCCATTCTTTCAGGAAACCGGGACTATACGACGAGTTGGGGTCAACCTCTCCGGGCGCCAGCCGCCGCATGTCGCCGCACTTGCCGCCGAATGCAAGGTAGATTTGGTGGAATCCGCCGCAGAATCCGATGACAGGCGTCCGCGTCTCGCGGAGCATGGCCCAGAACTCGCCGCGCGCCGCCATGCAACTCAGCAGTTTCGCCGGCGACGGCGGTCGCACGATGATGGCTTTGACGATGGGCTTGGCCAACGACGTTCGCTTCAGTTGTGTGTAGTGGAAACAGTAGCAGTCCAACCCCGATAACGCGGTCATTCGATCCGTCACGGAGCGCAACCGGAACATGCCGCCGGGTCTTGCGAGGTTCTTCGGGAGATCGGCAGGATCGGTCAGGTCAATCACGACGACGCAGCCGGCGCTCTCCCGGTTGAACCTCCCCCACGTATCAAACAAACCCTCATAACCTGCGATGGGATTCGCTTCCTCGCCACGCATGCAGACTGTCATCACCGCGAATGCGACGAGGAAGAAAATGTTTCGCACGTTCATCGGCTGATGATCTTGAGAAACGCGCGCCACGGACCGGTCTTTTGCTCCGAGGCCAGAATGGTGTCCAGTTCTTTAGCATCCAGCCACAGTCCCCGGCAACTGGGGCAGACATCCACGTCCACTGTGCCGTACTTCTCCATTGCCAACGTCTGGCCGCATTTCGGGCAGTGCATCCAATGCAGTTCCTTCAGTCGTTGCGCTTCGGCCTCGGCCATTGCCCGTTGTTCCTCGGCTGCGATCTTCAAGCGGATGAGAAGTTCTTGTTCCTTGAAGAATTGCTCTTCTTTCTCGCTGGGTTTGATTGGCATATGGTTCTGTTCTCCGTCGTCATCGTTCCATTCGGCGGGCGTGTTGTCAACGTGGGAAACAAGCACACCGTCGGTTGATCAACCGGTTTTCAACAGCGCCTCGGCCGGTTTTCCGCGGCGTTGCTTGCGGATCCAAACGGACAACCCGTCAATCTGGACCGTCTCGCCTGCCGTTGCCGCCGGTGCTGCGGCGCTGATCCAGCGGGCCAGGGGCTTGGCATCGCCCGTCCATTCCCGGCCCAGCGCGGCGTAAACCTCCTTCATGCCGGCGCCGCCACCGGCCAGAACGCCGTCCCCGAGTTTGGCGACGGAGGACGGCAGTCGGTCGTATTCGTCCTGGATTTCGCCGACCAGTTCCTCGATGATGTCTTCCATCGTCACCAGGCCGGTGATGGTGTCCGCCGGATCCACAATCACCGCCATGTGGGCGCCTTCGGCGATCATCTGTTCCAGCGCTTTCGCCGCCGACAGGGTCGCGGGGAAACGTTTCAACGGGCGCATGATGCCGCGCACCGTCGGCGTGGACGGATTGACCCGCAACGCGCTGACGATGTCCTTGAAGTTGATGAAGCCGATGATCGTGCTCGCATCGTCTTCCTTGTCGGCCACGGGAAACCGCGTGTGCAAATCCAAGTGCGCCCGCACCAGCGCGTCGCTCAACGAGGCATCGGCCGGGATCAGGCAAATGTCGCCGCGCGGTATGGCCGTCTCGCCCACCGCTTTGACGGCCAGCGCCGCGGCGGCGTTGACGATTCGCTCCTCGAACGGGCCGATCAATTTCAACGCCCGCGCCCGGGCCGCCGCCGAAACAAGTTCCGTGCGCGCGCGTTGCTCTTCGGTCTCGCGCGGCTGTCCCACCAGCGACACCACCGCCCGCACGCTTTTCTCAAACAGCACCACCACCGGATAAAGGCCGATGTTGAGCAGCCGCATCGGCCCGCTCAACCACAACAGCACCGCTTCCCGGTTCTGGATCGCGAGCACCTTCGGCACCAGTTCCGCGAACACGATCGTGACAAAACTCAGCGGCGCGACAAACAACGCCAGCCCCACGAACTCCGCCGTGCCATCGCTCCAGCCGAACCGTTGTTGCAGCGCCGGCACGACCGCTTCCGCCACGCTCGCGCCGCCCGTGGCCGCCGCCACCGCGCCCGCCACGGTGATGCCGAGCTGCACCACGGCGAGACTGGCTTCGAGCCGGTTCTTCATCAACCGGGCCGACTCCGCGCCGCGCCGTTTCTGCTCGCACAACACCAGCAACCGCGCGCGCGACACCGCCGCCAACGCCATTTCATACGCGGCAAACACCGCGTTCAACGCCAGCATCGTGATAATCACGACCAACTCGATCCAATGACCTTGCATATGCGTGCTCCTTCTGAGGGCGACAACGCGCGCCCCGGTGGCGCAGCCTACCGGGAAGACCAGACCGGCGCAAGTCGCCGGTTCAGAGCCGGAACAGTTCTCGCGCGTTGCCGGAGAAGATTTTTTCCAAATCGGCGGGCGGCAGGTCCAACGATTCGAGCGTGTCGCGAATCAGCTTCGGCTCCACCCATGGATGATCGCTGGAGAACAACAGGTGGTCGGCGCCCATGAAGTCGTAGCCAAACTTCATTGCCAGCGGTTGCGGCGAGACAACGTCGAGCCAGACGCGACGCAGGTATTCGCTCGGAGCGCATTTGAGGTTCTTCGGACCGCGCTTGAGCACCTGCGTCTGGTGGTCGAGCCGGCCAATGATGAACGGTAACGTCCCGCCCAAGTGCGGGCAGACCAGTTTCAACTTCGGGAACTCATCGAGGATGCCCGACATGATGATACGGGTCAGCGCGATAGTGTCGTCGAACATGTTGCCGAGCGAGCTGGTCATCTCGTAGGCTTTCACCTGTTCGATGGTGACCGGTTTGGGAGGATGCAACAGCACCGGCAAATCCAACTCGACCGCGCGGGCAAACAACGGTCGGAACTCCAGTTCGTCGGGGAACCGGCCCGCGAGGTTGGTGTAGAGCAGGATGCCTTTCATGCCGAGTTGCTTCACGCAACGATCCAATTCGGTCAGCGACGCGCGCATGTCCTGCAACGGCAACACGCACAGGCCGAAGAACCGCCGCGGATGTGTTTGGACGATGCCGGCAACGAAATCGTTGGCGATCCGCGCGACCGCGGGGCCGTCCGCGCCGAACCATTCCGGGCCGGGGTCGTTGATGCTGAGCGCGGTCAGTTCGACGCCGGCGGTATCCATCGCGGCGAGCTTGGCGTTCACGTCGAAATAGTGCGGCGGCAGTTTCCGCAGCCAGTCGCCCATCTTCACGACGCGCACGCCGTCTTTGGTGAACACGACCGGATCGGTCTGCCGTTTTTCCATCACCTTGACGATCTCCTCGCAGAACAAATGACTCTGGCAATCAATGAGCCGGCGACTCGTGCTGCGCGGTGATTCGGCTGCAAGGCTGGTCTTTGACAGTCGTGTGACCGCCAGCGCGGCGGTGGCAGCGAGAAACCTGCGGCGGGAAGTGTTCATCGTTGGTGCGGTCCGCAGGCTATCGCAAACCCGCGCCGATGTGGACAACAAAAAACGCTGGAACAATGTTCCGGCGGCGTTGGCAAGGTCAAGACGGATGACAACCCATTCGCAAAATGATTTACAAAAATGGTTCACATGAACCACTTTTGTAAATTATTTGTTGGAGGGCGAAATCAACTACGCGACCTCTTTCAACACGTAAGGCTCGCGGTATCGGCCCCGGTCCAATGATTGAGCCTCGCGGGAGTTGGTGATCGCTTCGCGCAGCGCGTCCACACTCAGCGGGCAACCCACCCGGAGTGGCGTCTTGCGCAAATCCACGCCGTTGGCTTTGAGGTGTTGCTCGATCCGGCCAAGCGTCTCGTCCGCCAATTTCGAGCCGCCGAGAGCGGACTTGGCGGTTGCCACCGGCGCGCCTGCGCCGAGACGATACGAGATGTTTCCGAAATGACAGCACGATGTCGAGATGTGGCCCTCCACGATGGGCGCGTTGAGGTCGGCGGCCTTGCGGCTGCGCACGGCGGCG
>CAZNOK010000242.1:0-6956 GCA_964574605.1 uncultured Verrucomicrobiota bacterium
CGATAATCCTTCGTCGCGGCATACGTGATCTTCTTCCGCGTCAATGTCGGCAACGTCTCGGACTGCACAACTTGCACGTCGAGAGGTACGCGACGGTCTGGCTTGGGCAACGGCCCCATCACCAACTCCATGTTCGCCAGAATCTGTTCGCGCCGCCGCTGCCACTCCTGCGCGTTTGTCGCCAATGGCTGCGCGACGGGGAACATGCTGACACGGAACTTGGTGCAACCATAGGGCACCAGCGTGATGGTGGCTGGTTCGCCGGATTCGACTGGTGCTGGCGGCAGCGGTTGCAGTTCCGTCGGTTGCCAGTCAAACTTCCGGGCGTTCACCTGCAATTTCACCGGCGCATCGAGTTGCCACGACCAGCGCGCGGGCATCGGCTGACAAATCACCTTTGCGCTTGATGTGTCGAGCGCATAGTTGAACTTCGCATCCTTGACCGGTTGGTCGGGGTTCTCGTCCGCAATCGGTAACGCGAACAACAGCGGGCCGTAGTTTACGCACGCGAATGGATTGCTGATCTCTGTGAGCTTCGAGAGCGCGCGCTTCGTGAAGTATTTGTCTTGCGGATACGGCGTCTCGTGTCCCTTCACCACTTCCACGCGCATCGGCAGCCGCAACGCGACGCGGTCGCCGCTCGCCCACGCTCGCTGAAGTTTCGCGAATCCTTTGCTGTCCGCTCGCACCGCGATGCTCTGGCCGTTGACTTCCAGCATCGGTTCGCGACACCAAGCGGGGATGCGCAGGTAAAGTGGAAACTCAATCTTCTTCGCCGGTCGCACCGTCAACCGGATTGTTTCCTCGAACGGATAGCTCGTCTCGCTTTCAATCTCCACCGGAACATTACCGGCCACTTGCGCGCGCAGCCGGCACGGGCCGTACAACGTCGCGGCGACACCGCGGTCAGCCGTCGCCATCCACATCGCCATGATGTAGTTTGGGACGATCCGGTTGCAGTTGCCGACGCAACAAAGCACCGGATGCCCGATCTCCGTGAACCGGTAACTGTCGCCCAACGCGCCGCTGGGGCAACCGGGCCGGTCGCACGGCAGCGACAGGCTCAGGCGATTCGCGCACTGGTAATACGACGTCGTCTGGAAATCGCGCGCGATGGGCGCGGGACCGGCGTTGAAAAAGACCTTTTCCATCCGGTCAGCCCACTCGCGTTCGCCGGTGATCCGCAACAGCCAGCCGAACGTCCACGGCCCGGCGGCGACGTTGCAGGTTTCCACGTTGCGGGTCGAGCCGATGCCGGCCAAGTATTCCTCGCCTGACACAAGCCCCATCGGCAATCCGTGACGTTCGTCGGACCAGCGGATCGCCGCCAGCGTGGCGGCGAGAAGGTTGCGGTCGCCGGTCCACGGATACATCAACACCGGCACGCGGATGTTCTCGTAGAAAATGACCGTGTGCCCGTGAACCAAGTCGCCGCGGTTCCATTGCGCGACGATTTCCTGAAACTTCGGTTGGCGAACTGCGGCGAGCGCGTTGGACAACACTTGCGCGTCGCCGCTCATCGTGTAGGTCTCCAGCATCGGGTCGAGGTTGACCATCCCGTTTACGGGATAGAACTGCGCCGAGAATTCCGGCAGCGGATAATCGCGATATACTTTCACCAGCGCATCGAGGATTCGCCGCTCGCCGGTCGCCTGATAGTAGGCGACCAATGCCCGGCCCATGTGCGAGTGCGCCCAGTTGTTGAACTGGCCGTTGGCCTTGTCCATCTCGACGCTGAGGATGCTGCGCGGCTGCCAATAGACAAACGACTCGCCGCCGCGATTGACGCCATCCACGACGAGATCGAGTCGCGCGCGAACCTTGGCGATGAGTTGCGGGTCATCAAGGATGTAGGCGAGCCGCACCGCCCCGTCGAGCCAGTAGGCGCACTGTTCCAACGGCCAGCCGGTGCCATTGGCCTTCACGCCGCGCGCCTCGAAGTGGTGTCCCTTGTAACCGTGCTTGAAAACGTCCGCTCGCTCGTCCAAGTGTCCGGTGATGCCCGCCGCCGCGTCGCGCGCCCAATCATTCAACCATCCTGTCGGACGCACCGGGCCCGGCGGAAGAGGCGTGAAGCACGGCTCGACCTGCGCCCAAACGCTCGACGCCAACAACAGCAATGCGAACGCTCGTATCTTCATTGTGTTCGACTCCAACACGACTTCAGTTTGTAAACCTGCAACGATTGCACCTTGCCGCTGGTGACGCCAACTGACTGGTCTTCCGGTTTCGGCGTGAACGGCATCGGCACGTAGGTCAGGCCACCGCTGGCGAAAACCTCAAGCGCGGTGCGGTCAACATAAACGATGAGCCGTTGCTTGCCATCCACCAGCGGCGCAGGAGCGCGGTGGTCGTTGACGACGATCTCTCGTTTCGACGCATCGTAGCTGATCGTTGCGCCGCGAATCGTCAATGTCACGTTGGCGTCACACTCAGCACGCACTTCCAGTAACTCGCCGCCCTTCGCCGGCCCGTCGCGAAGCGATTTCAATTCCTCGACCGGTGTCCACGTCAGTCGTGACTCGCGCAGCCCAAGCTCAAGCGGCAACGACATCGCTTGATTGAACGGCATTCCCGGCGTGGTGGTGTGCAGCCAGCCGATTTGGACGACGCGGCCTTTCGGTTCGTGGCTGAACGTCTGCGCCGCGTAGAAACCTTTGCCAAGTTGCCCTTTCAGTTTCGGCGTTTCCGGCGTGAACTTCTTGCCGTCGAACGTTCCGACCATGTAATCGCTGTCTGCCGCCGTCAGAACCCATTTGCCGGACAACTCGAAAATGTCCGGGCACTCGTAGAACCCGGCGATGCGGCTTTGAAATGTCCACGTTTTCAAATCCGGTGATGTGTAGAACGCGATGTATCGCTCCTTCTCGACCTCGTCATAGACCGCCATGACCCAACGCTTGCCCGGCGCATACCAGAACAGGCGCGGATCGCGGCCTTTGTGTTTGACGACCGGGTTGCCTTCGAACTCTTGAAACGCGCGGCCACGGTCGTTGGAATAGACGATGCACTCGCCGCGACCGGTGCTGGTGTAGGCGGCGACGATCAACTCGTTGTCGCCTCTCTTCCAACCGCTGGTGTTCTGTTTGTCCACGACCGCGCTGCCACTGAAGACCCAGTCGCCAAACTCGCGCGGGCGAATCGCGATGGGCAGTTCCTGCCAGTGCACCATGTCGCGGCTGACGGCGTGGCCCCAATGCATGTTGCCGTGCGGCCAGCCGTAGGGATTGTGCTGGAAATAGAGGTGATACTCGCCATCGGCGAACACCATGCCGTTCGGGTCGTTGTTCCAGCCGCGGCGCGGCGAGAAGTGCAACTGCGCCCGCAACGGCTCGCGGTACACCTGTCCCGCATCCCAAATCGTGTCGGCCTGCGCGACGAGGTCCAACACCTTTGATTCCTCTGCGAGCTTGTCCACGCGCACTGTCGCCTTCTTTCCGCGCCATGCGCTCACGTCGAGGTGAGCGAACCAATCAGGCGTATCGGACAAATCCATCTCGAACTCACGAACGACGGCGCCGTCCACCAACACCGCGACGCGCTGCTTCCTGCCCTTCCTCTCGGCATTCTTCACCGGGAAATGCAGGTAACGTTTCTCGATGGTCAACTCTCGTTCGCGTGCGACAATCTTCCACGGCGGTTTGTCGCTTTGCGCGATCTGGTCAACGTTGATGTGTCCCCAACCGCCGGTGGCGTTGTCCACGATCTGGATTCGCGCCGTCTTGCCGGCAAACTCGCTCACGTCCCACGATGACGGCGCCAATTCCTCGCTGCCGCCGGGCTTGAGGTTCGGACCGACTGCTGTCCGCGCGACCTTGCCGTCCACGAGCAGGTTCATGCACGTTTTGCCTTCCCACCCGCCGCCGCCGATGAGGAATGTGATGAACTTGCGCTCAATCCTGAACTCCGGCGACGTGAGCGTGCCGGTGGATTTGTCCCCGCCGCAAAAACTGTTGACCAAGCCTTTGCCCTGAAAACCTTCGACACGCATCTGGCCTCCAATTGATCCCTGTGCCGGTCCCGATCCGAACGCTTTGCCTTCGGCTTTCCACGCGCCGTAATTCTTGCCCTCGAAGTCGGCGAGAACGATGTCGCCAACGCCGCGCGGATAAATGCTCTTCATCTGCCACGCATCAAGCGATTTCAACGCCGCCTCGCGGCCTTGCGCGCGCAGCGAGACGCCGACGCTGTCGCTGTGGCCGGGATAGACGCGCACTGCCAGACATTGCCGTCCGTTGACGAAAACCTCCACGACGCTGCGGTCCACGAACACACGCAATTTGAACGGTTCTTTCTCATCAATGAATACCTGCGCATTCTCCGGTGGCCGCGACCGCGCATCCTCAAGTGTCGAGGAGTAGGACGAATCGAGGCTGACCACGCTCAACTGACGCAATGGCTTCATCCAGCGTGTCCGGTAGCCACGATCCTTGAACAGCGCGATGCGGGTGAACTCCTCCTTGTTTGGCGAGCGGAGGATGTTCAACTCGACCATCGGCGCGTTCTTCGGGTCAATCTCCGCGACAAGTTCCATTGCGTTGCCGCGAATGTTGGGCAACACGATCTCCTCGTTCGCCGGCAACTTCATCGCGCCGATGTGCTGATGCTCACCGCGCAACGACTCGATGTCGCCGGCCGGCTCGATGGTTATGTCTTCTTTCCCGGTCAACGCCAACCGGCGCGGCAACGTCATGATTTGATTCCAGCCTGATGTGCCCTTACCCGGGTTCATGTTGAAGATGACGATCACACCGCCTTTGCCATCCGGCGTAGCCGACGGCGCGTGAGTGCCGGCGGGCGAGACGGCGCCGTGGTTGAACTTGCCGTGCGCGGTGACAACCAGTTTGTCGCGCTGTTTGTCGTAATCTCCGAGCAGATATTGGCCGCCGCTCATGTGGCTGAAGAACAGCAGCATGTGCCGGTTGCCAATCGGCCAGAAATACGGACACGCGCCGTCGTCGCCGACCAGCGTGAACCGGTCGCCCTCCGTGAACGGATGCAGATATTCCCACTTCACCAAGTCCTTCGAGCGAAACAACGAATCCAAAGCCACGGTCTTGCCACCGGGGCCGGGTTGCGTGCCGCCGGAGAGCGAGTAGTAGGTGCCGTCCTTCTTCCAGATGCACGGGTCGAAGACGCGATACGGTCGTGGCGAACCGTCGTCGTTATTCATCGGGATGACTGCCTTGCCGGCGACCTTCTCCCAGTTCAACAGCAACGGATCGTTCGACACGGCAACCATGCTGCCGACCTGCGTGCCATGATACATGGCGATCACACGGTCGGCTTCGACCAGGGTTGCGCCGGAATAACATTTCTCCTCCGGGTTCGGGTAAATCGCGTAAGGCAGGTCCCGCCAGTGAACGAGGTCATCGCTGACGGCGTGGCCCCAATGCTGTCGCTTATCCTCCGGAGGATAGCCTTGATAGAAGAGATGCCAGCGGCCTTGCCAAAAGCAAAGCCCGTTGGGATCGTTCATCGTGCTCTCCGGACTGACGAAATGGTAAATCGGACGGTGTGGATCGGCCTCCATTTTCTGCCGCGACTCGGCAAATCGCAGCATCAGCGGATTGGTCTTCAGTTGCGCCTCCTGTTCCGGAAGTGTTCCGGCAAACTGGAACTTCGGAACGCGCGACGTGTAGTCCTGCGCGACGGCGGTGAGCGCCGCCAAAAGAGTGATGCCGACGATTCTATCTTTCATTCGATACCGAGTTTGTGTTGCATCTCCTCAAGGGAAACGCCTTTGGTTTCGGGCACCATGAGTTTCACCCAGACGAGTTGCAGCACCATCATGCCGCAAAAGAAGAGGAAGACGTATCCCGGCGCAAACGCAGCAACCATCTTTGGGAAAAACGTGGTCAGCAACGCCGCAAAGATCCAGTGAGTGAAGCTGCCCAGCGCCTGCCCTTCGGCGCGGTGGCGGTTCGGGAAGATTTCGGAGATAAGCACCCAGATGACGGTCCCCTGCCCGATCGCGTGTGCCGCGATGAACGCGAAGATGCAGGCCGGCACGATGGCGTAGTGTTGCGTGAAGAACGCCCACGCGGTCAGCCCCAGCGACGCGATGTAACCGAACGAGCCGATGTACAGCAACGTCCGCCTGCCGAACCGGTCAATGAGCCAGAGGCCGACAAAGGTGAAGATGAGGTTGGTGATGCCGATGCCGACGGATTGCAGCAACGCGGCTTTCCCGCCGAGGCCCGTCATCTCGAAGATGCGCGGCGCGAAGTAGAGGACGGCGTTGATGCCGGAGAGTTGGTTGAAAAAGGCGACCAAGACTGCGAGCAGGATCGGCGCGCGCAAACGCCACGTCCAAAACCCGGCGGCCACCACCTTCTCCGAGCGTACGGCGGCCATGATCTCATCGGCGTGCGCTTCGAGTTTGGCCTGCGGAAAATCCGGTTCGATCAGCTTCAAGACCTTGAGTCCTGCCTCGCGATCGCCCTTGCGGCAGATCAACCAACGCGGGCTTTCCGGGATGCCGAAACAAAGCAGCGCGTATAGCAGCGCCGGGAACGCCTCCACACCCAGCATCCAGCGCCATGCATTGCCACCGACATTAGCGAGCAGCGCGTTCGACAGAAATGCCACGAGGATGCCGAATACGATGTTGAATTGGAACAGGCCCGCCAAACGGCCCCGCCGTTCAGCGGGAGAAATCTCAGCGATGTAAAGGGGCGCGGCAACGGTGGAGATTCCCACGCCGAGGCCGCCGATGAAACGTGCAATGATCATCGTGGTCGCCCCCGTCGCCAGTCCCGACCAGACGGCGGAAACAAAATAAAGAACCCCAACCCACAACAACGTTGCCCGTCGCCCGTAACGATCCGTCGGCCACCCACCGAGCATCGAACCCAAGACGGTGCCGTAGAGCGCCGAGGCCATCACGACGCCGTGCAAGCCGGGACCAAGCTGCCAGAGAGATTGAATTGTCTGCTCCGCGCCGGAGATGACGA
>CAZNOK010000243.1:0-3797 GCA_964574605.1 uncultured Verrucomicrobiota bacterium
CAAGGCCCGTGGAGCGACCCCGCGCAAAAGATGGCGCCGTGAAGAAGTAGCAAGTCGTAAGCAGTCAGGAGTCAGGGGGCAGAAAGGAGTCAACCGCCCCGGACACGCCGCGTCGCGTGCCCGGGGCGAAATGTTTGCTGCGGACAGCGTCTCGTCCGACTCGGCTTCCGCCTACGGCGGGCAAGCCGGTTATGTTCCGGCGGCACGGAATCGCATTCGCGCAGAACGTTTGTTATACGTAGCCGCATGAACCTCCTGCCATGAGCAAACGCTGGCTCATCGCGAAAGCGGAACCAGCCGTTGCCGAAACGCTCGCGCGCGCCCTCGACCTGCCGTTGGCGCTCGCGCAGACGCTCGTGAACCGCGGCTATCGCGACGCCGAGGCCGCGCGCCGGTTCCTCCGCCCCCAACTGCGCCAGCTCGCCGACCCGTTCGCGTTGCCCGACATGGCCGCCGCCGTCGAGCGCGTTCAACGCGCCCTCGCGCATCGCGAACGCATCGCCATCTACGGCGACTACGACGTTGACGGCGTCACCGCCAGCGCGTTGCTCACGCGCGTCCTGCGCGCCGCCGGTGCTGACGTTGCCAATTTCCTTCCGCATCGGATGGACGAAGGCTATGGACTCAGCCGCGACGGCGTCGAGCGTTGCGTCCGCGAGAGCGCGCCGCAGCTTCTCGTCGCCGTGGACTGCGGCACCAGTTCCCCGCGGGAAATCGCCGACCTCAAATCGCGCGGCATTGACACCATCGTCCTCGACCATCACGAACCCCCGTCGGACTTGCCAGAGTGTGTGGCGTTGGTGAACCCGAAACGGATGGATGGAAGGATGGAAGGATGGAAGGATGGGGATGCACAGTCTTCCAATCTTCCAGTCTTCCACTCCTCCCCGTTCGCCTCCGTCGGCATCGCCTTCAAGCTGGCCCACGCGCTCCTGAAAACGAACCGTCACTGGGACCTTGACCTCCGCGAACATCTCGACCTCGTCGCGCTCGGCACCGTCGCCGACGTTGTGCCGCTCACGGGCGAGAACCGGATCCTTGTCAAAGCCGGCTTGAAGCAACTCGCGGCCACCGACAAGGTCGGGCTGCGCGCGTTGATGGAAATCGCCAAGGTGCCCGACCGCGTGACGCCGTATCACATCGGCTTCCGGCTCGGCCCGCGCCTGAACGCCGCGGGCCGGCTCGCCGACGCGATGGCCGCGCTCGAATTGTTGCTGACCAACGACGCCGCTCGCGCCGACGAACTGGCGAAGTTGCTCCACGAACACAACGCGCATCGCCAGCAGATCGAGGAGAAAATCGTCGAGGAGGCGCTCGCACAAGCCCGCCAGCACACCGACCACCGCGTGCTCGTGTTGTCGAACCCCGACTGGCACGTCGGCGTCATCGGCATCGTCGCCTCGCGCGTCCTGCAGGAGTTCTACCGGCCGACGGTCATCATCGGGGCGGACGGCAAAGGCTCGTGTCGGAGCATTGCCGGCTTCTCGATGGTGGCCGCGCTGACGGAGTGCGCGCCGTTGCTGGCGCGGTTCGGCGGACACGCGATGGCGGCGGGGCTGACGGTGACGCCGGAAAATGTTCCGGTGTTGTTCCGGCATCTCAACGAGATCGCGGCGCGGACGTTGTCGGAGGAGATGTTGACGCCGCCGGTGGCGATTGACGCGGTGGTGCGGTTGTCGGAGTTGGACGCGGAGTTTTTCGAGGCGCTGGAACAATTCCAGCCGTGCGGCCCGGAGAATCCGACGCCGGTGTTCGCGGCGCGCAAGGTCGTGGTGCGCGGCGCGGCGCGGGTGTTGAAGGAGAAGCACCTGAAGTTCTCGGTGACCGACGGCGAGGTGACGGCGGGGGCGATCTGGTTCAACGCCAGCCCCGAGGCGTTGCCCTCCGGCTCGCTCGACGTGGCTTTCACGGCGGAGTTGGATGAATTTCGCGGCGAGCCGACAGTGCAGTTGCGGGTGCGGGATATTTGTGCGTAGAGTTGGGTATGGCAACGAAGACGCAACAATCGTCCGGGGGAAAATACTTCGCGGTGTTCGTGGCGCTCACGCTGGCGATGCTGGCGGGCGGCGGATGGTTCTACCACGTCCGAATCCGGTTCCTGCGCGAGACGGTGGAGAACAGGCTGTCGGCGGTCGCCAGGTCAAAGCTGCATGAGCTTGTGACGTGGCGCAATGAACGCGTGGGCGACGCGTTGGGGTTGACGGAGGATCCGTTCTTTGTCGCGCTGGTGGATCGCTGGCAGCGCACGCACGCGCCCGAAGCCGCGGCGGAGATTGCGGCGCGGTTCAAAGGGTTGTGGCGAAGCGGTCACTATGCGGATGTCGAGCTGGTGAATGCGGAGGGGCGGAAATTGCTGGGTATGAGCGCGTCGGAAATGCCGTTGGGGGATGAGGAGATGCGGTCGCTCCACCTGGCGGAGAAGGAGGACAGAGCGGTCCTCAGTGACATTTATCGGCACAAGGACGATCCCTTGATTCATACCGCGGTGGTCGCGCCTGTGCGCATGGGAAATGGCGAGTCGCGGAAATGGCTGGGCGCATTGGTGCTCGTGGTTGACGCGGATGATTTTCTGTATCCGCTGATTCAGTCGTGGCCGACGGCGAGCCGTTCGGCGGAGACGCTGCTGGTCGCGCGTCACGGCGATGACGTGGTGTTTCTCAATGATCTGCGGCACCAGAAGGGCACTGCGCTCACGCTGCGAATCCCGCTCACGCAAACGAAGGTCCCCGCCGTCGCGGCGGTCATGGGATGGGAAGGCGTGTTTGAGGGGACGGACTATCGCGGCGTGCCGGTCTTGTCGTACACGGGGCCGGTTCCGGATTCCCCGTGGTTCATGGTGGCGAAGATGGACTCGGCGGAAGCGTTTGAGACGGTGCGATTCGCCTCGGCGATGATGTTGGCGTTGATGGCCGTGGCGGTGGTTGCCATGCTGGGATTCGGAACGGCCTTTTGGTTGCGCGCGCAGAAGTATCAACTGGCCTACGAGGCGGAGGTGGAACAACGGCAAATCCGGCAGGCGCTGCGCGAATTGGATGAGCGGCGCCGGTTGGAGATTCAGATGAAAGACGAATTGTTGTCGCATGTGTCGCATGAGTTGCGGACTCCGATGGCGGTCATCCACCAGTTCGCGACGATTCTGGCTGACGGACTGGCTGGGGAGACGACACCGGACCAGCGCCGCTATCTGGAGATTGTTTTGGGGAACGTGCGCCAGTTGCAGGCGATGATTGACGATCTGCTGGAGTCGGTCCGCGCGGAAGCGGGAAAACTGGTCATCGAGCCGGAATCGGTCGTCGTGGAGGCGCTGATCGCCGAGATCGTCGGATCGTTTGCGCACGTGGCCGCATCCCGTCAGTTGACACTGCGAGCGAGAGTCGCCCAGAACCTGCCGCCCGTGTGGGCGGAGCCGCGGCGGGTGCGTCAGATCATCGGGAATCTGGTTGATAACGCGATCAAATTCACGCCACAGCATGGGCGAATCGAAGTGGGGGCGACGATTGCCGAGGCGGAGACGGGTTTTGTCCGCGTGTCCGTCAGCGACACCGGGATTGGGATCGCCAAGGAAAACCAACCGAAGGTTTTTGATCGGCTGTATCAGGTGGAGGGAAGCAATCCGGTCAGCCGCAAGGGATTGGGATTGGGGTTGCATATCTGCAAGGAACTGGTGGAGGCTCACGGCGGCCGCATCTGGGTGGAGAGCGAGCTTGCGCGCGGCGCCACGATACATTTCACTTTGCCCATTCAACAAACGGAGATGAATCATGCCAAAACACAAAATTCTGTTGGTTGATGACGAC
>CAZNOK010000243.1:3807-6940 GCA_964574605.1 uncultured Verrucomicrobiota bacterium
GCGATGCGGGTGCGGCTGGAGGCGAGCGGCTACGAGGTGATGGAAGCCTCGGATGTCGGCGCCGCACTGGCGGCAGCCGAGGTCCAGCCGCCTCCGGCCCTCGTCTTGTTGGATATCAATCTGAAAATCGGCAACGGCATCATGTTGCTGGATTGCTTCCGCGGGATGGACGCGATGAAGCATGTGCCGGTCATCATCCTGACCGCGCAGCCCGCGCCGTTCCTGCGCGACGAGGCGCGCAAGCGCCGAGTGAACGCCTTTTTCCAGAAGCCCGCCGACAATGCGGAGTTGTTGGCCGCGATTGCAAAAGCGGTCGCGGAACAGTGATCGCCCGACCGGCTGACGGCGCGCTGGCGGATAGGAGATTAGCGGATGGCGTGTCGGGTGACGCCTGATGTGAAAATCAGCCGCAGCCCGATTGTGGGACGACAGGAAGTCGGCGATGGTTTTGGCGGTTCTTGAAAAGGTGATGATATATGGACGAAGCGAAACAGTGCGCGCAGGAGTTGCCGGCGCTATTGGTGACGGAGAGGCGTTGTCGCACGAAGGACGTGGGTCTGGAGGGTTTTTCCGGTTGCATGGTGGCGCGGCCCAATCATTGCCGATACGCCGTGCTGTTCGGCAATGAGGTTTTCTGTTCGCACCCGAAACACACCAGTTACCGCAAGACGGAACCGGAGTTGAGTTGACGGCCCCATTGCGGTACTCTGGCAGTCGCCTTGGCTGCCATGAGGAAACTGCTACAAACATCACTGCGTTGGAAACTGACGGTCTTCGTTGCCGCAGCGGTGGTGCTGACGGCCGCGGCCTTGAGCGCAGTGGGCTATCGTTTTACCATCGCCATCCTGCGCGCCCAGATTTACGAGCGCCTCTCGATCGTCCAAGGTGACCGCCAGAAAATGTTGCTCGATTACGTGCAGCACCAGCAACAATTGGTGTTGCAGGTCGCCAGCCGCACGCGGCTGCGGGACTTGGTCGCCGAACACAACGACGGCAAGCTCGACGACAAACCGTTCCGCCAAGAGACCGAGCGCATCCTGCGCGACGCCCTGCGCAGTTGTGAGAGTTTTGAATCGCTCTGGGTCGCCAACCGCACCGGCGTCGTCGTGACCGCCACGGCGGAGAACTTCCTCTGGAAAGACCTCTCGGTGCAGCCGGAATTTCAAGCGGGACGCACCAACTCCCACATGGGCGTCATCAGCCTTGCGGAAGGCAAGCACGAAGTCGTCGCCGTCGCGCCAATGCGGAGCGAGGACGGCCAACTGTTGGGCGTGGTGATGGCGTTGTTGGACGCCGACGGCGTCGTCAAGGCGGTGGCCAACGTCACCGGCCTCGGCGAGACCGGCGAGGTTCTGGTTGGCCGTCGTGTCGGGGACCGGATCCGCTACGTGGTGCCCGCGCGGTTCCACGACGAAGTGACCGATGTTCCTGCCGCGAGTATGCCGGCGATGGTCGAGGCAATCAAAGGCAACCAAGGTTTTGTGCGCACGCGCGACCACCAAGGCGCCGATGTGCTCGCCGCCTACGGCCCTGTCGGCTACCTCGACTGGGGGTTGGTTGCGAAAATGAACTGGGACGAGGCATACCAACCCATTGTCTGGTTGCGGCGCATCCTGACGGCCGTGCTGGCCGTGATGTTGGCAGCCGGCGTCTTGGCGTCATACGAACTGTCGCGCCGCTTTACGAAGCCAATCCTCGAACTGGCGAGCATGACCGAAGCCATCGCCACGGGCGCGATGAACACGCGGCTGCCCGTGCGGACAAGAGACGAGATCGGCAAACTCTGCTTCGCCTTCAATCACATGGCGGAGAAACTCGCCGATACCTACGCCGCCCTCGAAGAACGCGTCCGCCAACGCACCGCCGCGCTCGCCGCCGAGCGTCATCTGTTGCAGAGCTTGATGGACCACGTTCCCGACCACATCTACTTCAAGGACAAGGCGAGCCGTTTCCTGCGCGTCAACCGCGCCATGGCCCGCTGGATCGGCACGGGCACCCCCGAACACACCATCGGGAAAAGCGACGCCGACATGTTCAGTTCCGAACACGCCGAAGCCGCGCAAGCGGACGAGCAGCAGGTGATGGAAACCGGACGACCGATCGTCGGCAAGGAAGAGAAGGAAACATGGCCCGATGGCCGCGAGACGTGGGTGTCCACCACCAAAGCGCCGTTCCGCGACGAGGACGGCAACCTCGTCGGCACCTTCGGCATCTCGCGCGACATCACCCGGCGCACGCTTGCGGAACAAAAACTTGCCCTCTACGCGCGGGTGCTGGAAGACAAAAACCGCCAGATCGAGGAAGACCTCATCATGGCGCGTGAGGTCCAACTGGCGTTGCTGCCGCAGAGTTACCCGACATTTCCGTCTGGAACATTGCCGGAACAAAGCGCCCTCCGGTTCTGCCACCATTACCAGCCGACCTCGACGCTCGGCGGCGATTTCTTCGAGGTCGTGGTTCCCTCTGCGACGCAAGCCGGCATCTTCATTGGCGACGTCATGGGGCACGGCGTGCGCGCGGCGCTGATCATGGCCGTCATCCGCGGGCTGGTGGACGAGATGCAGGCATTCGCCGGCGATCCCGGCCGTTTCCTGAAGGAAATCAACCGCGCCCTCGTCGCGCATCAGGTTTCCAACGCGCCCGTCTTCGCGACGGCGTTGTATATGGTCGTGGACGCCGCCAACGGCGACGTTCACTGCGCCTCGGCCGGTCATCCCAGCCCGTTCTGGATGCGGCGCGACCTGGGGCGCGTCGAACCGCTCGTCACCGGCACGCCGCGCAACGGCCCGGTGCTCGGCCTGCTTGCCGACGCCGATTATCCCGCCGCGCAGCACACGTTGGCCGTCAACGACGCCGTCCTGCTTTACACCGATGGCCTTTGCGAGGTTCGGAACGCCGACGACGATTCATACGGCGCGGCTCGCGTTCAAGCGTTCCTGCAAGAACGACTCACGCAGCCGTGCGATCATCTTCTGCAGGCGCTCGTCACGGATGCGCGACGCCACGCCGCGCGGGGCGAGTTTGAGGATGATGTCTGTCTCGTGTCGGTTCAACTGGCGAAGTATCTGCTGTAGCCGCGCCCTTTACGGGTGCGCTTCCCACGCAGGCATAAAGCCTGCGACGACACCCTAGG
>CAZNOK010000244.1:0-6912 GCA_964574605.1 uncultured Verrucomicrobiota bacterium
GATCCGCACGTTCGGGAACTTCTCGCGGAGATTCGCCGCGCACATCTTGATGCCTTGAGCGGCAGCCTCGATGCCGGTCTCCGCCGTAAAGAACATGTTGTTGTTGCCGATCAGCAAGACGATCAGCCGCGGTTCGATGCCGGCCACGCCGCCATGGTCGAGGCGCCAGAGCACGTTCTGCGTCTTGTCGCCACCGATACCGATGTTCACGGTCTTCAACGTTGGGAAGTGCTTCGTCCACGCCGCGCCCCATTGCATCGTGATGCTGTCGCCAACCAACAGGACGTCAACCGGCCCTTTGTTCGCTTCGACGGTCTTGACTAGACCAGCGTGTGTATCCAACCAACTGGTGCCGCCCCAATTCCCGGCTGAAGGCGTGACCGGCCACATCGCCGGGAGGTGCTGATTCTGCTCTTTACCCGGCCGCCGTTCGTGTTCCGGTTTCAGAACGTATGCTTTTTCTTCGTCTGTCAGCGGCCAGCCGGTCTTTTGTGGCTCAGCGGTCGTGTGCGGATAATTCAGTGCCTGCGCCACGTGAAATGTCGTCGCGGTCAGTGCAACGAGTAGAAGGCGATTCATGGCAGATTGAGTTTGCGCCACGCGGCCATCGAACGGGCGAGATGTTCGCGCGCGTCGCCGCCGATGCCGAAGCATTGGAGGCCGATGGGGCCTTGGTAGCCGAGTTGTTTCAGGGTTTTCAAAAAAGTCGCCATGTCGAAATCGCCGCTGCCGAGCGGCTGGAGGTAGCGTTTCCAACCGGGCTGGTCGCTGCGCTCGTCGGCGCCGTTGATCGAGACGGCCATCAGGCGCGGCTTCGCTTTCTGGAGCCGCGTCCTGTAATCGCGGTCTTCGCAAACGCGGAGCCAGTGGCAGAGGTTGAACATTGCGCCGACGTTCGGGCGATCCACTTTCTCGGCGACGCGCACGGCATCCTCGATCCGCTCGACCCAGTCGCGTGTGTGCGGGTAGAGCAACAACTGCGAGCCGGACTCACGGGCGAGATCGGACATTTCTCGAACGATGGCGACAGCGCGATCATCGGCGGACGCATCGGAAGGTTTCTCGCCTTTCATGATCAGGAGGAACTGGACGTGGCGGCCTTTGACGGCGGCGAGCACTTCCTTGAAACGTTTCTCGTCGTACGGCGCATTCGTCGCGATGTTGACCACCATCGTGATCTGGTAAAGCTTCAGGCCAACTTCGTCGAGCGTCTTGATTCGCTCCTCGACTTTGTCGAGCCAGATGTGGCCGACGCCCTCGTAGCCGAGTTCCTTGAGCATCGCGGCCTGCTCGGCGAGGTTGCGCTTCTTGGCGTCGGGCATGTCGAAGCAGAACGGGAAGAACGGTTGCGCCGCGAACGAGTTGGCGGCGAACAGAATGATGAGTGCACTGATCAGGCGAGACATGTGGTGAGGCTCCAAGGTTCGCGCATGGCGCGGCTGCGCATGCGGTTGGCGGTTTCGTCGTTGAGGAATTCCTCCTTCACCGGGTTCCAGCGGAGTTTGCGTCCGAGTAGCATGGCGATGTTGCCCATGTGCATCACGGTCGCGCAACGATGCCCGATCTCGGCGGGGAAATACGGATCGAGTCGCGTCTTGACGCAGTCGAGGAAGTTGCGGTGTTCGCCGCCGGGGCAGGTGTAGAGTCGCAACTCGGACGAGCCGATGGGCGTGTCGAGGATTTCGCGCGAGCTGGCTTCGAGCGGGCCGCGCCAGCCGGTGTTGCCGACCCAGCCGTCGGTACCGATGAACCGGATCCGGACACCGTTGCCGTCCACGGTCATCTCGACGCCGTTGGCGTAGCGGTAATGAAGGTCGAACTCGTAGAACGTGTCGTAGAGGCCACCTTCGTAACGTTTGCCGGTGCCTTCGACCGAAATCGGGCCGGTGCGTTCGGTGTCGTTGCCCCACTGGGCGGTGTCGAGCAGGTGCGCGCCCCAGTCGGTGAGCATCCCGCCGGAGTAATCGAAGTTCCAACGAAAACTCCAGTGACAACGCCCTTCGCAATACGGCGCCCACGGCGCGGGACCGAGCCACAGTTCGTAGTCGAAACCCGCCGGCACCGGTTCGACCTGCGGCTTCACATCGGTAACTTCTTTCACACCGGAGCCTGATGGCAGACCGACTTCGATGCGTTGGAGTTTGCCGATGCGACCATTGCGGACAATCTCGGCCATGCGGTGATATTGGAACAATGAGCGGTCCTCGGTGGATGTCTGGAAAATCCTGCCGAGCCGGCGCGCGGTGTCGCTCTGAACGCGGCCTTCCTCGATGGTCAATGTCGGTTTCTCGCAAATCACGTCCTTGCCGGCGCGCATCGCCATCAACGAAATCGGCACGTGCCAATGATCCGGCGTCGAGACACAGACGGCGTCAATGTCGCTGCGCGCGAGAATGGCGCGGAAATCGCCGTAGATGGCGCAATCGGTGTTGCCGTATTTTTCGTTCACCAAATCGCGGGCGCGTTCCATTCGTTGGCGGTCAACGTCGCAGACGGCGACAATCTGCGCGTCGCGCTGCGGAAGGAAATTCCGCAGGTTCATCGCGACGCCGTGGCTGCCGGTGCCGATCATGCCGATGGTGACGCGCTCGCTCGGGGCCGCGCGCAGCCGGCTTCCCCACAGCACGGCGGCGCTGGTAACAAGGAACTGACGACGCGAAATCATGCGAGCAACCGGCGCGTGAACTCGGCGTTGCGGCGGGCGTCGGCGATGGCGTTCTTCGACGGGCTGGAGGTTTCGAGAATGATCCAGCCGTTGTATTTGATGTCCCGGAGCGCGGTGACAATCGGCTCGAAGAAACCTTTGCGCTCTTCCATGTACTGCGGCCCGTTCTTGAAGTGGACTTGCGCGACCCGGCTCTTCAACATCCGAAGCTCCGCCGGGACGTTGTAGCCTTTGGTGACGCCGGTGTTATAGACATCATAGTAGAACTGCACTGACTCGTGGTTGATCCGGTCGAGGATGCGCATGTTCTCGGTGGCGGGCAGAGTGTTTTCGATGGCGAGGATGACACCGGCTTTTTTCGCGCGCGGCGCGGCGTCGCGGAGCCGTTGGACAACAACATCAACGTCCTGCTGCTTGACCTTTCTGTCTTCGTCGAGCAGATCGCCTTTGCTGAAGAACGCGACAAGAATGACTTTCGCACCAAGGTCCTTGGCGGCGTCAATGCTCTGCTCCAGCCACGCAGGGCCGCGCGGGTCGCTGGCGAGCGGTGCGCTGTTGAGGATGCCCATCATCAACGACCGCACGACAAGGCCGGTTTGCTTCATCTGTTCCTTGAGATTGGCCCGCGCGGCTGGGGCGGCAAGCTCCAGACGGTCTTCGGGTTTGCGACCGACCCTGACCTCGACGCCGTCCAGTCCGGCTTCTTTGGCTTCGGGCAGGCCGATCATGCAACTGCCGACACGCAGCCGCGCCCGTTGCGCAGCTTCCAATTGTGTGAGCCACGCGGCTCCGGCGACGGTGAGGGTGGTGCGGGCAATGAATTGGCGGCGAGTCAAGTTCATGTCTTCAATCCTTTCAGGTTCACTTCGAGTTTCTTGTTTTCCTTGAGCAGCTCGTCCATCGTCAGCTTCCCGTGACGCGCGGCGGCTTCGCGACCAAGGATGCAGGTCAGGCAACCATCCACGGAACGACGGACGGTTGAGTTGCTGAAATCGTTCTTCGTCACGGCATCGTAGAACGAGGCGATGTTCCGCTTCGCGCCGTCTTCGTAAAGGTTCTTCACCGCGCCGCCGCCGTAATGTTTCGGGCCGCCGCGGAGGAACGCTTTGCCCCAGTAATCAACCTGCGCGTAGGCCGTCGGGCCATAGATGCGACAGGTGAGCGCGCCTTCGGTGTTGTTCTTGAGTCCTTGGCCGGAGTGGTTGAGGAGAAGGCCGTCCGCAAATTCGTAAACGACCTGGCAAACGTCGCGCGAATCGCCGTGCGGGTTGTCGCGGCAAATGCGCGACGCGCCCATTGCGCTGACCGGCCGCGCGCCGGCGACCCAGAGCGCGGCGTCAATGGCGTGGATGTCGAAGTTGCCGATGTAATCGCAGCCGAGCGCGGCGTCGTTGACCCACGTGAGATGCTGGAGCCGGCTCTCGATGGTGTCGGTCAACGGCGGATCGGCGAAACCGCCGCAGTAACCGAACGTCGTCAGGTAAGCGATCTTGCCGAGGCCACCGTCGTGGATGCGTTGGACGACGCCTTGGTTGAACGGGTCGGTCGGCATCTGGTAGTCCACGAAGACGCAACGTTTCTTCTGCGCGAGCGCCTCAATGGCAAGACAACCCGGCACGTCCACTGCGACCGGCTTGGCCATATAAACGTGCAAGCCTGCCGCGACCGCGGCAGCAGCATACCCGGGGATAAAGAATGGCGGTGTTTCGACCGCGACGGCCTCAACACCGCTCTTGATGACTTTCTCGTAGCCCGACAATCCGCTGAACCGCCGCGATGTGTCCGCGCCGAGTTCATTGCCGGCAGCCTCGGCGACTTCCGGGAAATAATCGGCGACGGCGTGGATGTCGTAGCCGCCATGCTTGCGAAAGAGGTTGGCGATCCATTTGCCGCGTCCGCCGCAGCCGATGACGCCGAGTTTGATTTTTCGCGGTGTCTCCGCGGCCGGAACAATACCGGAACACGGCGCAAGCAGTGCGGCGGCAGCGGTGCGACCGATGAACTGGCGTCGGGTAAGGAGGTTCATGGTGTTTCTTTCGACGGCGGTGCGGCGGCCCTATTCACGCGCCGACTATGCAGTTTCGCGCCCGCCAGTGTCAAGGCGACAGCCAGCACATCACGTTTGATGGCCCGACGCCCGGCGTGGAATACACGATCCAAGTCCGTCGCCGGCGGCGGCTCGACCGGTCAGAGCGACTGGAGCGATCCCTCAAAGCACCGCTCGCTGTAAGAGGAGTCACTGCACAAAGAGAGGCCGGAATCCCGGCCTCTCTCTGCTTGGTTTTCCCGGAAGACTAAATGAGGGCGGGCTTGACACCAAATTGGAACGCCGATAGCATTGACCACAGGAAGCGCGGGAACGTTGAACTTGGGCCGTCTTGTAGCAGGGAAACAGAGTATCCCGGTCGAGCGACATGCAAACGTCATGTGTTCATAATAGGTTTGTCAAGGTTCTGATGATCAGTGTTGTGCTGGCATCGTCAGTAGTTTGCGCCCAATATGATTACAGCCTCGACAACCAGACCAACACCATCAACACGGTGCAAAACTGGCCCGGCAATTACATTGTCGGCAGCAACACCTTTGGAAACGCGCTGATCATCAACAGCAGCGGCGCTCTCTCGAACAACATGGGCTACCTCGGAGTCGCTGCCAGCAACAACGCAGCGCTGATCAACGGAGGCGTCTGGAGCAATACCAGCCACCTGTACACCGGCTGGTCGGGTAACGACAATCGGCTGACCATTACCAATGGGGGATGGGTTCTCTCCGATTCGGGTTATGTGGGCGTGTACGGCAGTAACAATACGGCCTTGATAAGCGGGACCGGCTCGCTCTGGACGAACAAGGTCTATTTTGTCGTCGGCGATTCCGGCGCGAGCAACAATCTGACCATTGTCAACAGCGGGCGCCTCGTGAACGGCTCGGGTGCGTACATCGGCTACTATGCCGTAGCGCGCGGCAACTCGGTGGTCGTCGCGGGTGACGGCTCGGTATGGAGTTGTGCTTTGGATCTGAATGTGGGGATGCAGGGGTCGGGCGGTTCGCTGGTCGTGAGCAACGGCGGCACCGTGTACAGTGGCGAAGGCTATCTGGGCGGCAACAATTGGGATAGCAACAGTTACAGAAGCAGCAACAACACGGTGCTGGTGAGCGGCTCCGGCTCGGTCTGGACCAACAGCGGTGTTTACGTCGGCTACCGCGGTGCCGGCAATCAACTGACCATCTCTGACGGTGCCGACGTATACAGTCGCTCAGGCTATCTGGGCATGGAGAGTTCCAGCAGCAACAACACGGTACTGGTCACCGGCACCGGCTCGGTCTGGAGCAACAGCGGTGTTTACGTCGGTCGCGGCGGTGCGGGCAACCAGTTGATCGTCACCAATGGCGGCACCGTGTACAGCACCGAGAGCCATCTGGGCGAATACAGCAGCAACAACATGGTGCTGGTCACCGGCACCGGCTCGGTCTGGAGCAACAGCAACAGTTTGTGCGTCGGCTACTACGGTGTAGGCAATCACGCGACCATCTCTGACGGCGGCGTTGTGTACAGCCTCGAAGGCAGTTTGGGCCACACCAGTTCCAGCAGCAACAACACGATGCTGGTTAGCGGTTCCGGCTCGGGCTGGAGCAACGGCTACGAACTTTGGATCGGCAACTCCGGCAGAGGCAATCAAATGACCATCTCTGACGGCGGCCGCGTGTACAACAACATCGGCTATTTGAGCCTCAATGCGTCCAGCAGCAACAATGCGGTGCTGGTCACCGGCTCCGGCTCGGTCTGGAGCAACACGGGTAGTCTGTACGTCGGCAACAACGGTCCGGGCAATCAAATGACCATCTCTGACGGCGGTGCCGTGTACAACTACAGGGGATATTTGGGCTACACCAGTTCCAGCGGCAACAACACCGTGCTGGTCACCGGCGCCCGCTCGGTCTGGAACAACAGCATCGGTCTTTTCGTCGGCTGCTATTCCGTGGGCAATCAACTGACCGTCTCTAACGGCGGCATCGTAATCACCAGCAACTTGGTCGTGGGTCATTCCGTATATTACACCGGCAATCGGATCAACATCACCGGCGGCAGCCTCATCGTTACCAACGACACAAGCGACGGCGCACTCGACATTCGCCGGGGGACGCTGACGTTCAACAGCGGCACGGTCACGGTGAACCGGCTGTTTGCCACCAACGGGGCCAGCAGCGTGGTGCAGTTCAACGGCGGGGTGCTCAACACCAGCACCACC
>CAZNOK010000245.1:0-6845 GCA_964574605.1 uncultured Verrucomicrobiota bacterium
CTCCATTCGCGTCCGTCGGCGGCGATCATCTCGTCGGCCTCGCGCGGTCCCCACGAGCCGGCTTCATACAACGCCGGTGCCGACTTCTTCTCGGCCCAGCCGGCGCGGATCGTGTCGGTGAGCGCCCACGCGCATTCGACCTCGTCGCCGCGCAGGAACAGCGTCGAGTCACCGGCGATCGCGTCGTGCAGGAGCCGCTCGTATGCTTCCGGCGAACTGGCGCCGAAACTGCCGCCGTAGCGGAAATCCATCTTCACCGGCTGAATGTTCAACGTCGTGCCCGGCACCTTGGCGTTCATCCGGATGGAGATGCCTTCGTCGGGCTGGATTCGCAGCGCGAGCACGTTCGGCTGCAACGGCACCGCGCTGGCCGCCGCGAACAACACGGCGGGCGACGGCTTGAACTGCACGGCGATCTCGGCGACCTGTTTCGGCAACCGTTTCCCGTGACGCAGATAAAACGGCACGCTGCTCCAGCGCCAGTTGTCGAGATAGAGCTTCAGCGCCACATAGGTTTCGGTGACCGAATCGGACGCGACGTTCGGCTCCTCGCGATAGGCAGCGACGGATTTGCCGGCGATCGTCCCGCGCGCGTACTGGCCGCGAACGCTACACGGACAGGTCGGACGAATGGCGCGCAACAGTTTGACCTTCTCGCCGCGAATATCCTCGGCGGCGAGCGACGACGGCGGTTCCATCGCGGTGAGCGACAGCAGTTGCATCATGTGGTTGGAAACCATGTCGCGCAGCGCGCCGGCCTGCTCGTAGAACGCGCCGCGCGTCTCGACGCCGAGCGACTCGGCGACGGTGATCTGGACGTGGTCAACATACTTCTGGTTCCAGAGCGGCTCGAAGATGGCGTTGGCGAACCGCATCGAGAGGATGTTCTGGACTGTTTCCTTGCCGAGATAATGGTCAATCCGGAAAACCTCCGGCTCGGCGAACGCGCCGGTCAATACACGGTTCAACTCCCGCGCCGTCGGCAAATCGGAGCCAAACGGTTTCTCCACGACGATGCGTTGCGGCCCGTGCCGCTGCGCGAGGCCCGCCGCGCCGAGCCGCTCGATGACAGTGGCGAACTCCGACGGCGCACACGCGAGATAAAACAATCGCCGACCCGCCGTGCCGCGCTCGTTGTCGAGTTTCTCCAGCAACTGTCGCAACGCCGCGTACCCTTCCGGCGCCGTGAAATCGGCGCGATGATAGAACAGCCCCCGCGCGAAGTTGTCCCAGACGCCGGGGTTGAGCGGGTTGAACCGAGAAAACTGCTCGACCGCCGCGCGCATCTCCGAGCGGAACTCGTCGTCAGTTTTCGGCCGGCGCGCGAATCCGACGATGGCGAACTCGGCGGGCAATTGGCCTTCGTGGGCGAGGTTGTAGAGAGCGGGAACGAGTTTGCGTTTCGTCAGGTCGCCCGTCGCGCCGAAGATGACGAGCGCGCAAGGTTCCGGCGCGGGTCGCGCGACGATCCCCTCGCGGAACGGATTGTCAATGAAAGGGGTTTCCATGTTGAGCCGCCGTCACTTTGTCTTTGCGGACTTGTCACTCTTCTCCAATGCAGCCAGTTCCTTTTTCAACGCGGCGGAAAGTTTGGCGCGCTCCTCGGCGGTGTTGACGGGGCCGTCGAAGAGCGTCTTGCCGCCGCTGGAGACAGCGGTGAAACGTTTCTTGCCGTCAATGCAGGTCAGGGTGAATGTGCCGCGCTCGTTGGTGTTGACGCAAACCTGCGAAGACGACTCCTGCGTCGTGGCGCATGTGCTGGTGAAGGTGATATGCGGCAACAACCGGGCCACGTCACCGCCGGCGATGCCGACGACGGTCTCGACCGCTCTCGAGAGATCGCCGGGTACGGTCAGCAACCGTGAAATAGACTCTTCGGTTCGTTCGCCGAGACGGACGCCACACTTCCGGCTTTCGCCGGCGCGGATGACGGTGAAGGCAGCGGTGTCGCCAGCTTTTTGCAGGTCCAGCAACACCTGCAACTGTTCGTAGTTGACGAGAATTTGGTCGCCGAGTTTGTGGAGTACGTCGTTTTTCTGGAGCGTCTTCGCTGCCGGGCTGTCGGCGTCAACCTGCACCACCAGCAGTCCGACGCCGGGCGGTAGTTTCAACTGCGCGCCCAGCGATTCATCCATCGGCACGGTCGTCACGCCGAGATGCGCGACCTTGCTGGCCGGCGCCGAACCGAACACCGCCAGCAACACCGCGATCAACATTGGTTTCATGTTGCACCTCCGTCGGAAAAAAGTTTTGCACAATATACAGTCTGTGTTTTAATAAGCGATATGGAAAAGCATACTTGGAAATTTTTCCGTGCGGGCGGCTTTGACCAGGTTAAACTCGAAACCAGCGCCGACCTCGCCAACCTCAATCAACTCGACCAGAAACTCTGGGTCGCACTCGCCTGCCCGACGCAAGGACTGGAGTTCGACGCGAAGACGCTCGCGTTGATTGACACCGACAAGGACGGGCGCATCCGCGTCCCTGAGATCATCGCCGCAACAAAATGGGCCGTGTCGTGCCTGAAGAACCCCGACGACCTTTTCGCCGGGCGCGACTCGTTGCCGCTGGCCGCCATCAACGACCCGCAGATACTCGCCTCCGCCAAACACATCCTCGCCAGCCTCGGCAAACCCGACGCCGACGCCATCAGCATCGAGGACACGACCGACACCACCAAGATTTTCTCCGCCACCAACTTCAACGGCGACGGCATTGTCCCCGCCGACGCCGCCAGCGACGACGCGACCAAAGCCGTCATCGGCGACATCATCGCCTGTCTCGGTGCCGAGACCGACCGCAGCGGCAAGCCCGGCATCAACCAAGCCAAGGCGGACCAGTTCTTCGCCGACCTGCAAGCCTTTGACGACTGGTCCGGCAAGGCCGTGCTCCCCTTCGGCGACAACACCCCGGGCGCCGCCGCCGCCGTCCGCGCCGTGAAGGTCAAAGTGGACGACTATTTTGCCCGGTGTCGTCTGGCTGCGTTTGACGCCCGCGCATTGGGCGCGCTCAACCACCAGGAAACCGAATACTTTGCCGTCGTCGCCAAGGACCTGACCATCACCGCCGCCGAAGTGGCCGGGTTCCCGCTCGCCATGATCGAGGCCGGCAAACCGTTGCCGCTCACAAGCGGCGTCAATCCCGCCTGGGCCGACGCGTTGCTCGCGATTGTCCCGCTGGCGGGCGGCAAGACCGCGCTCACCGAGGCCGACTGGACGGCACTGGTCTCCAAGCTGGCGCCGTACGAAGCCTGGGTCGCCGGCAAAACCGGTGGCACAGTCGAGAAACTCGGCATCACGCGCATCAAGGAGATCCTCGCCGGCAACGCCAAGGACAACATCGCCGCGCTCATCGCGCGCGATAAGGCGCTCGAAGCGGAGTCCAACGCGATCGCCGCGGTCGAAACACTCGTCCGCTACCATCGCGACCTCGTGAAGCTGCTCCAGAATTTCGTTTCCTTCCGCGACTTCTACGGACGCAAGAACAAGGCCGTCTTCCAAGCCGGCACCCTGTATCTGGACCAACGGAGCTGTGACCTTTGCATCCGCGTCGAAGACATGGGCAAACACGGCGTGATGGCCGGCTTGAGCCGCTGCTACCTCGCCTACTGCGAATGCGTCCGCAAAACCACCGGCGAGAAGATGACCGTCGCCGTCGCGTTCACCCACGGCGACTCCGACAATCTGATGGCCGGCCGCAACGGCATCTTCTACGACCGGCAAGGACGGGACTGGGACGCCACCATCGTCAAGATTGTGGACAACCCGATCAGCATCCGGCAGGCGTTCCTCGCGCCATACAAGAAATTCGTCCGGATGATCGAAGAACAGGTCGCCAAACGCGCCGCCGCTGCCGAGGCCGCGTCCGACGCCAAGATGACCTCCGCCGCCACGGCCACCACCACCGCCGACCAAGCAAAGACGCCGCCCGCTCCCAAGAAGATTGACATCGGCACCGTGGCCGCCATCGGTGTGGCGGTCGGCGGCATCACCGCCGCCCTCGGCGCGCTGTTGCAGACGTTCTTCGGACTGGGCATCTGGATGCCGTTGGGAATTCTTGGTCTGGTGCTGGTCATCAGCGGACCTTCGATGCTCATTGCAGCCCTCAAACTCCGCCAGCGCAACCTCGGCCCGTTGCTCGACGCCAACGGCTGGGCCGTGAACGCCAAGGCGAAGATCAACATCCCCTTTGGCGGTTCGCTCACCCGCATTGCCGTGCTGCCGCCGGGCGCGCACCGCGACCTCGTCGATCCGTTCGCCGAGAAGAAGACCGGTCGCAACCGGGTGATTCTCTACGGCATCTTGTTGGTGGTGTTGCTACTCGGTTGGTATTTCGGTTCGTTCGAGCAATTGCTGCCCGGCGTCCTGCCGAAATCCGGCTGGGTCCAGAAATACAAATAAACGCGCCGTCCGGCGGGGGGGCGAGCTTCCCGGCAAGTCATACGGGCAGCGGCGGAGCACTGTTCTCTCCGCCCCTGTCTTAGCTGCCAGCGTTCGATTCCAAGTCACCTCTTCGTCCGTAATAACGCTACATATGTAGCATTATTACAGACAAGCTCAACTGAGGCCGCAAACGTCGAATTGCGAATATATGCCGTGAGTTTAGGGAGAATAGTTGCATCCGATAGCAATTGACGCCGCAGAAATGATTACTCTAATAATGCTACATTTGTAGTGTGATTATGGTCATCCTCTGGCGTGTGAGCAGAAGGGTTGTTTCGCCCGGTGACGACCGGGAATGATGCTGCACGCACCCGCACGCGAGCAGGTATATCTCAACGGACGAATCTGCTGAACGTCTGACGCCACGACTCGGCGGGAGCCTTGCCTTCCGTCCTCTGCTTTTCCGATAGCATCTCGACCGACGACGTGTTTTGAGAAGACGCCGACGCAGAGGCCGTCCTTTGGCTTCAGCTTCGGGATGACGTAATTCGAACGCCTGTTCCGGCGTCAATCGTCCCGCCGCGAGCACCTTGAAGGCAATGACCGGTTTCTCGATTGGCGCGATCATTTTCAACACCGTCTCGCGCCTCTCCGGCCCGGTCAAGCGCCCGCATGTCATGTTCCGGCTGTGTTCCAGCCGACTAGTTCCGTGCTAGGATCGGCAGGTTCAACAGATCGGTAATGTTGTGCAGAACACAGTTGGCAGCCGTGAGGTACTCTTTCCCCAAGGTGGTCTCGATGCCCACACAATACATCCCGGCGTTGCGTGCCGACTCGATGCCGAGCGGCGCGTTTTCCACAACGACGCATTCTTCCGGGCGCAATCCGAGGTGGTGGGCAGCCGTCAGATAAGGATCGGGAAACGGTTTAGCGCGGGGAACTTCATCGCCCGTGATGATGAAATCAAAATGGGACTGCTCCTTGCGATTCAGGTTGTGCTGCATGTTCTTCAAGGCGCAGGCTGTGACGAGCGCCACTTTGAATCCGCGCCGGCGCAAGGTGTCAATCGTCTCGAAGGCGCCGGGATATTGGGTGACGTGCACGATGGTGCGGAAGTAGGCGCGCTTCTCCTCGATGAAGGCCGCCTGTTTGTCCGCGGGAATCGTGACGCCGGCTTCCTCCATGAGAATCGGCAGAATCTCGCGGGAGGCTCTCCCTTCGTGCAGCAGCACCGTGTGCTCGCTGACGGGCTTGCCGCCCAGTTTTCCGAACATGTGGTCCCAAGCCAGGTAATGGTAGTGAAGGGTATTGACGATCACGCCGTCGAGATCGAACAACACACCGCGAATTTGTTGTTGCTGGACTTCTGACATTGATGGGTGCGCACTATGCCTTGAATCGGTTGTGTGGGCAAGTGCTGTATTGCTTGCGCTCCGCGCGCTCGCCGATACAATGCCGCCCGCATGACAAAACCCGCAGCCAATCGCGCAGTGTTTCTTGATCGTGACGGCGTCATCATGGAAGACGCCGGCTACTACGGCGACATGGATCGCGTTATCATCATTGACGCCGCTTATGCCGCGTTGAAAGGCCTGCAGGACGCCGGTTTCAAGCTACTCGTCGTCACCAATCAAACCGGCGTCGCCCGCGGACATTACACGCGTGAGCACGTTGAAATTGTTCACGACCGTCTCGACAAACAGTTTGCCGCCCACGGCGTCCGCATTGACCGCTACTACGTCTGTCCGCACCACTCCGACGACAACTGCGACTGCCGCAAACCCAGCCCCAAATCGTTGCGCGACGCCGCGAAAGAATTCAACCTCGACCTCGCGCGCTGCTACATCATTGGCGACCGCGCCAGCGACATTGAGACCGGCCACAACGCCGGCACACAGACCGTCCTCGTCCTTACCGGAGCCGGGCGCGAGGCGCTGGCCGACGGCAAGACCAAACCAGACCACGTCGCCCCCGACCTCCACGCCGCCGCCGACTGGATTCTGTCGCGAGGTTAAGGTTTGACGACAATCCCGTTCTTGACGCTGGTGACACCGGCGACGCTGCGGGCGATTTCCTCGGCTCTCTTCTTCTCCGTGCTCGAGCTGACGGTCCCGGTCAACTGCACGACACCCTTGAACGTGCTGACGTGGACGCTCAAGGCTTTTACGACCGGGTCGGTCGCGTAGGCGCTCTTGATCTTGGTGGTGATCGTCGCGTTGTCGAGATACTCGCCGGTGCTTTCATGGGTTGCCGTGCTGGCGCAACCGCTCAGGACGCCGATGGCCACCGCAACCAACAGACCGGTCAAGACAGTTCCGATTCTCATTTGCCGATTCCTTTCGTTGCTTCCAATAGAACACCGACCGCTCAGCGAGTCAATTCCCGGAACGCCGCCAGCGCCCGCCGACGCGCCGCTTCGTGGTTCACGATTGGTTTCGACGGCTCCGCCGCCCAACGCTGCGC
>CAZNOK010000246.1:0-6773 GCA_964574605.1 uncultured Verrucomicrobiota bacterium
GGCGGCTCGGTGGGGGCTGCATGTCACTGACAGCGCCGCGCTGGAGTTTCCGTTGCGCGTGCAGGAACAGAGCTGCACGCGCAACGGAAAATCCAGCGCGGCGCTGTCAGTGACATGCAGCCACCACCGAGCCGCCGGCCATGTGCCGGGCGCGTTGACGACGAACACGACCGCCGGCCCGTCGGGTAGCGTGAGTTGGTAGCGCCCTTGTTCGTCGCTCATCGTGAACGCGCGCTCGTCGCTCACGACGCAGCCGGCGACGCCTTTCTCGCCGGGGTCGAACGCGCCGTTCCCGTTGGCGTCGAGAAAGAGGCGGCCGGTCACGGCGCCGGCCAGCGATAGTCGGATGCACACCAGCCAGAAGAGCAGAACAGTTGTTGGTTTCATGCCGAAGATATACCCTGCTGGCGGCTCGACAAGCAACTCGAACCCGGATAGAGTCGCCCGCCATGAAACGTTTTCTTCTGCTGTTCTTCATCTTGGCTGGCGCAGCCTTGGCCGAGGAGAAGAGTGTCCGGCCCGGCGTCAACACCGAATACCTCAAGCCCGGCATGGATGTCTCAAAATGGGTGGCTCGCTTCGAGAAACCCGGCCGCGAGGTGTTCGACCAGCGCGAGAAAATCATGAAGGCGCTGCATCTGAAGCGCGGCCAGCGCGTGGCGGACGTCGGCGCGGGCACGGGATTGTTCACGATGCTCATCGCCGACGCCGTGGGGCCGAAGGGCAAGGTGTATGCGGTGGACATCGTCAAAGACTTCATCGCGCTCATCAACAAGCGCGCCGGGGAAGCGAACCTCAAGAACATCCAGACCGTTCTCTGCACCGAGCGCTCTACAGAATTGCCGAAGGATTCAATTGAACTCGCGTTCACCAGCGACACGTATCATCACCTTGAATATCCGGGCAGCGTGTTGGCTTCCATTCGGCAGGCGTTGCGTCCGGGCGGCGAGCTGGTGGTGGTGGATTACCGACGCGAGCTGGGCAAAACCGCCGAGTGGATCGTCAAGCACGTCCGCGCCGGGCAGGAGGAAGTCATGAAAGAGATCGAAGCCGCCGGTTTCAAGCGCGTGGAAGCCCCCGATTTCCTAAAAGAGAACTATTTGATGCGTTTCCGCAAGAAACCCGATGAACGTGACCACAAATAACAGTAAACGAATTGGCGCCGTTTCCCTTTGTCTGTTCCTGCTCGCCGCAGGAATGACTCGCGCTGCGACGAAAGACCTCGGCAATGGGTTCCGCGACCACGGCGTGGCTGTGCCGATCAGCAATCATCGCGGCACGGTGGCGACGGCGGACGGGCAAGGGCACAACGTGGTGTTGTCGTGGCTGAACGATTGTCGCGGCGGCTACGAGTTGCTGCTGATTGATGTCGAGGCCGGCAAGGCGGAGGAGTATCCGATGCCGTTCCCGCCGGGGGATCATCCGTTCGCTTCGATCCTGTCGAGCGGCAAGAAATTCTACACACACTTCAACAGCCGTTTCGTCGAGTTCGACCCGGCCAAGCGCGCGTTTACGTTTTGCCAGAAGACCAAGCCTCAAATGGCGATGAGCATGACCGAGGACGACAACGGCGTCATCTGGTCGGCCACCTATCCGGACAGCGGGCTGGTCTCGTTCAACCCGAAGACGCGCGAGTTCAAGGACCACGGCTACCTTAACAAGGAAAACTGGCGGCAATACCCGCGCGCGGTGGCGGCGGATGACGCGGGGTGGATTTACCTCGGCATCGGCTCAACGCGCGGGCAGATCATCGCGTTCGACCCGCAGACGGGCACGGCGACACCGCTGATACCGGAAGAACAGCGGGTCCACGGCTACAACCACATTTATCGTGACCTCGACGGCAAGGTGTACGGATATGCCGTCCCCGGCAAGAGCGACAACTGGCTCATGCTCCACAAAGGCAAAGCCACGCCCATCGGCAAGCGCGCCAAGCAACAGCCCAAGCGCTTCATCGCGGGCAGCCAAAGCCTGTTTCACGGCGCCTTCCCTGACGGCAAACGCATCAACACCTACAATTTGGTCAACCGCACTTTCGCCGTCCAAGATCCGAAGACCAAGAAGACGAAATCGTTCAGCTTCGACTACACCAGCGAAGGCGCGCACATCATGGGCGTCGCCACCGCTCCCGATGGCACGATCTGCGGCGGCACGGCGTTCCCGATGCGCTTCTTCAGTTTCAACCCGAAGACCGGCCAATTAGTGAACCGGCCCGGCTTCGGCCAGTTCAACACCGTGGCGCGACAAGGCGACCATTTCTTCGTCGGCGGCTACGGCCACGGTTTTCTGTTGGATTGGGACCCGTCGCAACCGTGGGTGAATTCCGTGAAGGGCAGGAAAGGCTGCAACCCGCTTTGGCTCACCGAGTGCTCCCCCACAATCAACCGGCCGCATGATCTCCTCGCGCATCCGGACGGCAAGACCCTCGTGCTAGCCGGCACGCCTGGCTACGGCTACACCGGCGGCGGACTGCTGTTCTGGGATCGCGACACGCACAAGCGCACACTGCTCGAACACACCGACATCATCCCACAACACTCCACAATGAGCCTCGCGCCCCTGCCCGGCGGCAAACTGCTAGGCGGCACCACCACCAGCGCCGGCACCGGCGGCGAACGAAAAGCGAACCAAGCCGCACTCTACATCATGGACATGGCGACGAAGAAACTGGAGTGGCACGCCGCCGTCTTCCCCGGCGCGCAGGGCTACACCGATCTTTGTGCCGGGCCGAACGGACTGGTCTTCGGTTTTGCCGACCAAAGACGTTTCTTCGTGTTCGACCCCGCCAAACGCCAAGTCATCCACGAGCAAGACACCGATGCGAGATTCGGACGGACTACGTCACAGCAAGGGCCGCGCGTCTTCGTGACCGACAACAAGGGAGGCTTCTACATCCTCTTTGTGAAAGGCATCGCGCGCCTCGACCCGAAGACATTCGGCATCACAATGCAGGCCCAGTCGCCTGTGTCCATTGCCGGCGGCGGCGATTATCTCGACGGTCGCATCTACTTTGTTCACAGCTCGCACCTCTACAGCTACACGTTGAAGAACCGTGGCTCATGACAGTCAGGCAGACGCTGATATTTTCGCTGCTCATTGCCGTCGCCAGCGCCGCCGCGTCTGAACTGCCGGTTGCGAATGCGACACAACTTGCCGCCGCACTGAAACACGCCCGACCGGGTGATAGCATTGTCATGGCCGACGGGACATGGAAGGACGCGGATATCGTGTTCGCGGCCAAAGGCACCGCGAGCGAGCTCATCTCGCTTCGCGCGCGGACACCGGGAAAGGTTGTTCTCACAGGCCAGTCGCGGCTGCACATCGCGGGTGATCATCTAGTCGTGGACGGCCTCTGGTTCAAGGATGGCTGCGTCAAGTCGGGTAGCGTCGTCGAGTTTCGCAGCAACTCGAAAGCGTTCGCGACCCATTGTCGCCTGAGCAACTGCGCGGTTACCGATTACAACCCGACCGACCGGAAGACCGATTACAAATGGTGTTCGCTCTATGGCCAGTCCAACCGCGTGGATCATTGCTACTTCGCCGGCAAGACTCACGCAGGGACAACTCTCGTCGTCTGGGTCGGCGACCAACCGAATCATCACCAGATTGACCACAACCATTTCGGGGCGCGCCCGCCGCTCGGCTTCAACGGCGGCGAAACTATTCGCGTCGGCACCAGCGAAGTCTCCATGAACCACTCACGCACCTCAGTTGAGGGGAACTTATTTGAACAGTGCAACGGCGAGGTTGAGATTGTCTCGAACAAATCCTGCGAAAACGTCTATCGCCGGAATGTGTTCCGGGAATGTTCCGGTGCGTTGACGCTGCGCCACGGCAACCGGTGCGAAGTGTTCGACAACCTTTTCCTGGGCAACGGCAAGAAAAACACCGGCGGTGTCCGCATCATCGGTGAAGACCATCGCGTGATCGGCAATCGCTTCTTCGATCTCGCGGGCAAGGACACACGCGCCGCGCTCTGCCTCATGAACGGCATCCCGGACTCGCCACTGCACGGATACTTTCAGGTCAAACGCGCCTTCATCGTCTCGAACACGCTTGCGCGATGCGCGCAGAACATCGTTGTCGGTTATCCCGGCGAGAACGCCACTCTTCCGCCGGTGGATTGCGTCATCACCAACAACCTCATCGTGGCCATGCCGAAGGAAGTCGGCCTCCAGCCAACAGTTGGTCCCGCATGGCGTGTTGACTGACAACCCTTGGACAACCGTTTCATTTTGTCGGCAGCCAGCCGAGCGACACGAGAAACTTATTTGTTGTTTGCTTTGTGTTCCGCCACTGTTGGTTTCAACTTGAAGTCGAGGACGTGAAGCGGGCTGGACCGGCCAAGTTCGGCTGGCGTTTCCTGCGTGTAGATGGACAACACGTTTTCCTGCTGCCAGCGCGACTTGTCCACGCGCGGTTCGCCGACGAATGATTTCTCCGAGACAAACATCTCCCGCCAGTTCGTCCAGCCCTTCTGCGACGCGGCAGTCCAGATGTGCAACGGCCCGCCGTGATCAATGCCGTGGTATTCGAGGTTGGCGGGTTTTCTGAACACCACAAACAAATTGTCCGTCCTGTCGGCCACGATGGTCGGTTTGCGACCAAAGAAAGGCAACCGCCGGCTGTGCCAGCGGCCTTGCTGGTCGCGCCAGTAGTGGAAGTAACGCCAAGCGTTCATGTCTTTCGCCGGCGCAGGCGCATCGGGCGGATTTTGCCAGAGCACCACGTGCGGCCGGCCATGGTGATCAAGCGTTTGCGTCAACTGGTTCATCATTCCCCATCGCCACGACGCCTCGTGGACGGTGATTTGCGGCGAGTCCAGTCCCATCGGGCTTTGACCTGTCACACCGATTTGCTGGCCGGCATTGTTGCGCCACGCGCGACCGTTGTTGTCGCTGTAGGCGTATTGCAGGTCGTGACAATTCAGAACACCCCATTTCGCCATGTCCTGACCCTCGCGCCAGACCCAGGTGGTGTGCAGACGTCCATCGGTGCCATAGTCGAAACCGTTGTGGTAGGGGTTGCGAGTGGCGCTGCCCCGGAAATCGCCGGTCCTACCGATGAACTCGCCCCAGATTTCCCAGCCGCCCTTGTCGGGATCGTAGTGGGCCAGATGACTGCTGCCGTTGCCGCTGCCGCCGATGCGATACGCAAGCTGGAGGCGTCCGTCCGGTGTCGGGAAGAACGCCGGATACGTCACGCGGTCGAGTTTCCGCCCCTTGATCAGTTCCGAGGTCGTCGGGCCAAACAACGCTGTCGTCCACGCCGTTTTTTCCGGCGCCGTTGCCGCAGCAGGGCGCGAGACGCGGTAGTGCAGCGGACTGCCGTGGTGATCAAACGCCAGATGAATCGTGCCGTCGGCAGGACAAATACCGATCACCGCGACATTATGAACGTCGGTGTGCTTGATCGTGTAATCATCGAACGCCAAACGTTCCCACGTTCCCTCCGGTAACCGGCGACGCGCCACGCACAAGCGTTTCCGGCCATCGAAATAGGCAGCGTATTGCCAGCCGTTGAAGCTGGTAATGGCTTCGATCTGAAACGTCTGGCCGTTGATGCAGGTGCCGAATGTGCCGCGCACGAAGTTCAACGCCTCCGGATCCACAATCGAATCCGTGACCGCCGCGCAACAAACAGCGGACAACGCCAACGTTACAAATACGAATCGTTTCATTTCGCCGGCAGCCAGCCGAGCGACACGAGGAACCTGTCTGCTTCCATCAACGTCTTCTGCTGCCACGGGTCGCGGTTGAAGAAACCGTGGGGCTGACCTTCGTAGCCGACCAACTCGCAACGGTTCCCCGCCGTCTTCATCTTCGCCGCAAACGCTTTCACGGTCGCGAACGGCACTGTCGTGTCGGCGTGTCCGTGAAAAATGATCGTCGGCGGTCCGCCGGGTTTGATGTTGTGCGCCGGTGAAATATGTTCCGGTTTTGTTCCGAGACGTTCTTCCGGCACACGGGCGCCGAAACTCTTGTCGAGATTCAACCCTTCCATCGGCGCCAACACCACCGCCGGGTTGAACAACACCAGCGCATCCGGCGTCGCGCTGATTTTCTTGTCCTCGCTTGGCTCATCGAACTCGCTGATGAACGCCGTGGCCGCCGCGAGATGTCCGCCGGCCGAACCGCCGCCGGCGGCGACGCGTTTCGGGTCAACGCCGAGCCTCGCGGCGTGGGCGCGGACCCAGCGGATGGCCGAGCGCGCGTCGGCAAGACATTGCGTCGGCTTTGCTTGATGACGCGACGCAACGCGATAGTCAGCGGTGATGGCGACCATGCCGCGCGAGGCCAGATGCCGGCATTGCGCTTCAAACTGCACCGGTGAGCCACTGGTCCAGCCGCCGCCGAAGAAGAAAACGATGGCTGGTGCTTTCGTCGCGGTGGACGGACTGAAGATGTAGAGATTGAGTTTCGTGTCGCCGACGGTCTTGTAGGTTTCGACGCGCGCGCCGTCCATCTTCGGCGGATACCCAAACTTCCCGGCGGCAGCCAACATGATAACGGCCAGCAAGGTATTCATGGCCGATTGGTGTGCGACTTTGCCCGCCCAGTTGCAAGATTTTTCCGGCGAAGCATCCTCCGGAACGCCGCCGTCCCGGCGGTTGGAGTCGGCCCGAAACCGCCGGGACGGTGGCGTTCCTACCCCTTTTTCGTCTTGTCAACTCCTGCCAACAAGCTCAGGATACCTTCCGTGAGTTCCGGTGAATCATGACGCGATCCTTCAATATGAGGAGGTCACTATGAACTACCGCACTTTGTTCTCAA
>CAZNOK010000247.1:0-6624 GCA_964574605.1 uncultured Verrucomicrobiota bacterium
AGGATGACGGAGGTGTCGAGTCCGCCGGAATAAGCAACAACGATTTTCATAGTGGCCGCACTTGTACACGAAAAGTCTCGCCGCCGCAACGGTTTTGGCCTACACAATCAGCCCAGCATGTCGGCACGACACCGATTTTTGTGGCAAAGCAGCGCGGTACTGATGCTGGCCAGCCTGTTCGGCGCGGCCGGTAACTACGCTTTTCAAGCGATCATGGGCCGGCTATTGCCGCTGTCAGAGTTCGGCTATCTCAACGCCGCGCTCGGCATAGTCGGCATGGTGACCATCATCGTCGCCGCGGCCGGTCAAGCGGTCACGCATCACCTGGCACGGCACCAAGCGCGCGATGAACAACACCGGGTCGAGGAATTGAAAACCGCCAGCAGCGCGTTCCTGTTTTACTTGACGATTCTCTGTTCCGCGTCGGCCTTCATTTTCATTCATCCGATCTCGGTTTTCTTCCACGTGCCGCGGGCAACGATTGCAGGTTGGGTTTTGGCCACGATCATAGTCAGTTTGTGGAGTGGGCTGGCCAATGCGTGGTGCGCCGGGCTGGGACAATTTCATTTCATGGCTGCGTTGGCGTTGGCGAGCGTGACCGTGCGGGTCGCCGTGGGCTACGTCGGCGGGCGCATGTGGAACACCGCGGAAACCGGCGTCGTGGCCTCTACGTTTTGCGGGCTGGTCATCGTGCTCGGCGTCTTGTGGCGTGACCGTGCGCTGGTGTGCGCGCGCGGGCGGTTGACGCCCTTGCGGAACCGCGAATTTGGGATGTTTTTGTTTGCCTCGCTGGCAGTGTGTATCGGCAACTACGCGTTTGTGCAGTCTGATGTGGTTGTGGCGCAACGCTGGCTCAATGGCGCAGATCTCGGCGCATACTCAGCGGCGGGATTGTTTGCCCGCGCGGTGGTGACGCTTCCAATACCAATCCTGACGGTGTTTTTCACCGCACGCTCCGGTCAGGAACGCTCCGACAAAACGACGATATTGCTGCTGTTGGCATTCGCCGGATCGGTTTTCGCGGGGGCGTTTGTCGCTGTCCTGGGCAAGGAAATCCTCTGCCGGCTGCTGTTGAACCGGACGGACGCAGCGGTGTTGTCACTGATGAGCTGGTTCCCGCTGGTAATGATTCCCGCAGGTTTGTTGCAGGCGCTAGGGTTCTACGCATTGGCAGCCCGACGGCTCAGTGCGGCATGGGTTTATGGCGTCTGCGGCTTGCTCTACGGCGGGGTGCTGACGTGGTGTGGACGCGATCCGCAAACCCTATTGAGGCTGATTCTCATCGGCGGTGTGGTCGCCTTGTTTCTGGCGGTTGGCGCGATCTCGTGGGACTGGACGCGGCGCGCGCGGCCAACACACTGAGCATGTTGCTGTCGCATTCGGAATGGAAGTGCAGCCGGCGCGCTTCAGCCGCATCTGCCCGGCGTCAGATCAATTTCTTAATGAACCAGTGGGCTCCATTCTCATAAGGAACTGAACACTTGGCGCACATCTCAAATGGCTCGATGTGCCCGGAAAGATGCATTTGGCGCAACTGTTCGAATTTCTTTGAAGAGTAGAGTTCCAAAAGGCCGTTGTCTCTACTGTTACCCAGATTATTGTTTGCCTCGTAATCGAGGCAGCAAAGCAAGATTTTGCCATCGACCGCAATCGAGATGCACGTCCATAGCGATCGACAGGGCAAAGGGTAGTTCTCGTAATTGATCTTGTTGTCACCAGCGGATTCGGCGACGGCTCCACTGTAACTGTGCACCCGGTTGATCGTTACGGAGTCCACAAGTTTTGTCCATTTCTTCAGGAATTCGTTCTCGTACGTTTCGTTTCTTGCAACCAAGGCCATCGAAATCCTGACCTTCAATTTGCTGCCGGACGCCTTGCGCTTTTCCAAGAGTGATAGAATGTTTTTCTCCGTTCGATCGTAGCCGATCTTCATGGTGTCCTGATAGACATCCTTGAGGTAGGAATTAAGACTGATGTTAAGCTCATCCAGTCCCGACGTGAGGATTTCCTCAATCCTCGCCTCATTCGCGAGATTGAAATTCGAGGAAAATTTAACAATAGCTGTTGGGAATTCCTGCTTGATTCGACGGATCCTGTGAAAAATCTTGTTGTCAAGCAGCGGCTCCCCTGTTCCGTTCAGGTGGACTCCGTAAGGCTTGATACCATCCTCTTTGATCCTGCGGACGATGGTCTCGAATGTCTCATCATCCATGATCTTTTTCTCGCGTTTCATCACTGTATACGAACAAAAGACGCATCTTGCATTACAAAGATTTGTCGTTTCGATCTGGATGATATAATCCCGCTTCGCACGCATTTCCTGAGCCCTCCTCTGGACGGCAGCCACCACCATGGACCGGTAGAGCGCTGTGTTCCGTATCTTCCCGAAAGCAGCGACCACCACCGGGTTAATCACCAACCAGTTCTTCAGAATTCTCGAGAATTGCATAACGAATTGAAGTCGTACATTTGTAATGAATGTTCTTCTTTGGTCTAAGCTGCGGGATTGTCATTTCCGTGTCAATTGCTTTTTAGCGCTGCAGAACGACTGTCTGAAACAGACTGCAATCGCGCGCGCCTAGAGGACAAGCGAAGGAAAGACAGGGCCGAATTCTCTGTTTTACTTCTGGAAAGCGTTCGTGTATCGGTGAATGTTATGCTTTCGGTCGTGATGCCAGTTTATAATGAGGGTGCCATCGTTCGCGAGAACCTGCGGCGAACGGCGGAGGAGTTTCGTCCGCTCGGCCCGTTCGAGATCATCGCCGTCAACGACGGCAGCAGCGACAATTCCGCCGCCGAACTCGATGCCGCCGCGGCGGAAGTGCCCGAGGTCCGCGTCCTGCAACTGCCGCACCGCGGCAAGGGAGAGGCGTTGCGGCAAGGCACACGCGCGGCCAAGGGTGAATGGGTGCTGTTTCTGGATTCTGACTTGGACCTGCCGCCGGACCAGATCACGTTGTTTATGACTCTTCAGCACGTCCATCAAGCCGACGTGGTCATCGGCAGCAAGTTGCACCCCGACAGCAACGTGGACTATCCGTTGATTCGTCAGGTTTACTCCCGCGGCTACTATCTACTGGTCAAACTGCTGTTCGGCCTGCCGGTGCGCGACACGCAGACCGGCATGAAACTGGTTCGTCGCGACAAGCTGATCAAGGCGGTCGAAAAAACCCAGTCGGAGGGATTCGCCTTCGACGTGGAACTGCTCGTCCATCTGGTTGAGGACGGTGCCCGCATTGCGGAAGCGCCCGTGGTCGTCAATCATCAAATCAAGTACGCCGGCATCGGTCTTGGCTCGGTCTGGGACATCAGTCGGGAAACATGGCGCACATGGCGCAGGATTCGCGCGATGAGGCGATGAAACCGGAACACAAAGCCCTCTTGCTGGCCGTTGGCGGCACGCTGCTCGCGCAGCTTTACCTGTGCTACTTCTTCTCGTTCGGGAACGTCATCCCGGTGACCAACGACATCAACCCGTCGAACCAATGGATGATCCAGTACCGGTTTCCACCGCAAGGACGTTTCGTGACGGATTACTGGCTGGGGCAAGGCTCCGATCCGATGCCATTCTCACCGTATTCGGTGCTGGCGCTGTTGCCTGCGTGGTTGTTTTTCACTGTCTCGTATCCGCTCAGCGCCGCTCTATCAGTCTTGACGTTCTATTTGTTTTTGCGGGAGCTCAAGTTATCAACAGCGGTGGCGATTGCCGGAGGCATCATTTATGGATGGCAAGGCCGCATCCTGAGCAACATCTACGGCGGCCATTTCGCTCCGGCCATGTTGTCGGCCATGATGCCGTTGGCGATGTGGGCAGCGGTGCGGGCCATTCGTCTGCGCAGTTGGTGCACCGCGGTTGTGGGCGGCGCGGTCACGGGGATGATGGTGACAACCGCGTTCGATCAAGGAGCCTTGGCGACATTGCCTGTGGGGATGGTGTTTTTGGTGAAAGCCGGTCAGTCACTCTGGCGCAAGTCCGGCGAAGCCATCGGCATCCTTGGCAAACTGCTGGCGACGATTGTGGTGGCTGTGCTCGTTGCCCTGTCCGGACTTCAAATCGCCACCTCCGCCGGCATCACCGGCCAACAGCAAGCGGGAACCGAAGACCCGAAAGCGAAATTCGCCTGGGCCACACAGTGGAGCTGGCCGCCCGAAGAGACGCTCACATATCTGGTACCGGGGTTCTTCGGCTGGCGTTCGGGCATGCCCAGCGGCGAGTATTGGGGGCGAACTGGCCAGACCGAAAACTGGCACCAGACACGCCAAGGGTTCCGCAACTTTTGCCTCGACACCTGCACGCTCGGCACAACCGCATCCCTCCTGCTGGGCATCGGGCTTTGGTCCGTGTGCCGCAAAACGCGAGCTGGCACGGGCGCGTTCATGCCGTTGACGGCTGACCAGTTGTTTTATGGTCGTTGCCTCCTCGTGCTGGGCGCCGTGCTGTTTCTGTTGGGTCTCGGCAAGTACACGCCGTTCTACTGGTATTTCTACCGGTTGCCCTACATGAGCACGTGGCGCAACCCAATCAAGTTCCTCAGCGGCCCGTCCAACTTCTGCCTCATCGTCCTCGCCGCGTACGGACTCCACGCGCTCATCGAACTGCTCAGCCAAGAACAATTCGCCACCGCACGCCGCATGTTGAGGCGTTGGCTTCTCGGAACCGCGATTTTCCTCGCGCTGATTTTCGTCGCCACCTTCTTCGATGCCGCCGGGCAGGCTGCCGCGCTGCGGCGGGCCAGCTACAGTCCCGCAGAGATTGATTCCATCGCCGCCAACCAACGATTGACGGTGTTCGTGGCTGCCGCGCTCGTGATGTTGTGCTGGGGAGCCATCGCGTTGAAGGACAAAACCCGAAACCTTGCCACAATCTCGGCCCTCTTTGTCTCGGCGCTGGTCGTGGGACAGATGTGGTGGGTGCACCGGCATTTCCTTGAACCATTCAAACCTAGGCGAGCATACCAGTCCAATGCTCTCCTCGACACTCTTCGCCACTCGCCAGACCCCGCGCGCGTCAAACTCATCGCGCAGGACGGATTGTTGCACTACTACCTCTCGACCGTGTTCGCCTACTACGGCATCAGCACACTCGACATCCCGGCCGCATCGCGTCTGCCGGAAGACTACGCCCAGTTCTTCCAAGCGCTCGACACAAACCCGCTCCGGCTCTGGCAACTGGCCGGCGTGAAATACCTCGCTGCACCGGCACCGCAGGCGCGTTCCGTATTATCGCATCCACTCTTTCAAGACAGGATCGCCCGCGTTCTGGCATACCAAGCCGCGGGCACAGCTCTCGACAACCTCACTGTGCAAGCGGTCGCTGACCCCGCCATGGCAACGCATCTTCTCATCGAATTGAAGGACTACCTTCCCAAGGCCGTATTCGTGCCGGGCTTGGAGATTCTGCCCAGCGCCCATGACGTTGCCCGACGCCTCAACGCGCCCGATTGGAATCCGCGTCAATCACTCTTGGTGGCGCGCGATGTCGCCCAGTCGGCCAACCTCAACCCCGCGCCGCCATCCATTCGTCGCGGCACCGTCCATCTCATCCGTTATCAAAACAACCTGACCGAAGTGGAAGCCCAGACAGACACCGGCGGCTACTTGCTCGTCAATGACCGGTTCGAAGCGCCGTGGCACGGCCGAGTGAATGGCAAAACCGTTCCCGTCTTCCGCGCCAACGCGATTCTCTGTGGAATCGCCCTGCCGGCGGGCGCCTCGCGCGTTGTCCTGCGTTACGAGCGTTCTGGAATGACGGGCTACATCAGCTTGGCGGCACTCGGGCTGGTGCTGCTGGTCGCCGTGCCCTGCATGTTGTGGACGTCTCACTCTAATCATCAGGAGAAATCTGAATCATGACACAACGAGTTCTCATTACCGGCGGCGCCGGCTATCTCGGTTCCGTGATGTGCGAACATCTGTTGGCAGCCGGCTATCACGTCACAGCGCTGGACAACCTGCTCTACGCCCAATCGTCGCTGTTCCACTTCTGCGCCAACCCTCGTTTCGATTTCGTTTTCGGCGACGCCCGTGACGAAAAACTGATGGCAGGTCTCATTGCCAAACACGACGTTCTGATCCCGCTGGCCTGCGTCGTCGGCGCCCCGGCATGCGACCGTGATCCGTTGCTGGCGCGAACAGTGAACTTCGAGGCGGTGGCGATGTTGAACCGCCTGCGCAGCAAACAACAACTGGTCGTTTATCCCACCACCAACAGCGGTTACGGCACGAAATCCGGCGACATGTTCTGCACCGAGGACACGCCGCTCGAACCGATCTCCCTGTACGGCGTGACCAAGGCCGACGCGGAGAAGGCGTTGCTGGATTCGCCCAATGCGATCACGTTACGCCTCGCCACTGTCTTCGGCATGTCGCCCCGGATGCGAATTGACCTGTTGGTCAACCACTTCGTCTATGCAGCCGTTACCGACCGGTATCTGGTGATCTTCGAGAAAGATTTCAAGCGCAACTACGTCCACATCCGCGACGTGGCTGACTGCTTCCTGCATTGCATTCAAAACGCCAAACGCATGGTGGGACGCCCGTTCAATGTCGGCCTCGACGCTGCCAACCTCTCGAAAGAGGAACTCGCGCTCAAGGTGAAGGAGCACGTCCCCGACTTCTACATCC
>CAZNOK010000248.1:0-6615 GCA_964574605.1 uncultured Verrucomicrobiota bacterium
GGTGAGTTCGTCGGCGGCGTTGCCGCGGCCGCTATAGACGAGGTGGTAGAAACAGGCGCGCTGGATGCCTTCCTTTTCGATGAAATCGAAAATCTGGTGGATGTCCTGACAGTTGCGCTTGGTCAGGGTGAGGCGGAGGCCGACTTTCTGGCCGACGGCCATGCAGTTGCGGAAGCCGCGGACGGCGCGGTCGAACGCGCCTTCGACGCCGCGGAACTGGTCGTTGGTCGGGCCGATGCCGTCGAGGGAAATGCCGACGTAGGTGAGGTGGTTGGCTTTGAGTTTGGCGGCGACGGCTTCGTCAATGAGCGTGCCGTTGGTGGAGAGGGTAACGCGGAGGCCTTTGGCGACGGCGTAGGCAATGAGGTCGAGGAGGTCGGGGCGAGCGAGCGGTTCGCCGCCGGAGAAAAGGACGGCGGGGACTTTGAACGCGGCGATGTCGTCGAGGACGGTTTTCGCTTCGGTGTTGGTGAGTTCGCCGGCGTAGGGTTTGGCGTGGCTGTCGGAGTAGCAGTGGACGCAACGGAGGTTGCAGGTGCGGGTGATGTTCCAGACAACGATGGGCCGGCGCGCGGCGGCGGATTTCGGTGCGCCGGCTCCGTGACCGTAGCGCAGGGCGTCGGCGGGTTGATCGGCGCCACAGAAAAGTTTAGTGATGTTAACCATGGCGTGGCGTGTAGATGCAGTAAGGTTCTTCAGCCATGTAGTCGCCACCGGTTTCGTAGAAGGCGCGGGCGCGACAGCCCATGCAGACTTTCTTGAACTCACAACAGCCGCACTTGCCTTCGAGTTGGTCGTCGTCGCGGAGGCGCTGGAAGACCGGAGAATTATTCCAGATATCGGCCATCGTCTGGCGGCGGATGTTGCCGGCGGAAACGGGCAGGTAGCCGCACGGGAAAACGTCGCCGGTGTGTGAGACGAAACAGATGGCGCTGCCAGCGAGGCAGCCTTTGGTCATGGCGGACATGTCGGAGTGGTTCTCTGTTTTCAGTTGTCGGTTTTCGGTTCTCCGCTGATGGTAGATGCGGAAGTAATGCGGGGCGCAGGTGGCCTTGAGGTGGAGTTCGCCGAGTCCGGATTTGTCGTACAGCCAGTTGAGGACGCGCTCGTATTCCTCGGCGGGGAGCATGGCCGACTCGGCAATCTGAACGCCGCAACCGACGGGGACGAGCATGAACAGGTGGAGCGCGTCGGCGCCAAGGTCGCGGGCCATCGCGTAGAGCGTCTCGATCTGGTGGAAGTTGTGTTTGGTGACGGTGCAGTTGATCTGCATGGACATGCCAAGGCGCTTGAGGTGGCGGAAACCATTGAGCGCGGCGGCGAGCGAGCCGGGCTGGCGTCGGAAGTTGTCGTGCGTGGTCTCGTCCGCGCCGTCAATGGAGATGGCGACGCGGCGGATGCCGGCGGCGACGATCTTCTGTGCGACTGGCTCGGTGATGAGGGTGCCGTTGGTGGCGAGCGCGACGGGGAGGCCTTGGTCGCGGGCGTAGGTGGCGATGTCGAAGATGTCGGGACGGAAAAGCGGTTCGCCGCCGGAGAGGACGAGAATCGGTTTCGCGAAACTGGTGAGGTCGGCGATGAAGCGGAACGCCTCGTCGGTGGTGAGATCGTTCTTCATCAGTTCCTTGCTGACGTCGAGCCGCCGGCAATGGACACACTCCAGATTGCAGCCTGCCGTGGTTTCCCAGAACAGCAGGCGGAGCTGGTTGTGCATCGCGGTCATCATGGCCGGGGCAACCGTAGCACCACCTCGTCGCGTGTCAATCCGTGCTTGCTACCGCGCCGCCGAACGCGGTAGAGACAATGCCGACAGGAGAACATCCGATGAGCACAACCTATCAGATTGTCGTGTGCGGCAGCATTGTACCCGACCCGTTGCAAACGCTGGAGCCGGTTACCACGCCGGCCGGGCCCGGGTTGAAGAACGAGATGATGTTGCCCGCCGTCCTTGACCCGTGGGCCGGGCACGCACTCTTTGAGGCCGCCAACCTCGCCAAGAACAACCCCGGCAGCAAAGTCTATTTCGTGAGCCTCGCACCCAAGGCCAAGCTCCAACAAGTCATGATGACCGTCGCCCAGAAAGCCGGCTTCGAACTCATCGCGATTGACGGACCCGCCAGCGGATTCACTGAGGCTGCCGACGTTGCCGCCGCGCTCGCCGACGCCATCAAAGCCATCCCCGGCCTCGACATGAGCAAACTCCTCGTCTTCGGCGGTTGGGAATCCGCCTCCCGCGGCGCGGGCGCGACGATGCAACTCGTCGGCGAGAAACTCGGCATCACCGACCAGTTCCAAGGCGTTGACCAGATCACCGTTGCCTCCGACGGCTCTTTCGAAATCCTCGAACGCATCGAAGGCGGCAAACACCAAGTCTCCAAGTGCGCCGGCGCGCCTGCCGTGCTCGGTTGGGCGACGGGCAACCTGCCCGAGCCGCCGAACAACCCGCAGATCGGCATGGCCAACATGCGCTCGATCATGCCGGCGTTGCAGAAGGCGAAGCCCGCGAAGATTGGCGCCGAAGGTGTCACCTTCGCCAGCGTCGCGCTCCCGAAACAGCAGCGCCAGACCAAGATCATCAAGGACATGAGCCCCGACGACATCGCGAAAGAAATCGTCGCCTGGATCCAGCAATAACCGGAGACACAGCCATGGAAAACATCCTCGTCATCGTCCACACCGAACCCAACGGCTCGCTCGCCAAGCCAGCACTCGAAGCTGTCGCCGTTGCCAAGACACTCGGCAGTTTCAGCGTCGGCCTCATCGGCGCCGACACACAGAAGGCCGCGAACCAAATCGCCGGCTGCGGCGCCGCGAAGTTCCTCGCCGTCACCGGCGCGGAGTTTTCGCAGCCACGCTACGCCACCGATGCCGCCGCCGCCGAAGCCATCGCCAAGGCTGCTGCCGCCACCATTGTCATTGTCCCGCACACGTCGCGTTGGGGGCGCGTCGCCGCCGGAGTCGCCGCCCGACTCGGCGGCCGCGCCGACACCCACGTCACCGGCGTCACTGCCACTGGCATCACACGTTGGTATTACCGGCAGCGGATGGAAGCACAGATGACCCGCACGCAACGTCCGTGGGTCATCGCGCTGGATCCCGGTTGTGTCGCGCCGTGGACTGGGGCGGCTGGGACAGCCGCCACTACACCGGTTGCCGTGACCGCAACGAGCCGCACTCAAGTCACCGGCATTAAAGCGCCTGAAGCCAGCCAGCAAACGATTCGTCCCGATGCCAAGCTCCTCTTCGTCGCCGGCGCCGGCTGGACGAAGAAACAAGCCGACGGTGCGACGCACGTGCCCGAAGCAGCGGAGATCATTCTCGGTTTCCTCAACGCGAGCAAAGCGTCGCTCGGCAGCAGCAAATCGCTGGTTGACCTCAGTGGCGAAGGCCAAGCGGTGTTGCCATTCATGAGCCACCTCAACCAGATCGGCCAGACCGGTTCGACGCCGCGTCATCCGAAGGGTCTCTCTACTTGCTGCCACGGCGAGGAACCGCACACCGTTGGCTGGCGATTCATCAACGAGCGCCGCGCCATCAGTCTCGATCCGAATTGCGGTTGGGCCCGGGGCAAAGCCGACGTCCTCTACGTCGCCGACGCCTTCGCCGTGATGCGGAAGGTGAACGCATTGCTCGCCGGAAAATAGGCATGATCTAGTGAATCTGAGCGCCAAGCGGCTGGAACAGTTGCAGCGCAGTCTCCGACTTGCGCTCAATCAAGAATGGCCGCAACTGGGCCAGACACGTCGCGCACTGGCGCAACTGCACGCCACGCCAATCGTCTCTCCGGCCAACTCGATGTCAGTGATCGCTACAGTGGCCACAGACGGCGGCGAGAACCGTCTCAACCTTGATCCGATACGCGTACAAGTGCTGCGCGTGGCCGACAGCAATGGCGAAATTTATTTTGAGGATTTCATACCGTTGTCGCTGGAGCCGTCGGAGATACTTCGATTCTACTTCAAGTCCGAACCGCGGATGCACAAGTTACTCGATTATCTTGCTCTTGGCTGGGACGACCTGCTGCCGCAGTCGGAATTTCAGCAGAGCAATTTGTTGGCGATGTTGCGCGAGTTGATGGAATGGGCAGCGTTGCTGAAGCTGGCGAGCCAACCGCCCGGCAAGCTGCTCGTCCGCGACGGCTTGTTGCGCAGCGTGTTGCTGACGGACAAGGTGTTCCGCGCGTTGCGTCAGCGGTTCGAGGCGCTGACGCGACAGCACGATCACCTGCTGGTCGGTGTCGCCAAGCGTTCGCGTGTCATCAACTACCTGTCGGTGGCCATCGGTTTGACAAACAGTTTTGCCGACGGGCAACCGGCGTATCTAGCTGTGCCAGCCGAGTTGGAGCGCGAGGCTGCGCCGTCGCAGTATCGCTGGATCGGAACGCGCGCGATGGGTCAGCTTCACATCGCACGGCTGGACCGCGGCCAGGGAGTACCATTGCTGCCGGTGGACATGGCGGCGTGGCAAACTAGCCGCGTGGCCGAGACGATGTCGCTGTTGTATGAGACATCGCGCGCCAGCTTTCCTGTGCGTGGTTATCCACAGCCGCTGATGCAAGCGCACGAACATGCGCGGCTGGGCGGCCTCGAAGTGGAGATGCTGGAACAGATGTTGTTGGAACAAGTCGCCGCACTTGATCCCGCCGCCGCCCGCGAAGCTCGATTGCTGAAACTGCTGGGGCGTCAACTTGTGGAGGAACTCAACGATGAGTCAACAATCGAAACGTGACCTTTATGCCGCCACACCAGCGGTCGGATTGCTGAAAGGGTTTTCGCCGGTGCCGCATCAACTGGAAGTGGACGTTGTCGTGCCCCACGAGGAACGCGCATTGCCGGGGTTTGGGGAGTTCTTGCTTGTGGAATTGAGCGCAACGGAGGCATTGGTGGGGCGCGTGAGCCGGTATCATGCGGCGGGACAACTGGCAACCGGACAAGGCGATGCCTATCTGGCTGATCTTGCGAAGACACGCGAGGCCGTGCCGGGGGCTATCATGCGGCAGATGTTGCGCTACAACTTGAAGGTGCAGTTGCTCGGTGTGTTGCGCGTGATCGCGGAGGGCTATGAGTTCTCTGTCGGCCAGCGCACGTTCGCCACGCTTGGAAGCAACGTCCGTCTGCCCTCGGAAGCGGCGCTAGCGTTCCTGTGTAACGTCGGACTGGAAAACGATGCAACAGCCGCGCCCCTTGGGCATCTGGTGTACGGCCAGCGTGTGTTGTCGAGCGTTCCAGTCAACTTCAGCGTCGCGAGACTGAAGGGAAAACGCAGTTTTGTGTTCGCCCGCGCCGGTTACGGCAAAAGCAACCTCATCAAGTACCTCGTATCGCAACTCTACTCCTCACCGCCCGACGTGGGGTTATTGATCTTCGATCCCGAAGGCGAATACGCTCTACCAGATGCCCATGGGCGACCGGGCTTGGTGAACGTGCCGGGTTTGCAGGGCCGCGTGTCGTTGTACACCAACCGGCGCATTGCTGGCGAATATGCGGATGTTCGCAAGGGCGACGTATTCGTTGACTTTGGCGATTTTCCGCCGCAGGACATCGTCGCGGCATTTATCCCGCAGGAGAAACAGGAGATGGTGTTCGCCAATCTTCTGCGCAGCTTGGATTGGGACGTGTGGAAACGCTTGGTGGCACTTTTGGCCGAACAGGGTTTTGCCGCCGACAACAATCAGATGGCTAAGTTGCTCGCGTACAAACCCCGACAGGACGATGTCAGCCTCGGTGCAATCAAAAACAACCTCGTACCATCCATCAAACGGCTCCACCGCCCCAAGGCCACGTTGGGCAAGAACCTGATCGAGGAGTTGCGCCAAAACCGTGTCGTGGTCGTGGACGTCTCGTTGCTCGGCAGCGAAGACGGACTGGCTACCACCGGCCTACTGCTACGCCGCATCTTCCAGCACAATGTCCGCCACCTCACTGAGGCGGGTGGTCCCAGCGTGCGATGCTTGACGGTGCTCGAAGAAGCCCAGACCATGCTCGGCGACCGCTGGCTCAACGACGCCAACGTCTTCGTCCGCTGGGTGAAGGAAGGCCGCAAGTACGGGCTGGGCGCGATTCTGGTCACCCAGCAACCCGGCGCGATTTCCGATCAGATCATCAGCCAAGGTGACAACTTCTTTGCGCTGCACCTGCTCAACGACAACGACCTGCAAACACTCAAACGCCACAATGCCTACTACACCGATGAGATTCTCAACTACCTTCGCGCCGAGCCGATCATCGGGAACTGTTATTTCTGGAGCGCGCCTAACCAACCATTCGTCCTTTCAGTGCGCGTGTGCAACTTCGAGACCGTCTGCCAAAAGCCCACGCTGGCGAAGCTCTCACCGGCAGCGGCAAAGGATTCCATCGCGCGCGTTGCACAAGCAGTCAAACAGGCACTAGTCGCTAACACTCGTGTCTGGCTCTATCCCGTCAAATCATTCAACGGGCGAGAAGAGAAGGGCTGGCTGGCGTTCAGTGCCGACTATTTGCAGGCCACAGTGGTACAAACGTTGGGCGATGCCCATGACGGCTTGCCGCGCGACATTGAGTCTGTGCTCCAACGGCACAAAGTCCGCAATGGCTACGCGGTACTTGAAGGCGTCACCCGTCCTGTATGGGCCATCCC
>CAZNOK010000249.1:0-6558 GCA_964574605.1 uncultured Verrucomicrobiota bacterium
TGGGGACATTCTCATCGAGGTCACAAGGGGACATTCTCACAGTGGTACGACAGTCGCAAGCTGGGCGCCCTTGGGCGCCACAAAACAGCTTGTCCGCCAAAGCTCCACGAAGGCGGAGACGCGGCGCGGCGGCTTACTTCGCCTGTTCGGCGAGGTAAATCTGGATGGTCATCTGCCGGATCTGGTCGAGCTGGCCTTCGATCCAGTCCACGTGGTCTTCCTCGTCCTTGAGGATCGAAGTCAACATGTCGCGCGTGCCGTGGTCGTTCACCTCGGCGGCAAGCGACACGCCCTTGTTGTAGGCTTCGACAGCGCCCAACTCGGCTTTGTGGTCGTTGGTCAACTGCTGCTCGACATTGGCTCCGATGACAAGCTTGTTGAGCTTGCTGACAACCGGCGTGCCTTCGAGGAACAGAATGCGCCCGATGAGTTTCTCGGCGTGTTTCATCTCGGTGATGGCGCGTCCCTCGACGGCTTTGTGGAGGCGCTCGTAGTTCCAGTTGGCGCACATCTCGGAGTGAACCATGTACTGGTTGATGGCGGTGAGTTCGTCGGCCAGCAGGCCGTTCAGACATTCGATGATCTTGGCGTTGCCCTTCATGTTCGATTCCTTTCGTGTGGCGACAGGATAGCAGGCTTTCAGAACAGCGTCAACTCAGAGCGCCTGCAAAATCTCGGCGGGCGCCTTCGCGATGCGCTCGATACGGAATTGAATCTTGCCGGTGTCGCCGTTGGCCTCGACAACATCGCCCACTCGCTTGTTCAACAGCGCCTGCGCCAGCGCGGCGGGGTAGCTGACGATGTTGCGGGCCGTGTCGCTGTCCCACGCGCCGAGGATGTGATAGGTCGCGGACACGCCGGTGGCGACATCGGTCATGGTGACCGTCGTGCCGATGTTGACGGCGTCGGTCTTGGCGTCGGCAAAATCGGTGCCCTGCGAACGAACGAGAAGCAATTCGAGTTCGCCGCGCCGGCGCATGAAGACTTTCTGCATGTCCTTGGCGGCTTTGTACTCGAAGTTCTCGCGCAGGTCGCCGTAGCTGCGGGCCGTGGCGATCTCCTTGCTGTTCTGCGGAATCTTTTTCTGGATCAGATCGTCCAGCTCGGCTTGCCGGCGACGGAGACTGACCCAGGAAACAATGAGCGGCTGTTCCTTCACGGTGCGGCTGACAAGAAACTCCTGCACGAACGGGAACTCCTTCACGAGTCGCGCCATCAACAATCGGCGGTCGAGTTCCTCGAACGCCGGCGTCGCGAGCAGCCGGCGGGCGACATCGCGGACGGCCTCGGTCGGCGCGTTCGCAAGCAAATCCACCACCAACGTCTCATCCTTGACGAGGAGGTCGTAGAGTTTGGCGGCGGACTTGGCAGAGGAGGTTTCCATCGCGCTGACGACGGCCTGGATGAGAACCGCGCCGGGAAGCGGCGTCAGCCACGGTGTTCCGGAAATGTTCCGGCAGATCCACGCAAGGAGTTCCGCGCTGGCCGCGTGGTTCTGGACGCTCTGGAGAATCTGCGGCGCGCACGGCGCGAGCAGGTCGGCGATCTGGTCGAGCGTCTTGGCGGCGAACTGATGGATTCCCGCAAGAAGGCGGTCCGGCTCGGAAACCTTCAACGCGGCGACGGCGCGTTTCTCGGAGGCGGCGCTGAGCTCGTCAAACAGCGCCGGCAAATCGGCGACCCGTCGGAGTTCATCGGCGACAAACGCGCCGGGGACGCGCATGTCTTCGAGGAGAAAGGCGGCTTCGAGTCGGACGACGTGGAGGTCGGGCTTGGTCGCAGCCAGCGACACCAGCAGGCCGTCCTGCAATTCCTGAAGCGCGAGCGTCGGATCGGTAATCTCGTCGGCGATCCGGAGAAACTGGCGGGCGATGTCAGTCTTCTGGATGAGGCTCGGCGCGTCACGAAACGCTTCGAGCAGTTCGTCCTGCTGCGAGACCGGCGCGGCGCGCAGCACAATCGGGTTGCTCTTCTTCGCCGGCACGCTGAAGTGCGGGTCGCGTTTGGCGAGGCGCTTGGTGTTGTCCCACCATTTCTTCCAGTCGGCGGTGGCGATGACGGACGGCGTGAGGATTTGTTCGAGGCGTTCCGGCGAAACGGCATGGCCGTGGCTGACGAGCGCGAGGCGCAACAGCGCGAGCGGTTCGGCGGTCGCGAGTTGCTGGAGAGCGGCGAGGTCGGTTTGTTTGCGCACTTCGAGGTGGTCGGCGCCGACCGGCGTGAGACTCTCGCCGGCGTAGGCGAGTTGGAGAGCGTGGTCGGGATTGTGCGGAAACGCAATGATGAGCCGGCCAAGCGTGGCGTCGAAACTCTTCACGCGGCCGAACCCCCAGCTTTTTTGCTGGCAGTACGCGCCCGGCGCGAGCGCCAGCAGCGTGTCAATCCTGGAGATGGCTTCCGTCATCGGCGTCGCGTCGTTGTCGAGCGCGGCGACGGCGAGGATGGCTTTCAGGCGCGAGTCTTTTTCGTGGATGGCGGTGTAAGCCTCGGCCAACTCGGGACGGAGCGAGCTTTCTTTCGGGCTGGCGGCGGCGCGGAGCTTGAGCGCGAAGAGCCATTCGTGGTGTTTGCCGGCGGTTTTGAGGCTGGGCGCAATGAGCGCGGCCAGCTCGCCCGCGGTGCGCGGGTGGCCGGCGTCGGCAAACTCTTTGACCAGTTCGAGGAGAAAATCGGGACGGTCGGCGAACTGCTCGGAGAATTCGAGCCAGCGGAATTGCGCGTCATCGAGCTGGCCTTGCGCGAGCAGGTCACGGATTTGTTGATGATGTTCGTGGACGACAGACATGGCGCGGCATTATAGTGAGCGGCGTCGGGATTACAATGAAAAGGCCATCAGTACCGGCTGGCCAAACTGACGGGCAGCGATTATCATCTCCGCGCATGGCAACGCCAACGCTTTCCGTCATCGTTCCCGTCCACAACGGCGGCGAGAAGTTCCGCCGGTGCCTCGAACGCTTGAAGGCGGCGTCACCGCAGCCCGACGAGTTGATCGTCGTTGCCGACGGCGACAGCGACGGCTCGTGGCGCATCGCCGAGGAGTTCGGCGCGCGCGTCATCCGACTCGAAAAAGCCGGTGGCCCCGCCCGCGCCCGCAATGCCGGCGCCCGCGCGGCCCGCGGCGACGTCTTGGTGTTCCTCGACGCCGACGTGGCGTGTGTTCCGGATTTGTTCCGGAGGATCGGGGAGACGTTCGAACGCGAGCCGAAAATTGCCGCCGTGTTCGGTTCCTACGACGACGCCCCGGCGGAGGCGAATTTCCTGTCGCAATACAAGAACCTCTTTCACCATTACGTCCACCAGACGTCGCGCGAAGAAGCTTCGACGTTCTGGGCGGGTTGCGGCGCGACGCGACGCGACATTTTTCTCACGCTCGGTGGCTTCGACGAAACGTATCGCCAGCCGTCCATCGAGGACATCGAATTCGGTTACCGGCTCCGGCGCGCCGGGCACCGGATTCGGTTGGTGAAGACGCTTCAGGTCAAACATCTGAAACGCTGGACGGCGCGCTCGCTGGTGTACGCGGACTTCTGGCTGCGCGCCGTTCCGTGGACGGAGTTGATGCAGCGCGACCGCGGGATATTGAATGATTTGAACCTGACGTGGAAAGCGCGCGCCGCTGTCGTGCTGGGCTGGTTGTCGCTCGTGGTGCCGCCGTTGGTCGTCGTGATGCTGGCGATGCACGCGGGGCTGTTGAAATTCTTCTTGGCGAAACGCGGCGCGCTGTTCACACTGGCGGCGATGCCGTGGCTGTGGTTGTATAATTTGTACAGCGGACTCGGTTTCGCAGTCGGGCTGGTCCGGCATTGGACAAGATGAACAAAACGGAATCAACTGAACAACTTCTGCAGCGCGCGTTCGCACGGCTCGACGCGGTCGCGTTCGGCGTCGCCGTCGGCACGCTGTGTGGCATCGGCTTGTGCGCGGCGACGATGATCCTCGTGCTGAAAGGCGGCGACGACGTCGGGCACTATCTCCGGCTGCTGTGGCAGTATTTTCCCGGGTATCATGTGACGCTGCCCGGAGCGTTCATCGGGTTGGGATACGGGTTCCTCGCGGGGTTCGTCGCGGGCTGGCTGCTGGCGTTTGTCCGCAACGCGGCGCTTTGGATTTACCTGTTGACGGTGAAAATGAGGGCCGCGTCGGCGTCGTTCCGCGGCTTCTTCGACAACATGTGATGAAACCGGTCGTCATCATCGGCGGCGGCCCGGCCGGGTTGACGGCAGCCTACCAGCTCTCCAAGGCCGGGCTTCCATCGGTCGTGCTCGAAAAGGACAACGTGGTTGGCGGCATCTCGCGCACCGCCGCGCACAACGGCTACCGTTTCGACATCGGCGGCCACCGTTTTTTCACGAAAGTGCCGGCGGTCGAGGCGATGTGGCGCGAGGTGCTCGCGGAAGCGGATTTCCTGCGACGGCAACGGCTCTCGCGGATTTATTACAACAAACGGTTCTTCCACTATCCGCTTCGTCCTGCCAACGCGCTGCTGGGACTCGGCCTCTGGAACAGCGCGCTCATCCTCGCCAGTTACATCAAGGCGCAGCTTTTCCCGCAACGGCCCGAAGACACTTTCGAGCGATGGGTCTCAAACCGTTTCGGCGAGCGGCTCTACCGAACGTTCTTCAAGACCTACACGGAGAAAGTGTGGGGCATCCGGTGCCACGAGATTTCCGCCGAGTGGGCCGCGCAACGGATCAAGGGACTGTCGCTGCTCAGCGCCGTCAAGAATGCGCTCCTCCAGCAGCAGTCTCCGCACAAATCCCGCGTCATCAAAACGCTCATTGACGCGTTCGATTACCCGCGGCTCGGCCCCGGCATGATGTGGGAGACAGTTGCCGCGCGCGTCCACGAAGTCCGCCTCGGCGCGGAAGTGAAAAAGATTTTCTGGAGCGCCGACCGCATCGAGGCCGTCGAGACTGGCAACGGCAGCCGCGTCGAAGGCTCGCACTTCGTCAGCAGCATGCCATTGCGCGAACTTATCGAGGGGCTTTCGCCGGCCGCGCCGGCCGCGGTGCGGGCGGCGGCGGACGGCTTGAAATACCGCGATTTTCTCACCGTCGCGCTCATCCTGAACCGGGGCGATGTGTTTCCCGACAACTGGATTTACATTCACGATCCCGACGTGAAGATGGGCCGGATCCAGAACTACAAGAACTGGTCCCCCGACATGGTGCCCGACGCCGGCGCGACCTGCCTTGGCTTGGAATATTTTTGTTTCGCCGGCGACAAGCTCTGGACGATGCGGGACGAAGAGTTGATCGCGCTCGGCAAACGCGAGATCGAAATGCTCGGTTTGGCGCGCGCCGACGACATGGTGGATGGTTGCGTCGTGCGGATGCCGAAGGCGTATCCGGTGTACGATGCCGGCTATGGCGAGCATCTTCGGGTCGTTCGGGAGTTTCTCGGCACGCTGACGAACTTGCAAGTCATTGGACGGAACGGGATGCACCGCTACAACAATCAAGATCACTCGATGTTGACCGCGATGCTCGCCGTGGAGAACATCCGCGGCGCGCATCACGATCTGTGGGGCGTCAACGACGAGCGGGAATATATTGAGGAGATAAAACGATAGGAGGACACCATGCTGGTACAGCCTGACAACAACAACGAAGAGCAACTCACCCGCGCCGTGCTCCGCCTCAACGGCAACGTCTGGGGCTTCGCCTGTGGCGCCCTCTGCGGCCTCGGCATTTTCGTGGCAACAATCTGGCTTGTGCTCAAAGGCGGCAAGGAAGTCGGTCCGCACCTGCGACTGCTCGCCCAGTTTCTCATCGGCTACCGCGTGACTCTCGGCGGCGCTTTCATCGGCCTCGCTTGGGGGTTCGTCATCGGCTTCGCGGCGGGCTGGTTGGTGGCGTGGATTTATAACCGCGTCGCCGCCGCCCGAAACAACCGGTGAACCACCGCCAACAACCATGAAATTTGCAGTGGCTTCCCATTTCGATCGCTTGGCCGGCCGATTCGGCGACGGCGAGTTCTACCAGAATTGTCGCGTCGCCATGACGGCCACCATCGCGCCCGAACTGGCGCGCGCCTGCCACATTCTCGACCTCGGTTGCGGCAACGGCGGGTTCACGCTGCTCTTTGCCGACGCCGCTCCGCAGGCTCGCCTGCTGGCTGCCGACATCTCCCCGCACATGCTTCGCGCCACCCGTGAACGCCTCCGGGGAAACGCCTCGCTCCTTCAAGCAGACGCCGGCCGCCTGCCGTTGCGGAACGCATCCGTGGACTTGGTCTTCTGCAACCACGTCCTCTGTTTCGTCCCGGCCCTCGACGCCTGCGTTCGCGAAATCGCCCGCCTCCTCAAACCGATTGGCACGCTTGTTGCCGATGCCGGCCAAACCGGGCTGGAGGCGCGGATTGTTGATCTGCTCCGCAAGGAAAACGCCGCCGCCCGCCTGCTCAAGCGGGTCATGCTTGCTCTCCTGACGCGCCTGCTCGCAACACCGATTGTGCCTACCAGCCTGAGACGCCGCATCGCCGCCATGAACGAACAACGCTATCGCGCCGCCTTTGAACAAGCCGACCTGATTGTCGAGCGACGCGACGTAGTCTTCT
>CAZNOK010000250.1:0-6546 GCA_964574605.1 uncultured Verrucomicrobiota bacterium
CATCGTCACGCAGTTTCAAGGCGCGTTCTCCGATAACGCGCTGAAACAGGTCGTCATCTTTCTCGGCGTCGGCCTCGGCCTGTCGCAGGCGGCGCGCGACCAGTTGGTGTCGCTGGCCACGGCGTTGTTGACGCTGCCGTTCATTCTCTTCTCGATGGCAGCGGGCTGGCTGGCGAACCGGTTCACGAAACGCGCAGTCACCATCGGCGTGAAGACGTTCGAGATCGGCATCATGTTGCTGGCGACGTTCGCGCTGGCGACGAAGAACCTGCGTCTTGCCCTCGGCTGCGTGTTCCTGATGGGCGTTCACAGCGCCATCTTCGGCCCCTCGAAGTATGGAACGTTGCCGGAGCTTTTGCCGGAGAAACGATTGTCGTGGGGCAACGGCATCCTCGAACTCGGCACGTTCCTCGCCATCATCACCGGCACGCTGGTCGGCGGCGAACTCGCGCAGCAGTTCACCCACGCACCGGTCTGGTCGGGCGCGACGCTGGTCGCGCTCGCCGTGTTTGGCCTCTGCGCCAGCCTCGCGATGCAACGAATCCCGCCGGCGGACCCGACGAAACGGTTCCGCGCGAATTTCCTCGCCGACCTCGGCTCGCAATGGCGCATCATCCGCGCCGACCGGAAATTGACGATGGCCGTCATCGGCAATACGTATTTCTGGTTCCTCGGTGTGTTGCTGACGCAAAACATCTTCATCCACGGCCTCGATGTCCTCCACGCCGACCCGCGCCACATCAGTTATCTCCAGGCCGCGCTGGCCATCGGCATTGGCATCGGCAGTTTCGCCGCGGGCTATTTGTCGGGCGGCAAGATCGAGTACGGCCTGATCCCGCTCGGCATGATTGGCATCACCGCAACGGCGTTCTCGCTCGCCCGAACAGGAATCGGCTTCGCCGGCGTGCTCGCCCATCTTTCCACGCTCGGGTTCTTCGCCGGCTTTTTTGCGGTGCCCATCAATGCATTGATGCAGCATCGCCCGCGCAAGGAAGACAAGGCCGGCGTGTTGGCGGCGCAGAACCTGTTGTCGAGCGCCTCCGCCTTCCTCGCGGCGGGCGTGTTCTACGCGCTCCAGCAAGGTTGGCCGCGGACGCCGCACGGCATCTATCTCGTCAGCGGTTTGATGACGCTGGTGGCAACGGTGTATGTCATCTGGTTGTTGCCCGATTCGCTGTTGCGGTTGCTGGTCTGGGTGTTCACGCACTCGATTTACCGGCTCCGCGTCCAAGGCCGCGACAATATCCCCGAGCGCGGCGGCGCGTTGTTCGTGTGCAACCACGTGTCGTTCATTGACGCGGCGCTGCTCATCGGGTCAACCGACCGGATGATTCGCGCCATCATGTTCAAGGACATCTACGAGTTGTGGTTCGTCAAGCCCTTCGCCAAGGCGATGAGGGCAATCCCGATTTCGTCGCAGTTGCGGCCACGCGAGATGATCAAGTCGTTGCAGGAAGCCAGCGACGCGATCAAGAACGGCCAAGTTGTCCTCATCTTCGCCGAGGGACAGATCACGCGGATCGGCCAGATGTTGCCGTTCCGACGCGGCCTCGAACGGATCATGAAAGGCGTGGATGCGCCGATCATTCCGGTCTGCCTCGACAACGTATGGGGCAGCATCTTCAGCTTCGCAAAACGCAGGTTTGTCTGGAAAGTGCCGCGCTTCTTCCCCTACCCCGTCACCGTCTGCTACGGCAAACCGATGCCGCCGACCTCGAAACCGTTCGAGGTCCGCCAAGCCGTCCAAGACCTCAACGCCGACGCGTGGCAATACCGTCGCCATACGCTCTGGCCGTTGCACCGCGCCTTCATCCGCAAAGCGCAACATCATCGCCGCCGTTTCTTCATGGCCGACGCTCGGACGCCGCGCCTGAATTACAGTGACGCGCTCATCCGCACCGTCTTCCTCGCCCGCCGGCTCCGCGCCGTCTGGGGCGGCCAACAGATGGTCGGCATCCTGTTGCCACCGAGCGTCGGCGGCGCACTCGTCAACTACGCCGCGCTCCTGCTCGGCAAGGTCCCCGTCAACCTCAACTACACCGCCAATGACGCCGTTCTGGCCAGTTGCGCCCGCCAGTGCGACCTGCAGACTGTTATCACGTCGCGCGAGTTCCTCGAGAAACTCAAGCTCACCGTCCCCACAAAAGCGATTTACCTCGAAGACCTCGTCGCCCACCCGCGGCTTGGCGAGAAGCTCGCCGCGCTGACATTGTCGTGGCTGTTACCTCCTAAATTGCTTGAACGCGTTTTGTCGGGCAAGAATGCGACACTCGACGACCTCGCCACTGTCATCTTTTCCAGCGGCAGCACCGGCGATCCCAAAGGCGTCATGCTCACCCACTGGAACATCCGCTCCAACGTCGAGCAGATGGGTCAGACCTTCGCCTTCCGCCCGACCGACAAGATCGTCGGCATCCTGCCGTTCTTCCACAGTTTTGGATTCACCGCGACCATCGCCACGCCGGGCGTGCTCGGTTGCGGTGTCGTATTTTACCCGTCACCGCTTGACGCGCGCGCCATCGGCACGCTGGTCCGCGAGTATCGCTGCTCGTTCCTGCTCGCCACGCCGACGTTTCTCCAACTCTACCTTCGCAGTTGCGAGCCGGAAGCTTTCGGCAGCCTCCAATACGTCGTCACCGGCGCCGAGAAACTCTCCGAACGTCTCGCGCAAGCCTTCGAAGACAAGTTCGGCATCCGACCGCTTGAAGCTTACGGCTGCACCGAGTGCGCGCCTGCCGTCACGGTCAACACGCACGATTTCCGCGCCGCGGGTTTCCGTCAGATCGGCGCGAAGCGCGGCAAGATCGGGCATCCGTTGCCCGCGATTGCCTTCCGCATCGTGGATCCCGACACCCGCCAGCCGTTGCCCGTCGGCCAGCCCGGCCTGCTGCTGCTGCGCGGCCCGAACGTCATGGCCGGTTACCTCGGCAAACCGGAGAAGACTGCCGAAGTGTTCCGCGATGGTTGGTATAACACCGGCGACATCGCCGCAGCGGACGAAGACGGGTTTCTCCAGATCACCGACCGTCTCACCCGTTTCAGCAAGATCGGCGGCGAGATGGTTCCGCACATCAAGATCGAGGAGAAACTTCACGAGCTTGCCGGTGCGACGGCGCAGTGTTTCGCCGTCACCAGCGTCGCCGATGAGAAGAAAGGTGAACGCCTCGTCGTGCTGCACACGCTGTCCGATGACAAGCTCGCGCCCGTGTTGGAGAAGCTCGCCGCCGGCGACCTGCCGAATCTCTGGAAACCAAAAGCCGACCAGTTCTTTTACATCGCGTCGTTGCCCGTCCTCGGCACCGGCAAGCTCGATCTTCGAAAAATCAAAGAGACGGCACAGGAGATGAGCTGCGCGGCTACGGCGCGAGATTGAGAATCTGACAACGCCCTTCCGCGCGCGGCACATCGAGGGTCTTGCCGTCCACAAACAGCTTCACCGGCGCGGAGTTGCCATCAAAATCGGTTCGGTGCACGAGGACGCGATTGCCAAACCGCACGGCGGAAACGACCGGTCCTTGCTGTTTCGGCACGTCGAACATGATTGGCTTGCCGCGCTCCAGAAACTCGCGGTATTCGAGTGAGGCAGCCCACACTTCGTGAAGCAGCCGCGTCTCTTCCGCCGCTTCATCGCGCGGGCACCAGAGAAACAGCGTGTCCTGCCCCCGCAACAACATGTGCCAGAGCAGTTCCTGGTATTTCCCGGCACTGAACTGTTTCACCGACGGATCGGGTTCCTTCGGCGGCGCGGTGGTGCGCCAGTGCACGAAGGGAATGCTCGGCGCATTCGCGGCCTTATGCCGACCCGACGTCGAGCTGACGAGCAGCAGGTTGTAAAACCAGCGATAATCGTAGTTGGTGAAATCATACCAAGTCGGCGTCGCATACCACGTATAGACCACCGGCATCGAGACGGTGTAACCGGTCAACGGGAACTCTTGGAACCACGGGCGATATTTTGCGCGCTGGTCAGCCTTGAACGGCGCGTCGGGCGCTAGCTTTTCAAAGTAGTCATACCAGTAACGCCAACCGTCGTTGGGATAGACCGCGTAGTTGCCTACGAGCGCCTTTGGGAACCGCTTCAACACCGGCTCTGCCAGACATTCGCGCTGCATCCGGCTGCGAATCGTCCGCAACGTCCGCTGGAACACGGCGAAGTCGTTGATATTGCCGACACGCTCGCGGCAGCGTTTGCAGCGTTTGCTGTGCGCCCAGCCGTCGTTCCATTCAATCGGTCCGTCAATCTCCCAATCCACAAAGATGAAATGAACGTCAAGCCCTTCGCGCTGGTACGCATCGAGGAAGAACTCAATCTGCTCGCGGATGGTCGCATGACGGGATTCGAGCGCGCACGGACAACCCATCGGCCGTTTCTCAGCAAACGAGTAATCGAAGAACGGTTTCCCGTCGTCGCCGATGTGGGCGGTCTTCTCCTCGCCGTTACAGAAGGAGTTCATGCAGGCGACGGCATTGATGGTAATCGGTAGGCCGAGTTTCTTTTGCAGACGACCGAGCCACATCGCGTCTCGCAGGCTTTGCTCGCGACGCTGCGGCGACGGGTTCCACGACGCCATCACCGGCAAGCCACGTGCATCGAGGTTATTCAACAAGCGTTCCGCCTCGGCTTCGTCGGTCGTGCCCAGTCCTTGCAGCGGCCAGAGATAAAGCGGGAGCCGGTTCCCGCGCGGATATTTCAGCGGCTTTGTGTTTGCCAGCACCACGTCAATCATCTCGCGTTGGCTGATCGTTTTCTTCTTTTGCGCGAAAAGGCTCGAAGCGTGAAACACCAGCGCCACGACCAAGGCTGAGACCAAACTGCTTTTGTTGGGCCAGTGCATGTGTTAGTCCGAGGTTCGATTCGATGATGCACCAAGGCGCGGGTTTTGTCCATCCCCTGCAGAAACACCGCCTTGACCGTTCCCGCAGCCCTTGCTACGCTTCAAACATGAATGGAGGATTACGATGACAGCACGTTGGCAGATCGGCGTTTGCAGTTGGTCGCTTCAGGTGAAAAGCCTGCCGGAACTCGACAGGCTGATGAAGGACCTGAACCTTTCGGTTACACACCTTGCGCTCGGTGACCCGCACCACGCGTCATGGGTTGAGGACGATGCGACGTTCATCAAAGCCGTTCGTAAAGCCAGCTTCAAGTCCAGCGCCGCAATGCTGGCTTTCCCCGGCGAGGATTACACCACTCCTGATACGATCAAAAAGACCGGTGGCTTTGCCGACCCGAAGCTTCGTCCGGCGCGTCTCGAACTCGTGAAATGGGGAGCGCAGAAGGCGAAGGCCTTGGGATTGAAAATCATGTCGGTGCACGCGGGTTTTCTCCCCGAAAAGAACGACCCCACACGACGCGCGTTCCTTGATTGTCTGGGCCAAGCTGTTGACACGGCGGCTTCGCATGGCGTTGTGCTTGCGTTTGAGACCGGCCAAGAGGAGGCGACTCTCCTTCGCGCCACACTGGATGATTTGAAGAACCCGAATGCCAAGGTCAACTTCGACCCGGCGAACATGTTGCTTTACAACAAGGGAAACCCGATTGAGGCGGTAAAAATCCTGGGTAAGGACATCGTTCATGTCCACGCAAAGGATGCAAAGGTTCCGCTGACACCGGGGGCTTGGGGCGAAGAAGTCCCGCTCGGACAAGGACAGGTCGGGATGGAAGCATTTCTCAAAACGCTCGACGAAGTCGGCTACCATGGCACACTCGCTATTGAGCGCGAGATTGGAGATCAGCAAGCGCGCATCAGAGACGTCAAGACTGGCGTTGAAGTCCTGACGCGCCTGATGGCGAAGTTCTGAGCAATAGACACCGCGCGCCGATGGCTCCACGCACTCTTTGTTGCCGGAGCCATCCGCTTCGCGTGCCCCGCTACGACCCGATCTCCTCTGGTCCGCCTTTACCCTAATAGCGCATTAAGGCGATGCAGTCGTGAGGATCTGCTGCGCCGTCTTCACGTCGGCCTCGGTATCAAAACCCAGATACATGACATACCGCGTGCCGACCACCGAGCCTGAGAATCCGCGCAGATTGATGCCTGCTCCGCCGATCTTTTCGGTTAACTGCGACGCGATGCCCGGGCGGTTCCTGCCCTCAACACGCAGCGTATGGAGGCTCTGGGTGACAGCAAAACCGAGTTCCGTGGCTGCTTCCACTTCGCGGTCGCCGCGGATTGGCGTTACAAACACGATGCCCCTGTTCGGTTTCTCATGTGAACGACGCGCGATGATGAACTCCAAGTCCGCGCCTGCTTCCGCCAGCCCGGCCAGTTTATGGGCCAACATGCCCGGCTTGTCATCCATGGCCGCTACCCACACATCCACCTTCTCCACGAGTTGTTCCATAACCTCTCCTTTCGTTGCCTGAGGAAGAATACTACCACTTCTGATGGTAACGCAAGCCCGCGCAGAACGCCGCTTGTGCTCTGGATATGTTGGATGGCCTTACCGAAAGACTGGCTCTGCACAAGCTACGTCGTGATGACCAACTGCAGCATGCATCATGTTGCAAACCTCATGCTTGCCGTATTCGACGGCTCTCGGTAG
>CAZNOK010000251.1:0-6522 GCA_964574605.1 uncultured Verrucomicrobiota bacterium
GGAGCCCTGTGTGTGGCAATCTTGGACATGGCGTGCCACCGCAAGATGGGGCTGGCGAAAGTCGTCAGCTTCGGGAACAAGGCCGACCTCAACGAAGTGGACCTGCTCCAAGCGCTCGCCGAGGACAAACAAACCGCCGTCATCGCCGGTTACCTCGAAAGCATCACCGAAGGCGATGAGTTTTTGCGCGTTGCGGAACAGGCCGCCAACATCAAACCCGTCGTCATCCTCAAAGTCGGCGTCACGCAAGCCGGCGCGAAGGCCGCCTCGTCGCATACAGGAAGCCTCGCGGGCGCGGACATGGCCTACGGTGCGGCGTTCAAGCGCAGTGGCGTCATCCGCGCCGAGAACTTCGAGGCGCTCTTCGATTACGCGACTGCGTTTGCGATGCAACCGTTGCCGCTCGGCGAACGCGTGGCCATCATCACCAATGCCGGCGGCCCCGGCATCATGGCCAGCGATGCGGCGGAGATGACCGGATTGAAGATGATCACGCCAACGGAAGCGACGCAGCAGAAGTTGCGCGCCGGCCTGCCAGTGACGGCGGCGGTGGGCAACCCGGTGGATGTGATTGGCGACGCCGATCCGGATCGCTACGCGAAGGCGTTTGAGATTTTGCAGGACGATCCGAACGTGGATGCGATCATCGTCGTGGTCACGCCGCAGAACATGACACAGCCGCTCGTGTTGGCGGAGAAACTCGCCAAGGCGCACCACGGCAAGAAGCCGATGTTGGCGGCGTTCCTTGGCGGTCAGGAGATGGTGGCGGCGCACGCCCGCCTGATGGAGTTGAACATCCCGAACTATCCGTCGCCCGAACGTGCCGTCGCCGCGTTGCGGGCGCTGTGCGATTACGCCGCGTGGAAGAACCGCCCGCCGCGCGTGGTGGCGCGCTTCCCGGTCAATCGCCGTCGCGTGGACCGCGTGATTGCGTGGCACGGACGGATGGGCATCAAGCAAGTCGGCGAAGTTGAGGCGAAGGAAATCCTGCGCGCCTACGACTTCAACATCCTGCCCGGCGGCCTCGCGGCGAATTCCGCGCAGGCTGTCGAGATCGCCGAGCGCATCGGTTATCCGGTGGTGCTGAAGATTTCGTCGCCCGACATCATTCACAAGTCCGACTTTGGTGGCGTCCGCATCAACCTCGCGAATGCGGAGCAAATCCGCGACGCGTTTGATCTGATGATGCTGCGTGTGCAGCGCCGCGCGCCCAAGGCGCGGATTCGTGGCGGCTACGTCGAGAAGATGGGCTCGCGCGGCCGCGAGGTCATCCTCGGCATGACGCGCGACCCGCAGTTCGGGCCGATGCTGATGTTCGGCTTGGGCGGCATTTTCGTCGAAGTGATGAAAGACGTGACGTTTTACCTCGCGCCGATCACGGCAGAGGAAGCGATGCAGATGTTGAAGAACACGCGCAGCTACGCGCTCCTGCAAGGCGCCCGCGGCCAGGCGCCGGTGGACATGGAGGCCATCGCCGTGTCGCTGCAACGCATCAGCCAACTCGTCACGGACTATCCGCAGATTGCGGAACTCGACATCAACCCCTTCATTGTCGGCGAAGTCGGCACCGAGGCCTACGTTGCCGACGCCCGCATCACCTTGAGCGACTCTATCACCATTGTTCCGGAGCAACATGACCACGACTAAACGTCCCTCATACGATCCCGACTGGAAACAGAAATACGCCGGCATGATCCAGACTGCGGACGAGGCAGTCAAGCGCCTGCGCCCCGGCCAGCGCGTGTTTATCGGCACCGGCTGCGCCGTGCCGACGACCCTGGTCAGCGCGCTTACGCGCCGCGGCGCCCAACTGACCGACACCGAACTCGTCCACCTCCTGACGTTCGGTGAAGCGCCCTACACGACCAAGGAAATGCGCCGGTATTTCCGGGTCAACAGCTTTTTCATCGCCAAGAACGTCCGCGACGTCATTCAAGAAGGCGTCGGTGATTACACGCCGATCCATCTTTCCGATATTCCGCGGCTGTTCAACTCCGGGCAGTTGCCGCTCGACGCGGCGTTGATTCAGGTCACGCCGCCGGACGCCAGCGGCATGTGCAGTCTCGGCGTGTCGGTGGACATCGTCAAGAGCGCCGCCGAAAACGCGTCGCTGGTCATCGCCGAAGTGAATCCCAACATGCCGCGCACCCTCGGCAACTCCTCGCTGCACGTGTACGACCTCGACGTGCTCGTGCCCGTTGAGACGCCGCTGGTGGAAGTGTCGTATATCGAGCCGTCGGAAGAAGCTGGTCAAATCGCCGAACACATCGCCGCGTTGATCGAGGATGGCTCCACCGTCGAGTTTGGCATCGGGCGGATTCCGCAGGCATTGATGAAACTGTTGACCCACAAACGTGACCTTGGCATCCACACTGAGATGTTGACCGATGGCATCGTGGACCTCGTCGAGTCCGGCGCCGTGACCGGCGCGCGCAAGAAGATTGACCACGACAAGATTGTCGCCAGCTTTTGTCTCGGCACGCGCAAACTCTACGACTACATTGACGGCAATCCGACGTTTGCGTTTCATCCAACCGAATACGTCAACGACCCGTACATCATCCGCCAGCAACCCAAAATGGTCGCGATCAACACCGCGCTGGAGATTGACCTCACCGGCCAAGTCTGCGCCGATTCGCTCGGCGAGAAATTTTACTCCGGCGTCGGCGGCCAGGTGGACTTCAACCGTGGCGCCGGCAAAGCCCCTGGTGGCCGGGCCATCATCGCCCTGCCTTCCACCGCCAAGAATGGCACTGTCTCCCGTATCGTCACGCACCTCACCGAAGGCGCTGGCGTCGTCACCACGAGGGCCGGGGTGCATTACGTCGTGACCGAATACGGTGTCGCCTACCTTCACGGCAAGAGCGTCCAGGAACGCGCCCTCGCGCTCATCAGCATTGCCGATCCGAAGTTCCGCCCACAACTGCTTCGCGATGCCATCCACTCGAAGTTCCTGCCAGCCGACCTGCTCGACAAGGAAAGCAAGCTGACCGCCGGGCCGCGCGAACTGCGCACCACGATGTTGCTCAACGATGGCACACAGCTTTTCTACCGCCCGATTCAGCCGACCGACGAGCCGCGGATGCGGCAACTGTTCTACACACTGTCGCAGGAAACAATCTACTACCGCTTCATGCAACGGATGCAGACCATCCCGCGCAAGGAAATCCTCGACATGACGTACATTGACCCGCGCACCGAGGTCGCGATCCTGGCCACCGTGCCCGAGGCGTACGGCGAAGACGTCGTCGCCATTGGGCGCTACTATCTCGACCAGAAAACGAACCGCGCCGAGGTCGCATTCGTCGTTCAGGACAAATGGCAGCGCAAGGGCATCGGCACGTTCATGCTCAATCACCTCGTCAAGATTGCCCGGCGCAGCGGCATCAGCGGGTTCACCGCCGAAGTGTTGCGTTCCAACCGGCCGATGCAGGCGGTGTTCAACCGCGCCAATTGCAAAGTGCGCAGCAAACTTCTGGACGACGTCTACCACTACGAGCTTGACTTCGAGTAAACGCGACGACATGCGAGGACAATGGACCACGCGCTGGCATTCATCTACTCGCCCGAACTGGCGGTGCTACGTTATCCGACCGACTGCCCCTTTAACACCAGCCGCGCCACGCGCACACGCCAGCGCCTGCTCTCTCTCCGAGTAAACTGTCACGAAGTCGCCCCGACACCCGCGGCGCGTGCCGCGCTGGAGAAATTCCACACGCCAGCTTATCTCGACGAACTCCAACGTGCCGCCGCCGGCGACCTGCGCGTCGAAGGACTGCACATGGGGCTGGGCACGCCCGACACACCGGTCTTTCGCGACCTCTGGGATTACGCCGTTGGCGCCGCGGGCGCATCGCTGGCCGCTGCCGATCTCATCCTTGCCGGCAAAACCCGCGCCGTGTTCACGCCGTGGGGCGGATTTCACCACGCCATGCCGGAGAAAGCCGCCGGGTTCTGCTACATCAACGACGTCGCGCTCGCCTGCATGAGACTCGCCGACGCCGGCAAACGCGTGCTCTACCTCGACGTTGACGCCCACCACGGCGACGGCGTCCAAACTGCCTTTTACCGTCGTCGTGACGTGATGACCATCTCGCTGCACGAGTCCGGCAAAACCCTTTTCCCGTGGGGCGGGTTCGAGGACGAACTCGGCGAAGGTCCCGGCCACGGTTACAACGTCAACATCCCCTTCCCCGCCGAGACGTACGACGACGCCTACCTGCTCGCATTCCACGAGGTCGCGTTCCCGTTGGCGCACGCCTACGCGCCCGATGTTGTCGTCGTGGAACTCGGCATGGACGCGCTCGCCGGCGATCCGCTGACGCATTTGCGCCTGACCAACAACGCCTACGTGGAAATTCTCAAGCGGCTATTGCTGCTGAACGCGCCCCTCTTGGTCACCGGCGGCGGCGGTTACCACGTCGAGAACACCGTGCGCGGCTGGACGCTCGCCTGCAAAACGCTCGCCGGCGATGACGACTACGACCTGAGCATGGGCATGGGCGGCGTGATGCTCGAAAGCTCCGAATGGCTCGGCGGCTTGCAGGACCGCGTCCTGCCGGTCACGCCCGAACAACGCGCCGCCGTCGAACCGGTCGTGCGCGAGACCATCGCCAAGCTGAAGCAGTCAGTTTTTCCGCTGCACAACCTGCCTTTGGATTAGTAGAATCACCTTCAACAACAAAAGGATCACTATGCTCATCGGAATGGATTTCGGGGGAACCAAGAAAGTGGACGGCGTTATTGACGTCGCCAGCAACCAACCTCTTGTGCGGCAGCGTCGCTACAAGACCAAGGACATGACCTCCAACGCCGAGTTGCTGGAGGCCACGCGCCAGTCGTTGCGCGAGTTCGGTGCTACGCCGCAGAACTGCGTCATCGGCATCTCCGCAGCCGGCGCGATTGACAAGGACAAGCTCTGCGTCCTCCACTCCCCGAACACCAAGATTCCGCCGCCGCTGGATTTCGCCACGAAACTGCGCGACACCGACGGCTACCGCGTCGCCATGGGCAACGACCTCGCCATGGCCGCCTACGGCGTCGGCTCGCTCAACGGCACCGGCAACGCCGTCGTCATCACCTTCTCCAGCGGCCTCAACACCGGCGTCATGGTCGCCGGCCACATCCTCGAAAGCGAAACCGGCCACACCGAATATCCTTACGCCGCCGACTGGACATGGAAAACGCCGCCCTCGTGCAACTGCCCCGGCAATCCCCGCAAGAAATGCGTCGAGGCGTTCGCCTCCGGCAACGGCGCCGGCAGGATGTTCCGTGCCGCATTCCTCGACGGCCAAGTCAAACCCGATCATCCCGCGTTCCAACATCTCATCAAGAAGCTGAACGACGAACAAGCCGACGGCGCCCCGTTCACCGCCGAGGATTTACTGAAGCCCAAGCGCCGCGACAAGATTCTCGACCAGTTGGCTTCCGAATCCGTCTATACCGCGCACACACAGAAACCCGACGACATCACCGAACGGATTCGTTCCATCCAAGAGCGCGCCGTGGCCCACGTCCTCAAGGACGCCACGCTCCATTACGGACGCCAAAAGATAACGCTCATCGGCGGCATGACCCACTGGTGGAACATCCTGTTCATCCCCGCCATCGAGCGTGCCCAGCGCGAAGGCTCAAACATCCTGAACATGCCCGTCGTCGAGAAGTGTCCCTACCCCGAACCCTGTCTCGTCGGTGCCGCCCTCTACGCGCAGGACAAATTCAAAGCCTAACGCTGACACCCGGTCTTCTGTAGCCGCGAGCCTGCTCGCGGCAGGTTCAGGGTCATCGGTTTCGGAATGCCGCGAGCAGGCTCGCGGCTACAATGTACAATGCTTCTCCACAAAACCAGCCCTCGTCAGCACTGCAAATCTGCGTTTTCCCGTGGAAACTCGCATTTTCTTTCCAGCTTCGATGCTTCGGGGCGGTAAAACCGGCAAGTTTACCACTTCCTTGATGCCTTGGGGTGCTAGAACCGGCAGGTTTACCGCCCCTTTGATGTCTCGGGATGGTAAAACCGGCAGGTTTAGCCCTGCGCGACTGCTTGGTGGCGCTGGAACCGGCAAGTTTACCGCGTCTCGCGGTCAAAGCGGGACAAACGGGGAGCGGTTAACAGTCCCTACGAACGGCGGCAGAAGTTTTTGGGGAGAGTTGAACCGATGTCTTGTTTCGAGGCCGTGCCCGGAACAAATCCGGAACATGGGATAAGGGTTGTAGCCGCAGGCTTCACGCCTGCGCGCGGGCATGAAGCCCGCGACTACCAGACTGCCGGAACATTTCCGGAACATAACCCGATGTCGTAGGGGCGCACTGCGTGCGCCCATTCCGCGGCATCACCCAACGACACGGCGCACGCAGTGCGCCCCTACCAGCTACCTGTCCTCAAATACTCGTCAATCGCCTTCGCAGCCTTGCGTCCAGCGCCCATCGCCAGAATCACCGTCGCGGCGCCGGTCACGATGTCGCCGGCGGGACCGAGTTCCATCTTGATGACGCGGGCGGCGCGGAGCCAGCCGCGGTCGTCGC
>CAZNOK010000252.1:0-6454 GCA_964574605.1 uncultured Verrucomicrobiota bacterium
GTTGACGGCGGAAGCGATGGCCTGCGGCATCGGCGCGGGGTATGTCGTCGCGGTGCACATGCTGAACATTGATGGGGTGTATTACTGGTTCAACATGTTGAAGTTCACCGCCGCCAAGGACGTGGTTGCCGGGCTGATCAAGTCGCTGTTCTTCGCGGGGTTCATCGCATTGATCGCCTGCCACAAAGGGTTCAACGCCGACCAAGGCGCCGAGGGCGTCGGGCGCGCCACGACACAGGCGGTGGTCGTCGCCAGTCTCACGATCTTGATCGCGAACTTCTTCATTGCCGTCGTCTTCAACACCATCGTGCCGCTATGATTCGCGTCGAATCGCTCAACAAAAGTTTTCACGGCGCGTCCGTGTTGCGCGGCGTGGACTTCGAGATTCAAGACGGCGAGACGCTGGTCATCATCGGGCGGTCGGGTGGCGGCAAGAGCGTGTTGCTCAAACATCTCTGCGGCCTGCTGAAACCCGACAGCGGCCACGTCTGGGTGGACGACGACGACATCGTGGCGTTGAGCGAGCGGCGACTGTCGCCGATCCGTAGCAAGTTCGGGTTTCTCTTTCAAGGCGCGGCGTTGTTCGATTCGCTGACGGTGTTCGACAACGTTGCGTTTCCGTTGCGCGAGAAACGTACTATCGGCGAAGCGGAGATTGGGAAGCGCGTCGAGGAGGCGCTGGACATCGTTGGGTTGACTGGCGCCGGCGAGAAGAAGCCGGCCGAGTTGTCCGGCGGGATGCGTAAACGCGCCGGGCTGGCGCGCGCCGTCGTCGGGACGCCGAAGTATCTGCTCTACGACGAGCCGACGACGGGGTTGGACCCGATTCGCGCCTCGACAATCAATCACTTGATTCTGCGGTTGCGCGACCGTTTTCACGTCACGGGCGTCGCGGTGACGCACGACATGGCGAGCGCGTACAAGATCGCCGACCGGATCGCGATGTTGCACCACGGCCAGATTCATGCGGTGGGCACGCCGGCGGAGATTCAGGCAAGCAGCGATCCGGTCGTTCAACAGTTCATCAACGGAGTAGCGGACATTTCCCGGGAGGTCCCCAGTGACAACACAACGCTCAATTGAAACGCGCGTCGGAATTTTTGTGCTGGTTTGCCTGGCAGTCGGCGCCGGGCTGATCTGGAAGTTCGGCAAACTCTCGACGGGCGCAGGCGGCCGGTACCCGTTGTATGTGAGCTTCGAGAATGTCAGCGGCCTCATTCCCGACGCGAACGTCATGTACGGCGGCGTCTCCGTCGGCAAAGTCCGCGAGATCAGACTCGACAACACCGGCAAATTCCGCGCGGTCGTCACGCTCGGCATCCACGACGGCGTTACGATTCGACGCGACGCGAAGTTCGTCATCAACCAGTCCGGCCTTCTCGGCGACCGTTATGTGGACATCATCCCCGGGACCGCCACCGCCGAGGCGCTCAAGCCCGGCGAGACGCTGGCCGGCGCCACGAGCGTGGACTTGACCGAGGCGATCCGCAACGTCGTGGATGTGCTCCATCAAGCCGCCGGCACTATTGAGCGCGTCAACATAATGCTCCAACGCATTGACGGCGCCATCAAACGGGTGGACGAGATGATGCTCAGCACGCAGAACCTCAACCACGTCAGCAGCGCCGTGGCGCAGGTTGACATGACCGCCAGCAACGCCGCCGGCCTGACGGCGGACTTGCGCAACCTCGTCAACGAAAGCCGCGGCACCGTGACCAACACGCTGGCCGCGCTCTCCGTCGCCAGCGAGAACGTTCGCGGCACCACGCGGCGCGTGGACGATTTCGTGCGCGACACGCAGGTGGACGTCAAGAAAGTCACGAAAGACCTGACCGAGAGCACGCAGCGCCTCAACGGCATCCTCACGCGCCTCGAAAAGGGCGAGGGCACCGCGGGCAAGCTTCTCACCGACACGGCGCTGCACGATGAGTTGCTTCAAGTCTTGCGCAATCTCGAACAGTATGGTTTGTTCTACAAGACGTGGCTCGGCCCGAAGGCTCATCCTGCGGGCACGAACACGACAACGGAAACGCCGCGGCGTCCCAGCACGCTCGAACCGTCCCCCGGCGGTCTCGCGCCCGTGCCGGCCCGGCCTGCGGCAAAACCAACGGAAGGCAGACAATGACACTGTGGGTGTTGCGAATTGTGTTCTTGGGGTTGTGCATGCTGGGCAGTTGGGCCATCTCCCAACTGGATCCGACATGGGACCATCATCCATGGATTGCCCTCGGCATCGGCCTCGGCGCCGGCGGCGCGCTCATTGGAATTGACCGCGCGACCAAGAGTTTCTCGGTGCGCGGCCTGACGGCGGCGACCTTCGGCCTGTTCATCGGCACGCTGGTCAGTTACTTCATCGGCAACTCGAAAATGTTCGAGCAGATTGATTCGAAGCCACGGCTCATTGCCCAGATTTTCATGTTCCTGTTCTCGACCTACCTTTCGATGGTCATCGCGTTGCGGGGCAAGGACGAATTCAACATTGTCATCCCCTACGTCAAGTTCCGACGCGAGGAAGCGCCGGAACGGCTGCTGTTGCTGGATACCAATATCATCATTGACGGACGCATCCTCGACGTGGCCCAGACCGGCTTTCTGGATGTCATCTTTGTCGTGCCGCGTTTCATCCTGCGCGAACTCCAGTTGCTGGCCGATTCCGGCGACGACATCAAACGCGCTCGTGGCCGCCGTGGGCTGGACATCCTGAAACAGTTGCAGAAGAACCCGCGCATCGAGATCAAAATCCACGAGCACGATGTTCCCGAAATCCAAGAGATGGACGGTAAACTCGTCGAGCTGGCGCGACGGCTCAATGCGGAGATTCTCACCAACGATTACAACCTCAACCGCGTCGCCGAGCTCCAGCACGTCAGCGTCCTCAATCTCCACGAACTGAGCAAGGCGTTGCGCCCCGTCATCCTTCCCGGCGAACAGATTTGTCTCAGGCTCGTCAAGGAAGGCCGCGAACCCGATCAGGCCGTTGGTTACCTCGAAGACGGGACCATGGTTGTCGTGCAGCGCGGCAGGCGCCTGATCGGACAGGCGCCGGACGTTGTCGTCGAGAGCGTGCTCCAGACTGCGGCCGGCCGCATGGCATTTGCGCATCTGCTGCCGGGCGACGGCGACAACCCTCGCAGGAACGGTTAGCTTTCCATGGTTACCGCCATTGTCCTCGCCGCCGGACGATCCAGCCGCATGGGCGGCGACGTCAACAAACAGTTCTGCGAACTGCTCGGCAAACCGATCCTCTGGTATTCACTCACTGCCTTTGAGCAATGCAATGTCGTGGATGCGATTGTCATCGTTCGCCGGCCTGAATATGCGCGACAAGCGGAACAGCTTGCGCGCGACTTCAAGAAGGTCGTTGCCCTTACCGACGGCGGCGTCGAACGCCAGCACTCCGTTTGGAACGGCTTGGGGAAGTGCCCGTCGAACACCGAGATCGTTGCTGTTCACGACGGTGCGCGTCCGTTGGTCACACCCGAACTCATCGAAGCCACGATCCAGAGTGCGCGAGAACACGGGACCGGCATCGCCGCCACCAAAGTCGTGGACACGATCAAGGAGGCGGACGAACAACGCACGATTCTCCGCACCGTTGACCGCACGAAGCTGTGGGCTGTCCAGACGCCGCAGACGGCGCGGTATGAGTTGTTGCGGCGCGCCTACGATGGGGTTTTGAAACAGGGTAAGATCGTTACGGACGAAGCCAACGCTGTCGAGCGGCTCGGCGAACTGGTGAAACTGGTGGACACGCCATTCCTGAACCTCAAGATCACCACGCCGTCCGATCTCGCCATCGCGGAAGCGCTGCTGCGCGTGCGCAGTGGATAGTACTCATCACGCTCCGCGTGATGCCTATGGGGCGAACTTCCGGGTTCGGCGCAGGTCTCCTGACCGCGCCGTCCGCGCTGACCGTAAGGTCTCCCCCACCACATCACGGGCGTCACCGTCACCCCGCACGTCTCGCCGGTCTCGTACCAGCGCGCCGACGACCATCGCCAATGCGACGGGTGCTGCACAAGTCCTTTCCTCCGCGGATTGTCGTGCAGATAGTCCCTCTTTTGATTGTGGCACTTCTCTGACTCGATGGATTCGGGATGCCGTGTCGGGTGCCAGAAACGATGCTCGCGATCATCGCTGGCCGCTGACGCCAGCGCACCGTCAACACACGATGGCATCGCCTCCTGACAGAACCGGCAGAGTTGCCGCCCCGTGAACTTGCGAAGATCGGTGAGTGTCCGTTGCAAACGGACGGAGTCCCATTCGCGGTCAAACACAATCAAGTGAAGATGCGCTGGCATGATGACGAATGAATCAACGCCGAGTTGTTTGTGTTGATGGCAAAAGCTGAGACTCTCCGCGATGATCTGACAAGGCTGCTCACTGACAAATACCGGTAGCCAGTCCCGCACGCTGAACGCGCAGTAATACAGCGTCCCGTCCACGTGGATCCGGTAGCTGTTCCATGTCGGCGAGGATAGACAGCGGGAGACCTTCGGTCAAGCCCACGGCGCGGTCAGAGACCTGCGCCGAACAAGCTCTGTCGCCGCGTTTTCCCACGCGCCGGCGGAGCGGCGCAGCAAGAAAAGTTCTTCTGGCAATCCCAGCGTCCGGGTGTATAAACGATGACGGAGGAGATCCAGCAATGAGGACATCATCTGTGCGGTGCTGTCTGGCCGCGGTCGTGTTGGCCGTTTCAGCGTTGTGCGCTTGGGCCGAGACGGGCGTGACCAACGTCATCACCTACACCACCAACGTCGCCGGCTCCTATTACGTCGGCGACACGGGGCCGTTCAACGCGCTCATCATCACCAACGGTGGCCAGCTCATCGTCACCAGCGTTGGCTACATCGGCAACGCCGCCGCGGCCAGCAATAACTTCGCCCTCGTCACTGGCGCCGGCTCCGTCTGGACCAATACCGGTGAGTTCAACGTGGGCTACTCCGGTCCCGGCAACCAGTTGATCATTACCGACGGCGGTGTCGTGGTCAGCGAGGACAAGATGTTTATGGGCCGTAACCCCTCGTCCTCCAACAACACCGTCATCGTCAGCGGCGCTGGCTCCCTCTGGACCAGCCTTCGCTCCGCGTTCAGCGAGCACGGACAAATTTTCGTGGGTCTGAGCGGCGGGGGCAACCAGTTGATCATCAGCGACGGCGGCAGGGTCGTTGACAGCCTCGGCTACCTGGGCGAGTACACAGACAACAACGCAGTCACCGTTACCGGCAGCGGCTCCCTCTGGAACAACACCAACACCCTCTACATGGGCGGTGGTGACAAAGGCGGTGGGGGCACCGGCAACCAGTTGACCATTTCCAACGGCGGCCAGGTCGTCAGCATCAACGGCTACGTGGGCTATACCACGAACGCCACCAACAACTCCGTGACCGTCAGCGGCAGCGGTTCCATCTGGAGCAACAAGAACCTCTACGTCGGCTATGCCGGCACCGCCAACCGCCTCATCCTCACCAACGGCGGCCTCGTCGTCGTCACCAACACCGCCTGTGTCGGCTTCACCAACGGCGCCAACAACCAGATCATCCTCGACGGCGGCGCGCTGGACGCGCAGCGGCTCGTCGTGACCAACAACACCGCCAGCGCCACCAATGGTCTGATCGCCTTTAACTCCGGCACGCTCACCACCCGCGCCGGCGCGCGGATCGTCGCGCCCGGCAACTTCATCATCGGCAACACGCCCAGCCAGACCGCCACGTGGAACATTCTCGGCGGCACCAACAGCGTCGAGTTCGTCACCGGCGGAGTCGGCACCTTCCTCGGCGGCGTGGCCGGCGCGGCCGGCAACGTCACCGTCACCGGCGCGGGCACGGTCTGGACCAACGCGAGCGTCGTCGTGGTCGGCTGGTCCGGCTCCGGCAGCCAGTTGACCGTCACCAACGGCGGCCAGATCTTCAACGCCAGCGGCTTCCTCGGCTATAACGCCGACGCGGACAACAACGCCGCCACCGTCACGGGCAGCGGCTCCGTCTGGAGTAACAACAACCTGACGATTGGCGTCTACGGCGCGGGCAACCAGTTGACGATCCTCAACAGCGGCCTCGTCGTCAACGCCGAGGGCTACGTGGGCCGTCAGACCAGCGCGACCAACAACGCCGTCACCGTCACCGGCGCCGGCGCCGTCTGGAGCAACGCCAGCCACCTCTATCTGGGCGAAATGGGCTCCGGCAACCAGTTGACGATTCTCAACAGCGGCCTCGTCGTCAACGCCAACGGCTACGTGGGCTACAACGGCGGCGCGAGCAACGCCGCCACCGTCACCGGCAGCGGCTCCCTCTGGAACAACACCAACACCCTCTACGTCGGCTATAACGGCGCCGGCAACCAGTTGACCATTTCCAACGGCGGCCGGGTCGTCAACAGCTCCGGCTACGTGGGCAATTCCGCCAACGCAAGCAACAACGCCGTGACCGTCACCGGCAGCGGCTCCGTCTGGAGC
>CAZNOK010000253.1:0-6445 GCA_964574605.1 uncultured Verrucomicrobiota bacterium
TGGGGACATTCTCATCGAGGTCACAAGGGGACATTCTCACAGTGGTACGACAGCGTGTTGAGTTGCTCCTTGCTCAGCGGCGCCGACCACGTTTTCAAGTTGGCTGTCGCTGTCACGCGGTCCGCGGCGCACGCCATCGCCGGCTCCGACGGCATGTTACTGTCCAACTGCCAGTCCTTCTCCGTGACACGCAACGTGACCTTGCCCGTGTGGCGACGCTCATCGCGCTCCAGCTTCGGCGTGATCGTCAACGACCACACGGCGCGCGTCACGTTGCTGCCCTTGCCGAGGTTGGCGATTTCCTCGGCGACCCGTCGCAACGCGCCGATGATGCCGCCGCCCCGCGACAAGGGATCAGGCTTCTCGAACACCATCTCCACGTGTTGCAACGTCGCGGTCGTCGTATGCTCGATGGCCTTGCTCGGTGGCGACGCCGTTGTTTTCGAGCGGCGCTTGCGCAGCAACGGATCGTCGTCATCCGCCACGGCGCAAACCATTCCCAGTAACAACACGATCATCAACATGCGATGGTTCACTTGGGCAACCTCTCCAACGCGACCTGCGCCAGACGAAACTCCGGCCGGTCCAGTTGCAGTGTCTTCAATGCTTCCGCAAAAAACTTCTTCGCCTCGTCCGTCTTCCCCGCCAGCCAGTGACGGTAACCAGCGTAGCAAAACGTCCGGCATTGCGCGACGTAGTCATAGGACGGGTCCACCTTCGGCGCCGGGTTTGTCCGGCCCAAAAGCGCGTCGAGGGATTCTTGGAGTTTCTTGTCCGGTGTGGCGTTGTGGAATTTCGCAAGCGCTACTGCCGCTTTCTCGGACTTGCCGGCAATGTACCATAACGCCAATGCGCGCTCCGGTTGCACGCCCTCCGGCACTGTGCTGGCAAATTGCTCCGCCGCCTTCGTGTCGCCATTGAGGAGCGCGCACAACGCCGCCATCACCTTCGCGTCGCCGTCGCCGGGCGCGAGCGCGACAACTTTCGCGGAGGCCGCCGCAGCGTCCTTGTACGCGCCGGCGAGGTACAACTCCAGCGCGAGATTGCTCCACAGCGCATCGTCGTCGCTGCTCGTTTTCAACTGCTCGCGCAACAACGCGACGGCTTTGTCGTGCTGGCCGGCGTTGGAGAATGTGTCGGGATCGTTTGGGTCGGCGGCGACGCCCTTGCGGATGTCGCGCGCGGCGTCGCTGGCGAACAGGTCGAAGATGATCGGGTGGCGTTGCTCGAAGAACTGGAGGTCCACGTCGAGAAACAGCTCTGTGAAGTCGGCTCTGTCGAGCGCAGCCTCATACACGAGCGCGCCCGACGAATCGTAGCCGAGCAGTTTCGCCGGGAACGTCTGCGCGCCGCGGCGCAGGCGGAGGTCGCTGATGAATTCCTTGCCGGCGTTGATGGCGTATTTGTGGTGCACCCAACTTTCGCGGACGCCTTCGTGGAAATCAAGAAAACCACCGACGGCGTAGTAGGCGACGCTCCGGCAGCGCAGTGTGAACCGCAGCGTGTTGCCGACAAACTGTGGGCGCACTTCCATCACGCTGGAGATGGAACCTTCCTTTTCCGGGCTGCGCACGGCAAATGGCCGGCACTCGATGCCGTCGTGAAAATAATCGCGCGAAGTGTAGAACGCGCGAGTGGTGACGAGGTGGCGGGCAAGCAACAGGTCGAGGTCGGGCATCTTTTCCCGCGCGCCGCGCGATTCGAGGTCCTTGACGACCTCGGCATGGGGCAACGCATCGAGATGATCATCCCAACCCCTGCGCACCGAGCCCTTGAGCAGGCTGTTATAGATTTCGTTTTTGCGCCACATTGCCGGAAGCCATGATGCGTCGTAGATCGAGACATTCCCCCCGTGGTAGAGCCGCGCCAAGCTCTCGTTTGGACGGCAGAAAGAACAGTAGGCGAGGTAAGTGTTGACCGCAGTGGGCGCCGATTCGGGCTTTACACGGCGCCGCCGGATTGCGTTCTCGAAATACTTTGCGTAGTTCTCCGCGCGAGCGGGCGAATGATCGCGCAACGCGGTGGTGACTTCGGCAAGCCCGACCTCGTCGCCGGCCATCAGGTCGGCCAATGGTCGCGGGTCTTCGGCGGCGTACATGAACCAGTACGCGGCCCATTGCGGGAGGTCTGCGCTGCCGATCCGTTGCCAGTCCGACTTGTCGCCGTAGGCCAACAGGTACAACGCCGCCGGGATCATCGGCCACTCGCGTTTGTGGCCGGGAGCGGTGAGCGCGCGGCAGAGACCGCGCATTGTGGCGAGCGTTTCCGGACTCGGATCGTCGAGCAGCGCCATCGCCGCGTTGCTGGCGGTCTTCGGATTCTGCGCGATGTGCCGGCGCAACGCCGGGTCGCCGGCGGCCACTCCCTCGAAGTGCAACCGAAGGGCGGCGGCGACCATCTGGTTGGAGTCGCCGGAGCGCGCCATCGTCGCCAACTGGCCGTGGTCGAGCAGGCCGAGGCGCATTTCGAGGTAGGCCAGTTCGTTGTAACGCCCGGCCAGGAGTTTCGCGTCCCCGGCGTCGCCCGCGGCGGCGAGGATCCGTGCGGCGTAGTTGCGAATGCGATCACGCAAATCGGCCTGCCGTTGCTTCTCTTCCTTGCTCGTTGCCGGGGGAAATCCCCAAAGAACGATAGTGGAAACCATTTGCTTGCGGGCGAGCGCGAGCGCGGCGACCAGTTGGTCCGGCGGCACGTTCGGACGCAACATCCCGATGTTCTGGCGATACCAGTTCGTCGGCCGCAACCGGCTGAGCGCCGCGCGCAGTTTGTCCGCCGGTTTCAACGGCAACAGAATGCGCTCCGCCGGCTGGTCGTTCTTCGGCGGAATGCTCAGCCACAACGCCTGCGGCGCGGACACTTTGGCGTCGGCGGTCTGGTTCGAGGCGACGGTCACGCGCTGGAGCCATTCGGGCCGGCCTTTCGGCGCGAGCCAGTATGTTCCCGGCAAAACGACTGCCCAACGGTTCGAGCGCGAGCTTACTGTGAACAACGGCGCGTTGGTTCCGCCAATCGGACGCGAGGCGTCGTACACCTCAAACGGCGGCGTGTCCTGTTGGCCTGCCATGTCGGTGACGCGCAGCGATACGCGCCCCAACAGGCGGTAAATGGCGGGAACGCTGGCTGTCTCCCCGGTGTGCAGCCAGACGTTCAAGTAAAGAAGCAGGCCAACCGCGCACCAACCTGTACGCGCAATCCGCTTGCCAACAGCTAAAGTCGTTGTTTGCATTGCTGTTGAAAACGCGATGCCATCGCGCTGTTGGCTCAACGATACGCGCCCAGCCCCGCGGCTGCAAGCGCGAAGAATTCTCAAAATGGTGGAGGCGGTGGGAGTTGAATCCAACACACCACGTCATTTCTGCTGGATTTTGCATGTTTTTGCAAATCTGAAATGCACCATAATGCATAGTTTAGGCGCTCTTTTGTCACGTTTTGTCACGCCTGCCCTGGACTCAGTTTGCAGCACCCACCGCCCAATCAGAGGCCTAGGAAACCTAAAACCATCATCATCCGAATGTGACAAATACAGAGAAGGAATTCATTGATGTTTTTATCTCGGTTCCTGTTCAGTTTACAAGAACAGGGACGATGATGGCCAAAGGTGAATGGTCATTTCGACAACTAGAGAGCGTCCAGCCATCTTGGTAATCGTTTGTCGCGAAAGTTTCGCAACTTCACACTGCTCACGTGTTCTAACGCGGTTATCGGCAGTACAGTCGTCCAGTCAATACCGTGCTTCTTTCGAGCCTTTGTTCCAGATCGGCTCATGGCTAACGCCATTGTCTCTTCCAACATGTTCACGCAATCCCTGCCAGGAAGCTTGCCGGCTTCAACCGTCATGATAAGCTCGCGGAGAAAGCCGCGAACGCACAGGAGCATGATCTTCAAATGGCGGGTGTCCTGACGTTCCTGTCCGGGCTTGTCCTGCGGCAAACCAATCGCTTACAGTATACTTGACCGATGCGCCATTGCCCGCAGAATGGTATCCAACACGTCATCGAGTCGTTTGCCAACATCTTCGGCCAGGAAGCGCAGAATCCGGTAGCCGTTCTCCTGTAGTAGGACATCCTTGTGCCGGTCGCGCCGGTACGCCTCAACGTTTTCCAGATGTTGCGGTCCATCCAACTCGACGGCCACGCGCGCTTCCGTACAAAGCAGATCCACTTCCATCCGGCCACAGCCATCAAATGGGACCGGCAACTCGACGTTCAACCGGAACTTGCCGGCAGTTGCCGGAAGCGATTCGAGCCGACGGAACAGGAACGCTTCAATAGCGCTGCGCGCCTGTTGCTCTCCGACTCTGGTTGGGTGTGCCGCGTCCACGAACAAACGTGCCAGTGGCACATCCACACCCTCGCGCACTAGACGACGGACACTCGCGGCATAATCCTGTTTCCATGCTGGATCAATTGGCAACGGAACTTCGGTCGGCCAGCCAGGGATGGCGCTGGCCGGCAGCAGAATCCGGTACCCAACGGCTTCATATCCCCGGCAACGTCGGTCAAACATCCGCGCCAGCATCGGCACGTCGAGGTCGGCGTAATCGTACACCCGCACCTCGCGTTTGCCCTCGTGGAGACGATGCAGTCGTCCCACGTACTGCGCTATTGTTCCCCTCCAGGAAATGGGGAGAGTCAGAAATAGCGTGTCGAGTCGCGCGTCATCAAAGCCCTCACCGAGATAACGACCAGTTGCCACCAACACCCACCCGGCATCCTGGGGAATGCTCGCCAACCGGTCGGTTACCGCACGCATCTGTTTCCTCCCCATTCCGCCGCGCAAGATGACAACGTGCCGTATGCGCGGCGTGAGTTGTTCGGTCAGGTATTGGAGATGTTCGTTGCGCTCAGTGAGCACTACCGGTGATCGCTTCTGTTCGACCGCCGCCACAATCTCATCGCAAATCATCCGGTTGCGCTTCGTGTCTGCAATCAGTTCGTCATACAGCGCATTGAAAGAGACGCGCTGGTCGGGAGACTCCTGTGGTCGTGACTGAAAACCGGTCGGACGCACCAGCACGGTGTGCTCAAATGGCCGGGCTGCGGCCTGAACCTTTGCATCCACCACATGACGCACCGGACCGCACTGCATGAAGATGATCGGATGATGGCCGTCTTTGCGCATGACAGTTGCCGATAACCCGGTCACGAATTTCGATTTAGCGCGTCGGGCGACCTGTTCGAAACTCTGCGCCGACAAATGGTGACACTCGTCCACGACCAGATGCCCGTATTGTCCCACCAGGTCATTGACGACACCTTTTCGGACGAGGCTCTGGATGATCGCCACATCCAGAATGCCGGTAGGCTTCTTGCGTCCACCGCCAATCTGTCCGATGGATTTCGGTGAAACTCCCAAGAAGGCCGACAATCGCTCCACCCATTGTGCTTGGATTTGCCGGCGGTGAACCAGCACTAGCGTGTTGACGTTGCGTTTGGCGATCAGCCATGCCGCGACCACGGTCTTCCCGAAGGCGGTTGTGGCCGCCAAAACGCCGGTGTCGTGGGCCAACATCTTGCCGGCAGCAAGTTGTTGCTCAGGGCGAAGCTCGCCGTGGAATGTCATTTCCAGCGGTGTGCCGCTCTGGCGTTCGTCCCGGACCACGGCCTCGATGTTCAGACTCTTCAGAAGACTGCGCACCTCTTCGAGACAACCGCGCGGCAACCCGAGGTGTGTGCCGTGATTCTCCGCACAGCCAATGATCCGCGGCTTTTCGTAGGTCGGCAACCGCATCGCTTGTGCCCGGTAGAACTCCGGATTCTGAAACGCTGCGAGACGAATCAGGCGATTCCGCAACCCCGGCGGCATCCCTTCTTTGGGCAAATACAACTCATTCCCCAAGATAATCTCCAGCCGGTCCGGTAAGGGGCCGGTCACTGGTGAAACAGATTGCCGGCGTGATGGCGGGAGCGCCCAAGGCAACGCCGGCTCGTCATCCGCAAGCTCCAACCGCACCCCCACGATCCGACCTTTTCTCTCGGCTTCGCGCACTATCGGTTCAATGACCTCGCGACCGATTTTGGCAAGTTGGCCCAAGAACGACCACTGGTCGGGGTACGGGACAAAATGCTCATCCACAAAGAGACTGTTACCGTTCGCACGTGGCCGATGCTGAAGAGGCAAGGCAATCAGGTTGCCGAAGCCGCCTTTCGGCAGCGTGTCTTGATTGGGGAAAAACCGGTCGTAGGAGTCCAAGCCGAGATCCGGACGATTCTCCATCGTTTCGGTAAGCAGGTGCGCGCTGAGTTTGCGGGCCAGTACGGCCGGAATGGCTTCGGCGAAGAACAACCACACGTGGCCACCCTTACCGGATCGTGACCGTTCCAACGCTGCCGGCAAGTTCAGTCGCCGGCATGTCTGGAGGTAGGCGCTGGCGTCTTGCTGCCAAGTACCCTTGTCAAAATCAACCGCCAAGAAGAAGCATGTCTCATCGAGCAACATCGGATAG
>CAZNOK010000254.1:0-6328 GCA_964574605.1 uncultured Verrucomicrobiota bacterium
CATCCCGACGAAGCCGAACGCAAAGCCAACCTCGCCTACTTCGAGGCGATGATGGAAGTCGGCGGCCACATGAACGTGCGCACGTTCATCACCGAGGCCGGTCATTTCCACGACGAGAAAGCCCCGGCTCCGCGCATCGCGCTGGAGTTTCAGGACGAAGTCTGGGCGCAAATGGTCGCCACGGGCCGTCAGCTTGGCGAGATGGCGGCGAAGCACGACGCGAAGGTGTTGATGGAACCGTCGCACTGGAGTTTCTTCACGAGCGCCAAACGGCTGCGGACCTATCTCGAAGCGGTGAACTCGCCACACATCCGCGCCTTGCTCGACGCCGCAAACATCATCGAGGTCAACGACCTCGACGAGATGTTCCGCCAACTGACGCCGTGGATTGATTGCATCCACGCCAAGGACCGCAAACTGCACGTCCAGCGCGGCGTCGCCGCCGGCAAAGGCGACATTGACTACAAACAATTCGTCATGCTTGCCGCCAAGCACACGCCGAAGGTGCCGCTCGTGCTTGAATACGTCGGCACGAAAGACTACAAGGATGCGCTGGCGCATCTGCGCAACGCGATGCGCGAAGCAGGAGTCGCTGAAATATGAAAACAAACATGACCCGCCGTCAGTTTCTCGCCACCACTACCGCCGCTGCGACGGCCTTTTCAATTCTGCCGAGCGGTTTCGGCAAGGTCGGACCGAACTCGAAAACCACGCTCGCCTGCATCGGCGTCGGCGGTCAGGGCACGATCAATCTGATGAACTTCCTCGACTTCAAGGAAGTGCAGGTCGTTGCCGTTTGCGACGTGAACAAGGAAGGCGGCGGCTACATTTCGTGGAACTGGGGACAAGGCAAAGCGAGCCAAGTCTGCGGTCGCGAACCGGCCCGGCGCGCCGTGGACGAGCATTACAAGAACCGCAGTTGCAAAGTCTATACGGACTACCGCGAACTGCTCGACAAGGAAGACGTTGACGCCGTGATGATCGCGACGCCGGACCACGCGCACGCGGTCATCACGATGGCAGCGCTGAAAAAGAAGAAACACGTCTATTGCGAGAAGCCGTTGACGTGGTCGGTCGCCGAGGCGCGCGCCGTCGCGGAGGAAGCAAAACGCGCGGGCGTGGCAACCCAGTTGGGCAACCAAGGCCAAGCCACCGAGGAAGCTTTCGTCGTGCGCGAGATGATCGCTGACGGCGCGATTGGCCCGGTGCATGAAATCCAAGTCGCATGGGGCGCGAGGTTCTGGCACTACCCCGCCTTGCAGGATCGTCCATCCGACACGCCGCCGGTGCCGGAAGGACTGGATTGGAACCTCTGGCTCGGCCCGGCTCCCGTGCGACCTTATCATCCCGAGTATCTCCCGTGGGTCTGGCGCAACTGGTGGGAGTTCGGCACTGGCCTGCTCGGTGACATGGGCTGCCATCTGCTCTCCACCGCGTGGAAAGCGCTCGACCTGCGGCACCCGATCAGCGTCGAGGCCACCTCGACGAAGATGTACCCGGAAGTTTATCCGCTCGGCGTGATCGCGCGCTGGGAGTTTCCCGCCCGTGGCAGTCATCCGCCGTTGAAGTTGAACTGGTATGACGGTGGCTTATCGCCGGCGTCGCCGGAGGAACTCCATCCCAACCGTCGGAGCAATGGAGTCATTTATGTCGGCGAGAAGGGCAAGATTTCCGGCCACCGGATCATCCCCGAAGCGAAGATGAAAGCCTACGGCAAACCGCCGAAGACCTTGTCGCGTTCGCCGGGCCACTACAACGAGTTCGTGGAGGGCTGTCGCGGCGGCCCGCAGCCGGGCGCCAATTTCAACCACGCCGGCGTCCTCACGGAAACTCTCATGCTCGGCAACGTCGCGTTGCGCGCGGGCAAGAAGTTGTTGTGGGACGGCCCGAACATGAAGATCACCAACGACGCCGCGGCCAACAAACTTCTCCACCGCGACTATCGCAATGGTTGGAGTTTGTGAGTCCATGAGATTCGTTTGGCTGGCGTTGGTTGTCGCTGCCTCCACGGTTGTCGCTTCCGCCGCGCCGGCCCGGCCAAACGTCATCATCATGAACACCGACGACCACGCACAGTGGGCTGTCGGCGCTTACGGCAACAAGGAAATTCTCACGCCCAACATGGACCGGCTCGCGCGGGAAGGGATGAAGTTTACGCGCGCGTTCAGCAAGCCGGTCTGCTCGCCGTCGCGGGCCATGACGTTGACGGGTCTCTACAGTCACCGTGTCGGCATTCCCGATTACATTCCCTACGGCAACCCCATCTATGCCACCAACGGCCTGCCAGCCGGCACGCCGACGATCGCGTCCGTGTTGAAAGGCGTGGGTTACACCAGCGCGCTCATCGGCAAGTGGCATCTCGGTTACGGCGAGAAGTATTACCCAAAGCATTTTGGTTTCGACGTGGCCGAGGGTCATCCGTATGCCGTGCCGGGCAAGGAATACAAGAACTTCCACTCGATGCCGTCCATCGTTGACGGAAAAGAGGTTTTCGGTTTCAGGAACAAGCAGCAAACGGACATACTGACTGACCGTGCGATCCATTTCGTGCGGCAAAACCGTGAGAAGCCGTTCTTCCTCTTCTACAACCCCTTCGTGACGCACCAAGGATACTGGAGCACGGTGCCGGATGAAGACCTTGCCCGATACGAAGACAAGCCGTTGACGGTTCCCGACCTCTCGCGCTATCCGGAGGCGAAGATGGATGAAGCGGGACTGCGCCGGTTGATGCGCATCTACTATGGTTCCATCACCTGCGCCGACCGCAGCCTCGGATGGTTGTTGGCGGTGCTCGACGAGTTGAACCTCACCCAAAACACGATTTTCATCTTCATGGCTGACAACGGCATGAACCTCGGCCAGCTTGCCTTGATCGGGAAAGGCAACGCCAGCATCCTCGGCACAAAACCGCCGATCCACCGCCCCAACATGTTTGATCGTTCCGTCATTGTGCCCTTCATCGTCCGCTGGCCCGGCGTGGTGAAAGCGGGCACGACCAGCGACGCATTCGTATCCACGATAGACATTCTGCCGACATTGATGGCGGTGACCGGCGCCAGCGCTGGACAGAACCTGACACTTGATGGTCGGAGCATCCTGCCGCTGTTGAAAGGCGAAACCGCCGCGTGGCGCAACGCGTACAGCGACACCTACGACATGATTTACCTCGACGAGTCGCACATGCGAATGTTGCGCACGGATCGCTGGAAACTGGTCTTTCATTTCGACGCCGACGGTCGCCCGCAAGCCGGTGTCAAACGGCACGAACTTTTCGATCTCAAGAATGACCCCGAAGAACTGACCAATTTGTATGGCAAACAATCGGTCGCCGAAACCCAGCAACAACTCGAAGCGCAACTCCGCGCTTGGATACGCAAGGAATTGCTCCATGACTTTCAGTAAACAGTGGTTGTTCTGCATTCTGACCAGTGCATGCACGGCATTCGCCGGCGTCGAAACCATTCCGACCGGCGGACGCAACATCTACCGGCTGGCGACGGCACCGGGGTTGATTGTCGGCTCGACCTACGACAACCGCGTCTGCGCGTTCACTGTTGCCGGGAAACATTTGTGGGACGCGCCAACCGGCGGCTTCGTGTTCGATCTGGCTGTTGACGGACGCGAAGGAATCGCCGCAGCGGGCGCGGACGGTTTCGTTTACTTGTTCGGCGCAGACGGGAAACTGCGTTGGAAACACGATCTTGGCGCGCCGGTGTTTCAAGTGGCCTTCGCGAAGCTCGATGGCAAATCGCCGGTGGTCCTCGCCTGCGGCGTGTCGCGCGAACTGGTCGCGCTCTCCGTCAAGGGCGAAAAGCTCGCGACCGCGAAGCTCAACGGCGCGGGCCGGATGATGCGCACGGGCGATTTCGATGGCGACGGCGCCGATGAAGTGGCCGTGTTGCCCATTCGCGGCCAAGCGATGGATGCGTATTTCTTCAAGGGACCAAAGCTCGCCAAACTCAAAGAGACCATCTCCAGCGGCACGCGAATGTGGGACCCGGAAAAACGCGAGAAGAAGATGGACAAGAAAGAGCGGTCCGCATGGAACAGTTCGTCCCTCAAAAAAGCCAACGGCACCGTCGCCGACCTCAACGGCGATGGCGCGGCGGACCTGATTTACACTGCGGGCGCATACACGCTCAAGGGCGGCCTGCGACAGTTGGCGTCCTTGCCGGAGGCGTTCAAGACCGCCAGCTACGATCAGCACTACAACATGCGCCTGCTGGCCGCCGGCAACCTCACCGATAAACCCGGCGCGGAAATCGTGCTCGTCGAAGGTCCTCAAGTGCGGCTCTACGATTCCACTGGCAAGGAACTCGGCGGCGTAGTCGCGCCACTCGGCTTCACCGATGTCGTCTATTTACCGGGCGCGCCGCACGGCAGCGTCCTGCTCGGCTCCAGCCCGAACGGCGACGACAACATCTACCGGTTGACCTTCGAGCCGGGCTGGGAAAAGGCGCTGGAGAAAATCGAACGTCGCGGCGTCATGGCCACCATCGGCGCAAACCTCCAGCAGCTTTCCACCGCTGCAACGTCGTGGCGTGGCGCGCCGATGCAGGGCGCGGATGGGCCGTTCGATGTCGTTGTGAATCATTCTCTCTGGAGCGGCTGGGACACGAAAAAGTTCGACACGTGGATCGCCGAGGTGCGCGAGTACGAAAAACTTTTTCCGTATCCGCGTTTGCGGTTTGCCACCTGTTTCTGGCCCGGCGAAAACGCGCCGCTGATGCGTCCCGACGGCAAACCGTGGGGACGCGACAATCGGCTGGCGCACGACTTGACGCGCGAGCAGATCGTTGCTGCCGCAAAATACTTCGAGGCAAAAGGCTGTCATTTCTGGGTGCAGGTCGGCCACGGCTGCGATCCGCATCTGGAAGTGGCCACGGTCGCAGCGATGTTGGAGGCCGCGCCGAAAACGCTGCGCGGATTCGTCAGCGCCGAGGACGAGCAATTGGATAACGTTCGGTATTACTTCGAGCACCACATCAAACCGATTCTCGAATTGTGTCTGAAACACAAGAAGCGGTTCATCCCGCGTAACAAGGACGTCTGGTGGGCGCACTGGCCGGCGGACAAGAAGATGCGCGAGTTGATCTTCAATGGCCGTTACCGTTCCGTAATTCTGCCGTCGGTCGAGGACAGCAACTCGCGCAGCCCCGAACTGAACCTCGCGGCGCGCGTCGGCTTGTGGCTCGACGGCCAGGTGGACGACTGGGCGAGCCGTTGCAGTGCTGACTGGTTTTGCGCCGGCCGCGCGTGGGAATGGGAATACGTGATGACCGGCCATCCGCAACTCCGCTACTATGTTTCACAGGCGATGCTCGGCGCGCGCGTGTTCATGATGCTCAATGGCGAACGCGAACGATTAACGGGTCGCTGGACGCGCGTCGGCAGCGAAGGCACGGCGACATTTCTGCACCTGCTCGGCAAAGGCGCGATCACACCGCCGCGTCGCGACCAGTTGCGCGCCGTCTCGCCCGGCGCGCTCGTGATGCAGCAACCCAGCGAGCGGTTTGCCGGCCACGGCGCCAACGGCCACCACGAGGAACATTGGGGCAACGACGAGACCGACAGCAAACCGTGGGCGTTTGACCGGCTCGACACCTACTGGGCAATGGCACCGCTGCCGGCGACCGACGCAGCGACATATCTCTGGGGCCGCACGCGCCGCGATGCCGCGCATCTGCCGGCGACCACGCCGCACGGCTTCGTCTGTCTCCTGCCCGGCGGAAAACCACAAACCACCGGCCGCTGGACTTCGCTCTGGATGACCGACGGCGACAAATTGAGCAAGGACGGCAAAGACTATTCGCTCCCCAATGCGCGCAATGCCATCGTCGCCGAACTCGCCACCGGCGCGAAAACGTTCCCGTTCCGCGTCGAGGGACAAGTCTTTCATCAAATCATCGAGCAAGCTTCCGGTCGCTACGTGATCGTGTTGGTGGATCCCGGCTGGTTGAATCCCGCCGAGCGAGTCGTGACGCTCGCCGCACAACAGCCCGGCAACTGGCGCGTCACCGACCGCCTCACCGGCGCGCCGCTCGGTAACTTGACGCTGCGCGTCCCCGCCGGCGCGTTCCGCCTGCTCGATGTGACGCGATAATCTCAATGTGCTCCTCACGCTCCGCGTGAGGGGGCTGATGGGGTTGACGGTGCCTCACGCGGAGCGTGAGGAGTACTTTCACCCTTCGTGCTATTCGAGAACCACGAGCCGGTCGCTGACTGGGCCGCTCGCTTTGATTCGCAGACCAGTCGGCGTCTTTTCCGCGGCGCATGTCCAACCTGATGACGGGTATTGATGTGCGATCTTGGTCGCGACGCGAATCTC
>CAZNOK010000255.1:0-6304 GCA_964574605.1 uncultured Verrucomicrobiota bacterium
GCCCGGTGAATCTCTCGCGGCTGTTTCCCTCACGTTCGACGACGGCGCGCCGTCGCAACTCACACGCGCGGTGCCGATGCTCAACGCCGCTGATTTGCAGGCGACGTTTTATCTCAACCCGCGCGGCGACGATTTCCTGGAAAAACTCGCGCCGTGGCGGGATGTCGCGAAAGCCGGCCACGAGATTGGCAGCCACACCATCGGCCACACCTGCTCCCGTGCGTTCCGCAACGAACCAACCGCGCGCGGTCTGGAGAACATGACACTCGACGACATCGAGAAGGACATCGTCGAGGCCAAGCGCCGGTTGCAACAGATCGCGCCGGCGCAGCGGGAGATGTCGTTCTGTTATCCGTGCTACTTCGAGCACGTGGGCTGCGGGCCGACGCGCCAGAGTTACGTGCCGGTGGTGGCGAGGCATCACATCGCCGGCCGCGGCAAGGGCGAGTTTCCGTTCGCCAACCCTCCGGCGACGGTTGACCTGCACTACACATGGTCGTGGCCGGCGGAACGGATGCCGGGGTCGCAGATGGTCGGCTTGGTGGAGCGGTGTCTCGCCAACAGACACTGGGGCATCCTGACGTTTCACGGCATCAACGAGGGCGGCTTGGGCGTGGCCGAGAGCGATTTCCGTGAACTGGTCAACTACTTGAAAGTCAATCACGCTCGTGTCTGGACGGCCCCCATGGCGAAGGTGGCGCGTCGCATTCTCGACTGGCGCAAGGAGAACGGCATCTGAGGATCGCCGATGCGTCTTGGCGCGTTGATCTGTGTCGGCGTGGTCGTGGCAGCCGGCGCGGCAATCGCTTTGGATCAAGACGCGTGGTCTCGCGCCGAGAACAACAGCCGCATCTACGACGAATGTGGCCGGGGCGCTCGCCAAATTCTAACCGGCTGGCTCGAAATCAAACGCGACCCGGAGACGCACCTGTATTCCCGCGGCGGCGAATGGAACTACCAGAACGAGGCCGCCGACCATTACTCCTCGCTCGTGCTGATGGCCTATCATCTGCAACCCGAATTGAATGAGCGCAACGGCGCGTTGCACACGACGTTGGCTAACTCGATCCGTCTGTGCACAACCGATTCCGGCCTACCGTCCACCTTCAACATCAAAAACAAGACGCCCGGCAAGGTTGACGTCGGCGCCATCTGCGAGTGGCTTCGCGATGGGTTGTTGCGGATCGTGGAATTGATCGGGACAGACAACGATTACTTCCGCGAGTTTGTGCGGCTGACCGACGCCGTGCTGGCCGACGGCAATCGTCGCGGCGGAGTCTCGACCATTGTCAAAGGTTCCGAGGACGAAGGCAACCTCATGCAGGTGCTGGCCCGGCTGGCCGCGATGTCGGGCCAGACGAAGTATCTCAACGTGGCCGAGGTCATGGCCGATAACTATCTCCTCGCCGACCCGCTGGCGAGAATCGAGAAATTCAACTTCGTGGATCACGGCTGCGAGCTGGTGCCCGGCCTGACCGAGCTGTTCGTCATGGAATCGAAGCTGAACCGTCCCAAGGCGCGTTTGTATCGCGAGCCGTTGCGACGGTTGCTCGACCGGCTGCTCGAAGTCGGTCGCCATCCGGAATCCGGCCTGTGGTACTGCCGCGCGAATCTTCATGGCGACCAGCCGAAACAACAAGGCCAGCCCAGGAAACGCAAGCAGCCCGGCATCTCCGGCGCGGAGTTCGATCCCGACGTGCCGCATTGCTGGGGCTACGTCCTGTTCGCGTACGAGAACTACGACCGCGCCACCGGCGAGAACCGTTACCGGGCCGCCGTGGAAAAGCCAATGCGCTGGCTCGCTGCCAACCGGTCCCGCTTTGATGAGTTGAAGAACAGGCAATGGCCTTGGAACTTTTCCGCCGGTTGTTTCGGCGACTCATACGAGAGCATGATCATCCTCTGGAACCGTTACCCCGATGTGCCGGCTGTCCCCGAGTGGCTTGACTGGACGACGTGGATCGGCGGCCTTCGACGCCAAGCTGATCCCCGTTTCGGTCCCGGCGTCGGCGGGCACACCGACGGTTGTATCGGACGCAATCTGTGCGCCCACATGATGTTGCAGTCGCAAGGCGTGCGGGCCGTGCCGTACCAGGATGGACTCGGGTGCGGAGCGGTGCGCTCCCACAACGGGCTGCGCGTGTTCGTGCGGTCGGAGAAGGCATGGTCGGGCCGGCTCTGTTTTGACCAACCGCGCAACGCGTATCCGCTGGCCACGATTGACTGGGCGTGAGTCAACGAGATGCCGCAATGGTTCGTCGTTGATCCCGCGTCGGTGTATGAGGTCCGGAGGGACGAGGCGGATTCGGCGCATTTGCAGGGCGAGACGTTGATCCGCGGGATCGAACTGACACTCGCCGCAGGCCGGCAACATCGAATCGAAGTCGTCAGAACCGTACGTCGGCGGCCACGATGAAGTTGCGACCGGCTTCGTTGATGCCGGAGCCGTGGACGCGGTAGTCTTTGTCCGCGATGTTCTCCAACGTGACGGTTAAGTTCGCATGCTGGTTGATTCGCCAGCCACCGCGCACGGTGAACACGGCGTAACCGGGCGTGCCGCCGGGCGGGATGCGATTGTCGGACAGGTCGCCGGAGGCCAGTTTGTTTGCGGTGTCGGCCATCAACGTCACGCCTTCGGCCCAGAATCGTTTGTCCTCTGTCTCCCAGCGCACACCGACTTCACCGCTCAATGGCATCACGCGACTCAGGTACTCGGTCTGTGCTGTCGCTGACGACGTCGGGTAACCGTCCACTTTGCCTTCCATCCAGCTTACCCAGCCGAACACCGACCATTGCGGCAGGAACCGGTATTGCGCGCTCAACTCGATGCCGTGCAGATAGCCGGAATCAGCGTTGCGCTTGATGACCTCGTAGGTGGTCGGGTCAATCATGTTGCCCGTGGGAGTCCGCACGATCATGTCCTCGATGGCGCTGTAGTAGTACGACAGCTCCGCTTCGAACTTGTCGTAATGCGTCTTCAAGCCGATTTCGCCGGTGATGAATTGCTCGGGACGCAATCCGGGCGAGGGAACTTCGCCCTCGCCGTTGCGCGCGACATCGAAACGGGTCAAGTCGGACAGATTCGGTGCCCGGAATCCTTGCGAGATGCCGGCGAAGATGTGCCAGTGGTTCTTCTCGTCCACCTGATAGATGACCCGTCCACTGCCGACGCCGGAATGCCACTCGTCGCTGATGGACATTCGGGCTTTGGTGACCGTGTTGGAGACCTTGCCCGCGTCAACGCCGGCGAAGGTGTAGCGGCCGCCGAGGATGAGTTTCCAGCGCGTGCTGATGTCGAGTTCGTTCTGCACGTACAGGCCGAAGAGGTCGTACGTGGCATCGTCGGCGACGGGACCCTGATAGCTGATGGCCCGGAGGGTGCCGTTGCTGTTGTAGGTGGTTTGGCCGGAGTTGACCCAGTCGCGGTAGAACTCGACACCGTAGGTCCACGTCCCGACCGGGCTGGGTGACACCAACTGCGCCCACAATCCCATCGTGTTCACATCCATGTTCGACACCTCGCGGCGGAAATTGTCGCGCAACCGGTTCAGGCCCTCGCCTTGAAAATGATACGACCCGCTGAGCTTGAACGAATCCACCACACCGCCGATGTCGTCGGCGTGATATTGGAGGTAAGCGAGATCGCGTTTCTGGTCGTAAATCACCTCGCGGTCAGTGCCGATGGCGGTGCCGTGGAATGGAACAGCGTAAATCGTCCGGTGCGTCCGCCACGCATCGTCTTGAGCCATGTGCTGCCACGCGGCAACCAGTTTGCGGTTGTCGCTGATTCGGTATTCAGCCTTCATATCGGCATCCCATTCGTCGTAGCCGGTTTTCGGCTGGTCGTTGAGGTCGCCGTACGATTTCACCGACACACCCGCCAACAAGCTGAACGGCCCGGCTTTTCCGCCGCCCTCGGCGCGGCCTGTGTGCGAGTCTTCAGCGCTCGCGAAACGGTAGTACGCCCGCCCCGTCCATTGCTCCGGGGCCGCCAGCGTCAACGCGTTCACTGTCCCGCCGATGGCATCGCTGCCGTACAGGACTGAACTCGGGCCCTTCACGAGTTCCAGCCGTTCGACCGAGAATGGGTCCACCGTGTTCCAGTATTGGTTTGGCCCGTCGCGGAACGTCGAGTTGTTCAGCCGGATTCCGTCAATCAACATCAGCGTCCGAAACCCGGTGAATCCGCGGATGTACGGCGAGCCTTGCCCGTGCGCCGTCTTCTGGATCATCACGCTCGGAATCTCCCGCAACGCCTCCGGCAACGTGCGCGAGAGATGTTCGTCCTGAATCACGTCGCGCGTCAACGTCTCTGCCACATACGGCACATCGAATGCCGCCGCCTCGCTCCGCGTCGCCGTAACGACGACCTCCGGTAGCTTCACCACCGAATTAGTTTCCGCAGCGACTGTCCCGGCCAGAGCGACGCTCAAGAAGACGGCTTTCATAATCCGAAATCAGATAACATGGCTCATGCCTATTGCTAAGCCGAAGCTACAACCGCTTGTTTATCATGCGAATCAGCCAATAATCAAGCAAAGCATCCATCAGTCACGCGGATAAATCTTGTCCACTAACGGCAACGGTGTGTATAACTCGCAGCCATGCAGCAATCCCAAATCTGGCGCCGCGTCGTCGCGCCATTCCTTCTCTTCGTCACTGCCGGTACCATTGGTATTCTCCTGCTCCTTAACACCACTTACCAGCATCGTTCCAGCGCCGAGTTCGTTGCGCACGCTCGGGCAAACGCTGAGTTCATTCGCGATGCCCACATCCCACCGACCGACCGTTTCGCCGGGTACCTGAGCCAAGTTCTCGGCGTCGAAGTCCAGTTCCGACGCGTCGCTGCGCCCGATTCACGACAAGAAGCCGTCACCGTTGCCGTCCAGCCCGGCGTCGAACTGACGCTGATCCGCAAACGGCCAACGCTGCTGTTTCGCCCGGCGACACTCGCCGCGCTCGTCGCGTTTTGGTTGCTCTCGCTTGCCCTCGCGTGGGCCGTCGTCCTCCCATATCTGAAAGCCCAACGGCTTGCCATGCTCGGCCAGATGGCCACCTCGCTCGCCCACGAAATCCAAAACCCCGTCGCCGCCATCCAACTCCACGCCCAGCTTGCCGGCAACAAAACCATCCTTGGCGAAGCCGCAACCATCGAAAGCCTCGTCAACCAGTGGATGTTCCTCGCCAAACCCGAACCGCCGCAGAAGAAATCAGTCTCGCTCGACGCGCTCCTCACCGAGGCCATCGCCGCGCTCAGTCCGATGGCTGAGTATGCCCACGTGAAGATCGTGCTCGAAGTGAATAATGTGGGGCAGGTTTGCAACCTGCCCAATCCATCATCAATGGCAGGTTGCAAACCTGCCCCACATTGCACCCTTGTGGACGCCGACGCCCGACGTCTCGGCCAGGCGTTCCGCAACCTCATCGTCAACGCCATCCAGGCAACGCCGACCGGCGGCACGCTCACGATCAACGCCCACGACCGTGTTGTGACTTTCGCCGACACCGGCCCCGGCTTCTCCGCAACCGCGCTCGCGCGTTGTCCCGCGATGTTCTACACCGAGAAAGAAGGCGGCATGGGAATCGGTCTCGCCGTCGTCAACGAAATCATCAAAGCCCACGGCGGCAGCCTCGCGCTCGCCAACCAACCCAGCGGCGGCGCCGTCGTCACCGTTACGTTATGAAGATTCTCATCGTCGAAGACCAACACGCCCTCGCCAGCGCGCTCGGCGAAGTCTGCCAGCAACTCGGCGCCGAGCCAACGCTCGCCCATTCCGGCGCGGCGGCGAAACAGGAATTGGCGGCGACCAAGTTCAACGCCCTCATCCTCGACATCGGTTTGCCGGACATGAACGGGCTGGCGTTGCTCGAAACGCTCGGCGACACGCCGGCGCTGGTCATCACGGCGCACGGCACGCTCGACAACGCCGTCGCCGCCAAACGTCTCGGCGCAACCGCCTACATGGTCAAGCCGCTCGACTTGCAGCAGCTTCGCGAGACGTTGCAGCAGCTTGTGGCCGCCGGGACGGCGGCGGCTACACCGGCGGTGGACACGTCGTCGCTCTTGATCGGCGCGGCACCGGCGATGCAGCGGGTGTTTGTCGAGATTGCGCACGCATGTTCCGGTAATGTTCCGGTTTTGCTGACCGGGCCGACCGGCACCGGGAAAACGCTCGTCGCGCGCGTCATCCACGCCAACAGCGCCCGGCGCGATGGCCCGTTTGTATCGCTGCACTGCTCGGCGCTGCCGGAGACGCTGCTCGAAAGCGAACTGTTCGGCCACGAGAAGAACGCGTTCACCGGC
>CAZNOK010000256.1:0-6269 GCA_964574605.1 uncultured Verrucomicrobiota bacterium
AATCGCTCCAGAACACCGGCCAGAACAGTGCCGTGTCCGGCGCGGACATCCGCGCGACGGCGGCGTGGGACATCACGACCGGCACCAACTCGATTACCATCGCCATCATTGACGAGGGCATTGACACCAACCAGACTGACCTCGCGCTGGCGCCGGGCGGCTGGGATTTTGCCAACAACGACGCCGATCCCTCGCCCGGCACCAACCACGCGCACGGGACCGCCTGCGCGGGCATCGCCGCCGCCATCCATAATACCAACCTCGTCGCCGGCGTTGCCGGCGGCTGCCGCGTGTTGCCGGTGAAGATCGCGGATGACACGGGCGAGTTCACCACCGACGAGATCATTGGCAACGCCATCGTGTTCGCGGCGGATCGCGCCGACGTGCTCAGCAACAGTTGGGGCGGCGGCTCGCCGAACCCGTTCATTGACGCGGCGATTGATTACGCCGCCACGCTCGGCCGCGCCGGCAAGGGTTGTCCCGCGTTCTTTGCCACCGGCAACTCCGGCGGCACGTGGCTGCCGGCGTTGTTGTCGGTCGCCTCGCTGAAGGAGTTCATCGAGCAGCAACCCGGCATGACATGGGCCACGAACTACTACATCGGGTTCGGACTCCAGACCACCGACACGTCGCCGACGAACGAAATCATCCGGATTGATAACGTCCGCCTCATCGCCTCCGACGGTTACACTCACCTCAACAGCAAGCTGCCCCAACAGGATTTCGAGGACTGGATTTTCTGGTTCTACTACCAGCCGACGACCAACAGTTGGCCGGTCAACCCGTATGGCTGGTGGCTTGCCGGCAGCGCGGCGTGGCATCAGGACAGCACCGACCCGTTTCTCGGCACGGGCGGCTCCGTTTCTGCGGCCACGCCGGATCTCTCGCCGAACCAGTGGGCGTGGCTGCTGACGCCGTTGATTCAGTTCGACGGCAACGAAACACTCGGCTTCGACACGTCGCTCTCGTTCAGCGCCAATTCGACCTTCTACATCATGTTCTTCGACGCCGACTACAACGGCATCGGCTGGGTCATCAACGGCTACGACACCGTCTCCGGCCTCGACACCAACATCACCTATCCCGCCAGCGCCACCAACGCCATCGCTGTCGGCGCTTCCACCGATTGCGACCGCCGTAGCGACTTCAGCCAGTATGCCGGCAAACTCGATTTCGTCGCGCCCGGCGGTGGCGGCTGGAACGAAATCGTCACGCTCGACATCGTCGGCACCAACGGCTACAGCAGCGGCGACGCCACCTTCGATTTCTCCGGCACCTCCGCCGCGACGCCGCACGCCGCCGGCGTCGCCGCGCTCCTGCTCTCCGTCAACACCAACCTCACCGCCGTTGAAGTCCGTGACATCATGCGGCGCACGTGCGACAAAATCGGCGGCGTCACCTACGACGGCGGCACGAACCTGTTCTACGGCCACGGACGCATCAACGCATACCGCGCGCTTGCCGAACTCGTTCCCGACCTCGCCATCGGCGTCATCGCCACGCCCGAGCCGGCTTCGTTCGGCTCGAACATCACCTATACCATCACCGTCACCAACCTCTCCGCCACACAACCCGCCACCGGCGTCATCGTCACCAACACGCTCCCCGCCGGCGTCATCTTCCTCGACGCCACCACCACACAAGGCGCCTGCGTCACCGACGCGTTTCAGCGCGTCATCGCCGACCTCGGCAGTTTCCCCACCAACGCGCCCAGCGCCACCATCACCATCGTCGTCACCGCCAACAACTACGGCTATCTCACCAACACCGCGACCGTTGCGCTCAACGAACTCGACGCCACTCGCTCCAACAACGCCGCCACCGTCGTCAGCACCGTGCCCGCCGCCAACCTCGCCGTCAGCCAGTTCGCCGCCCCGTTGCCGGCAACCGCCAACAATCCGCTCACCTACTTCATCGCCGTCACCAACCTCGGCCCGATGGCCGCCACGTCGGCCATCGTCACCGACGCGCTTCCCGCCGGCGTGACCTTCCTCGCGGCCAGCGCGACGCAAGGCAGTTGCGTGACCGACGCGGTCAACAACCTCATTGCCAACATCGGCCCGCTCGCCCTCGACGCCGGTGCCACGATCCAATGCACCGTCCGGCTCCTCAGCAATACGCCCGCCAGCTACACCAACAAACTCACTGTCACCGGTGTCGAGACCGACCCCAACACCGCCAACAACACCAGCCTCCTTGTCACATCGGTTCCGCTCGACAGCGTCGGCGACGGCATCCCCAACTGGTGGCGACAACTTTACTTCGGCGGCTACGGCACCAGAACAAACGCGCTGTCCGCCGCCACCGCCGATCCCGACAACGACGGGCGCACCAACCTTCAGGAATTTCTCTCCGGTACCAACCCGCGCGACTTCTCCAGCTTCCTGCGCATCCGCGACGCCGCTCTCAGCAACAGTGTTTACACCGTCACCTTCGACACCGTGACCAACAAGCTCTATCGCGTGGAATTCACCGGTGATCTTGTCGCTGGCCCGTGGAGCAATCTGACGCCAAGCGTCATCATCGGCACCGGCAACGCCGTCACTGTTCCCGATCCCAGCGCCTCTGGTCAAAACCGGCGTTTCTACCGTGTCCGTCTGGTTCCCGCGCCGTGATGGCGCCGCGTTTCCGTCACTGACCGGTTTTGATCTTGTCGAGGAGGGCGCGAAGTTCGGCGAGCTTCTCGGGTTGCTTGGCGGCGAGGCTGTTTTCTTCGGCAAGGTCGTTGGCGAGATTGTAGAGTTGCGGCTGTGGTTTCTTGGCTTCGCCCTTGGCGGCTTTGCCGTAGCCGCCGCTGCCAGCCTGGATGAACTTCCACTGCCCGCTGCGCACGGCGAACGGACCTTTGATGCCGCCGACGTGGGAAACGAAATCCGCGCGGCCGGTCTTGGACCGGCCAAGGAGGGCGGACAGGACATTGATGCTGTCGGGACAACCGCCGGCCGGGATTTTCGCGCCGGCAATGGCCGCAAAGGTGGCGGGCATGTCGAGGTGCGCAAACAACGCGTCGCTGCTCGAGCCGGGTTTGATCGCGCCGGGCCAGCGCGCGATGAACGGAACGCGGGTGCCGCCCTCGAAAAGCGTGCCCTTGGTGCCGCGCAACGGCGCGTTCGGATGATAGTCGAACTTGCCGACATCCTCGTAGCCGTCGTCCATGACACCGCCGTTGTCGCTGGTGAAGATGACCAGCGCGTTGTCGGCGAGTTTCAGGCGGTCGAGCGTGGCGAGCAGTTCGCCGACCGCGGCATCGAGTTCGTGAATGGAATCCCCGCGCGTGCCGGAAGGGCTGGTGCCTTTGAAGCGCGGATGCGGGACGCGCGGGACGTGGACGTTCTGGCTGGCGAAGTAAAGGAAGAACGGCTTGTCCTTGCTCCGCTCGATGAACGCGACGGCTTTCTTCACGTAAGTATCGGCCATGTCTTCGTCCTTCCAATGCGCAGCCTTGCCGCCGGTCATCCAGCCGATGCGGCCGACGCCGTTGACGATGGTCATGTCGTGGCCGTGGGTGTGTTTGAGCTTCAGCAGTTCGGGGTTCTCCTTGCCGGTCGGCTCGGCACCGACTTTTTGTTTGTAGTTGACGGTGATCGGGTCGGCGGGATCGAGGCCGACAATCCGGTGATTCTCGACATAAACCGTCGGCACGCGGTCGCCCGTGGCCGGCATGATGAAGGCGTAGTCGAAACCGATTTCGAGCGGGCCGGGTTTGATGTCGGCGTTCCAGTCAGGGCCGCCCTCGGGACCGAGGCCGAGGTGCCATTTGCCGACGACGCCGGTGCGGTAGCCGGCGGATTTCAGCAACGACGCGACCGTCGGCGTGCCCGGCGGGATGCTCAACGGCGCGTCGCCCGGCGCGATGCCGGAGCCGGGCTGTTGCCGCCACGAGTAGGCGCCGGTCAGGAACGCGCGGCGCGTCGGCGTGCAGGTCGAGGCGGGCGAATGCGAGTCGGTAAACTTGCAGCCTGCCGCAGCGAGCTTGTCGAGATTCGGCGTCTGCGCGTGTTTCGCGCCGTAACAGGAGAGGTCGCCGTAGCCGATGTCGTCGGCGAGGATGAAGATGATGTTCGGCTTGGCTGCGAAGGCGCTGGTAAATGCCAGCGCGCCGAGGATGACGGGCAGAATGCGTCGCATGATTATGTCTTCCTTACTTGTGGTCGTGAGGGATGAGCGGCTGCGGATTGGTCACACGCCCCAACTCGCGACAGCCGGGGCCGGTGTCTTTGGTGCCGAGATCGTTTTCCATGGCGGTGGCGATGGCTTGGAGTTTCTTCACGATCTCTGGATTCGCGGCGGCAACATCGGTCGTTTCGCCAATGTCAGTGGCGAGGTTGTAGAGCTGGTCGCTATTGGGTTGCGCTTTCGGGCGTTTCTTCCCCCCACCTTTGGCCGCCGGATCGGCTGCCGAGGCGAAACGAAGCTTCCACGGACCGTGGCGGATGGCTTCGAGTTTCAGGCCGCGATAGTAGTAGAACGTCTCGTGCGCCGGCTTCCCGTCGGCTTTGCCGCAGAGATGCGGCCAGATGTTGACGCCGTCAATTTTGCTATTGGGCAGCTTCGCGCCGGCGAGCGCGGCGAGAGTCGGCAGGATGTCAATCATGCCGGTGATGGCGTCGCATGTCGTGCCGGCGGGAACTTTGCCGGGCCACCACGCGATGGTTGGCTCGCGCATGCCGCCTTCCCACGTGCTGCCTTTGAAACCGCGCAACGGCGCGTTGACGGCGCGCTGCGTGCCGCCGTTGTCGGAGGTGAAGATGACCAGCGTCTTCTTGTCGAGTTTCAGTTCGCGCAACGTGTCGAGCACCTGACCGACGCTCCAGTCCACTTCCTCGACCCAGTCGGAGTAGATGCCGTTCGGCGATTTGCCGGCCCATTTCTTGCCGGGATAAATCGGGAAGTGGACAGCGTTGTGCGGCAGGTAGAGGAAAAAGGATTTGTTGCGGTTCGCCTTGATGAATTTGACCGCCGCCGTGGTGTATCGCTCGACGATGCCTTGTTGTTCATCCTGTTTCACGCGCGCGATGACTTTCTCGTTCTCCAACAATGGCAAAGGCGGCTGGCTCATCCCGCGCAAGCCAGCCTCGTCGTTGCCGGTGAGGTTGGTGAGTCTAGGCTCTGGAAGTTTGTCACCGAGACTGCTCTTGGAACCTTCCGACGCAAGGCCCATGTCGTTGGAATAGGGAATGCCAAGGTAGTAGTCGAAACCGCGGCGCGTCGGCAGGAACGGCGGCTGATCGCCCAGATGCCATTTCCCGATGCAGCCGGTCGTGTAGCCGGCTGGTTTGAGCACCTCCGCAATGGTCGGCGATTTCAGGTTCAAGCCCACGGCTGCCGCCGGGAAGAGCACGCCCGGAATCGGCAACACGCGCTTCGGGTAACAGCCGGTCATCAACGCTGCGCGCGACGGCGAGCAGGAGGGGGCGGCGTAATACGAAGTGAGCTTGCATCCTTCCTTCGCCATGCGGTCGAGGTGCGGCGTGCGATTCAGCTTCGATCCGAACGGTCCGATGTCGGCGTATCCCATGTCGTCAATGTTGATGACGATGAAATTCGGCTTTTCAGCAGCCAGAATGGCTATGCCACAACTGAGACTGAACGCGAAAAGTAATGTTCTCATTTTACACTCCAAATACGGACATCATCGAAGAGGACGCCTTTGCCGCTGACGGTGAAGTGGAAACTGCTCTTCGTTTCGTGGGCGATGCCCGGCGACTTGAGATAACCGACCGGTTTGCCGTCGAGACAAACGCGCATCTGGTCACCGGCGACCTCGATTATGACCTGATACCATTTCTTCTGCTCGATGTTGATAGGCGCAGACGAGCCGCGCCCTTGCAGCAGCTTATCGGCCTCCGCCTTGCGAGCGGGATTCTTCTTCATCTCGAAAATGTCATTGCGCATCGCGCCTTCCTTGTCATCGCCGAGGCGAACCTGTTTTGGCGCAAACGCCACACGGCAGATGTGGCCGGCGTGGGAGCCTTTGAACTTCTGGTCATCAAACACCGCATTGAATCCCGTCGAGCCATCGAGTTGGAATCGGAACTCGACCACCACATCCTTCATCGGCCGGTACACGCGACCCACCGCGCCGTGGTCATCGCGCGTTTGCACGCCCTTCAAGACGCCTCCTTGAACTGTAAAGGTCGGGATCAGCGACTTCCATTCGCCGAGGTCAACGCGCTGAAAGTCGTCGCTCAACAGCAGCTTGCCTTTCGTGGCGATCGGTTGGTTGGGAATGGCAGCGGCGGCAAACAGAGCAATGATGATTGTTTTCA
>CAZNOK010000257.1:0-6168 GCA_964574605.1 uncultured Verrucomicrobiota bacterium
CGTGTCGCACAAGATGCATTATGTCTTACAGTTGCACTGGGTTTAGCTGCTTTTGCTGTAGGATCGCTCTGTGGGTACCCTAAAGATCCCAACTCGCGGACTGTGAGTCGGCACTCGGCATCTGCAGAATTATCGTGGCTGTCTCTGGATGCCGTTCCAGCACCACATTCCCCGCAACAAGCTCTATGAAGAAGCCGGCCTGCTGTCTTGGGTGCCATTCGAGTCTGCCCAGTGGAATCTGCACCTCGATAATCTCTTGAAATGCCACCTGCTCCATCTGATATGACTCGGCTGGGTTTCCGTCAGGACTATGCAGCACCGCTACGCAACGGCCACGCTCGATTGGTGCGATCTCCAGCAAGCGTGATGTTGGTTGGACAAAGTTGACCCGCAACACTGAATCGGGCGGCCATTTCGATCCTGCTTCGAGATCCACGCGAAAATACAGATTCGTCGCGTCAAAACCAAAATGAAGAGCCTTAACCACACGCTGACTGTGATACATGGCCGCCATGCCTTGTCCTGACTCGTACAGGCCTGCGCCCATCCACTCGTAGAATGACGTGACTCTTCCGTCAATTGACGGTGTGATGGATGCCGTGGGACTGTGAGTTGCAGGTGGCAATTCAGAGCGACAGATATGCGTCTTCAGTCCGGCTGGGACCGGTGCGCCGAGCAAGCGATAAACATTTTGCAGGTGTACCCGGAACAGTTCGTCGAATACTAGGTCGTCCTCTGTCACGAACTGATCGCCATACCACCAAAACCAATCGCTGCCTTCTGCCGCATAGATTTCATTCAAGGCTTGTTGCCGAAGCTGTGGCGTCACGTTCTGCACGTCCAAAAAGGCGCGGGCTTCACCGAGCAACTGCCACGCGCGGTTGTCTTCAAGGTCGCCGATCCAGATGTGGAAGTCGGCGTTGATCCACGAGCCGGTGTACAAGTTGCAGAGCGTGGTTCGCGGCGGTCCCGATTGGAAATGTTGATGGAAGGTCGCGGATCGGAGATTGGGATGCGCAACGAGCCGTTCGTAGAGCGACCGCAGGAACGTTTCGCCGCCATCGGGAAAGTGTTCCCAAGCGTTTTCACCATCCAAGATGATTGGGCAGAAGCCGTCGTCGCTCTTGTGGGTAATTCCTTCAATTTGCGCGACCAACAGGTCTGCCGCTTGGCGAGGTGGGTTATGGGCAGCGGTGAAGCCAATGAAGTCACTGAGCGAGCAATCGCGGAAAGCGGCGTTCATCTTGGATGTCCCCTGCTCCACTTGGAATCCTTGATAGAGAAAGCCGCGCTCGGGAGTGTGTCCGTTGGGGAGACTGCGCCAGAGGATTTCCTCGTCGGTGGCGAACCACTCAAAGCCGAGTTCGCCCAGCAACGGGATTAGTTCTGGACAAACAGAACCCTCCGAGGGCCAGACACCGCATGGGGGCGCGCCAAAAAGTTGCCTGTGGTATTCGCGCGCCAGTTCCAACTGGGCACGCGCGTCTTCCGGATGAACAAACGGCGGAGGCAAGCGGCAGCCGGGCATCGAACGGCGCGCAAACCCGTTGTTGCAGAGCAACGGCAGGATCGGATGATAGAATGGCGAGGTGCAGATTTCGATCTGGCCGCGGTCCGCGGCAGCCTTGTAGCGCCCGACGACAGTTCGCAGCACTTGCTGCTCGCAGTCAAAGACCGTCTGTTTATCTTGCTCGGTGAAATTGCGGCCCTTCTGTTTCAGCGCGACGATCTCTGGATAAAGCCGCGCCGCCGCGTATCCGAACCATGCCAAGTGAAACCAGATCTGTAGGTCTCGCCAGTCCTCTTCGTTGAAACTGCCGGCGATGCGGGCAAGATTCGCTCGTTCGACCCGGGTGCCGCGCTGTTGCAGCAACAACCAGTACCGGGCATGCGGCTTGATCATGTTGTCCCAGTTCGCCTTGAAATGATGTTCCAGCAAGGCGCACTTCTGTTGCGTCGCGAGTTCGGCGGCCGGTGTATTGGCAAGCTCAAGCCACGGGTCGCGCACTTCGTTGTTGGCGAGCTGCTCGATTTGCCGCAGCAACACGGGAGTGAGATTGAACGCGCAGCGGAACTCCGGGTATTGTTCGACCAGCCAGATCATGTCGAGGTAGCCCTTCATGGCGTGCATCCGCACCCACGGCAGCAACACCGCGCCCTGCGCGCTGTCCACGTAATGTGGCTGGTGCATGTGCCACAAGAACGCAACGTCCATCGGTGTCGGGGCTCCCTTGGTCAGTTCAAACGGTGATGTCGCGCAGGTATTTCGCCGCTTCCTCGGGCGGAGTCGGATTGATGTAAAAGCCGGAGCCGACCTCGAATCCCGCGATCAACGTCAGTCGCGGCAGGATTTCGATGTGCCACCGAAAATCCATGTCAATCGTCGTCCAATATCCCTGCCGCGGCCGCCGGGCCGGCGCGGTGTGCACGATGTAGTTGTACTGCGGTTGATTTAGCGCCTTGCTGAGTTTCAGGAGCGTTACCTTCATGGCGTCGGCCAACTGCAGGATCTCAAGCGGTTGAATCGTGTGGTAATCCGCCGATTGACGGCGCGGCATGACGGTGACCTCGAACGGAAAGCGCGATGCAAACGGACAGAACGCCACAAACCCATCGTTTTCATAGACAAGGCGCACGCCCTCGCGGACTTCCTGGCGCAACACGTCCTCATAGACCGAGCGGTCTTTGTACGCGAAATATCCCATCGCGCCTTCCAGCTTTTCCTTCACGTGATTCGGCGTCACGGGGGTCGCGATCAACTGCGAATGCGGATGCGGCAACGATGCGCCCGCTTGTCGTCCATGGTTCTTGAAGATGAGGATGTAGCGCAACCGTTTGTCCCGGAACAAATCCGCCATGCGCACCCGATAGGCTTCCAGCACGCGCGCGACTCCCTCGATCGGTTGTTGCTCCAGCGGCAAATTCGGATCCGGCGACTCGATGATGACCTCGTGCGCCCCAATGCCGTTCATTCGGTCGTAAATGCCGCTCGGTTCCTTGTCCAAGTCCCCCTCGATCCGCAACGCGGGAAACCGATTCGGCACGACACGCACCTGCCAGCCGGGGCCGTTCGGCTTGCCCCCCGGTTTCCGCACAACATACACTTCTGCGGGCGTCAGGTGTTCGTTCCCCTCGGCAAACGGGTCTTTGCTCGGGTCAATCGTCTCCGCCGCTTGCGGCAGAAATTCACTCGGACGTTTCCCACGCTCCGTCGCGACGATCACCCAACGACCCACAATGGGGTCTTTTCGTAATTCAGGCATGTTCTTCTTCTTTCATTATCGGCGTTCACTAATAACAGCGCACACCTATTCGGTCAAGGAATCGGGCGCTTGAGTTTTTCAGCCCCGCCTTCTACACTGCCTCACATGACCGTTTCCGGCAAACTTTTCCTCGTGGCGACCCCGATTGGCAACCTCGAAGACATCACGCTCCGCGCCCTGCGCGTGCTGCGCGAAGCCGACCTCATTGCCGCCGAGGACACGCGCCGCACGGCCACGTTGCTCGGTCGCCACGACATCCGCAAACCGCTTCTCAGCTACCACGAATTCAACGAAGCCAGCCGCGCCGCCGAACTTCTCGAACGCCTTCGCAACGGCCAACACATCGCTCTCGTCTCCGATGCCGGCATGCCGACGCTTTCCGATCCCGGCCTCCGTCTCCTGCGCGCGGCGCTTGACGCTGCCATTCCCGTCGAAGTCATCCCCGGCCCCTCGGCGTTGACCACCGCGCTGGCGGCCTCCGGATTGCCTGTCGAACCATTTCTCTTTTACGGTTTTCTTCCGCATAAATCCGCCCAACGCCGCCGTGTCCTTGCCGAGTTGGCTCCCCTGCCCTACACGCTCGCCTTCTTCGAATCACCTCACCGCATCCACAAAACCCTTGCCGACATGGAAGAACTGTTCGGCGACCGCCGCGCCGTTCTCGCCCGCGAGCTGACCAAGAAATTCGAGCAGATTTTCCGCGACCGCATCAGTCTCCTGCGGAAAAGTCTTGAGAACCGCGCCGTCAAAGGTGAAATTACGCTATTGATCGAGGGCAACATCAAATGAACTACTGTCATCGTTGGATATTATCGGGCACACTCGCGCTGGTCGTGGGTTGCACCACTGTCGGACAACAGTCGCAACAACCGCGCATCATGGAAGTCACGCGCAACACACGCGTCAAGGGATACACCCTCCCCGAACAGCGCGACGACTTCTACGTTGTCTGGGCCGGCGCCAACATCACGCTGGTCAAGTTCGAATACCGCCAGGTTCACATCCCGAACGAACTCTTCGCCAAGTCCTACGTCCCGACTACGAAACGGTTTTACGACTTCACTGTCGCCGGGGATGATTTTCGCAAGGGTGGCAGAGTCTCCGCATGGCGGGTCACCCTTTGGCAGAACCAGCAAGTCGTTGCTGAACAGAAATCCGCACTCTGGTGAGCGTGCAGACAGTCCTCGCACAGTTCGACGCCGTTGCCAGCGCCAAGCCCAAGCGCATTGCCATCTATTGGGGCGACGACCGCATCCGGTACGGCGAAGTCGCGGCCCACATCGCCCGCTTTGCCGCCAACCTCCAAGCCCGCGCGACCTTCCGTCCCGGCGACCGGATCGGTCTCTTCGTCAAGAATCGGCCTGAATTCATCTACGCGCTCTACGCCATCCTCAAGAGCGGGGCCGTTGCCGTTCCCATCAACACCTTCCTCAAGGCGCCGGAAGTCCAGCACATCGTTGATGACTGCCAACTCGGCATCCTCATCAGCGACGACGACCTTCACGAAGTTGCTGCCAAGGCTGTAGGGGCGACGCATGCGTCGCCCCTACTCGCGCTCCGCGACCTCGATCAACCAGCCACAACCACTCCGCGATTCGTCGAGCCGCAGCTCCACGAGCTTGCCGTCATCATTTACACCTCCGGCACCACCGGCAAATCCAAGGGTGCGATGCTCACGCACCGCAACTTCGCCGCCAACGTCAGCAGTTGCGTCCGCTGCCTCGAAAAGACCGAGAACGACCGCCTGACGTTGTTGCTGCCGATGTTTCACAGTTTCATGCTTACCGTCTCCATTTTCACGCCACTCTCCATCGGCGCCGCCATCGTCCTCATCAAATCCGTCCAGCCATTCCACAATGCCATCAAGGAGATCATCCGCGCGCGCGCCACGATTCTTCTCGGCATCCCGCAACTGTTCCAAGCGATGGTCCACGCTCATGTCCCCTTCTACGTCCATTGGCTGCTGAACCTCCGCCTTGCCGTCTCCGGCGCCGCTCCCCTGCCCCGCGAAACGCTGGAGAAATTCAGCGGCAAATTCCGTTTCCCGCTCCTCGAAGGCTACGGCCTCAGCGAAGCTACGCCCGTTGTCTCCTTCAATCCCATCCGCGGCGTCCGCAAACCCGGTTCCGTCGGCCTCGCCATTCCCGACGTCAAAGTCAAAATCTTCGACGACAACGACGTCGAGTTACCCGTGGACACCGTTGGCGAAATCGTCGTCCGCGGCCCCAACGTTATGACTGGTTACTGGAACCAGCCCGAGGAGAACGCCGCCACGCTCCGCAACGGCTGGCTTCACACCGGCGACATGGGCACGATGGACAGCGACGGCTACATCTACATCGTGGACAGGAAAAAGGAGATGCTGTTGGTTCACGGCATGAACGTTTACCCGCGCGAGATCGAGGAAGTCCTCTACCAATCCCCCGGCGTCGCCGAAGCCGCCGTCATTGGACGCAATCCCGACCGCAAAGGCGAACTGCCTGTCGCTTTTGTCAGTGCCGCTCCCGGTGCCACGCTCAGCGCGAAAGAGATACTTCAGTTCTGCCACGAACGCATTGCCGAGTACAAGCTTCCCCGCGAGGTTCACATCCTCGACAAGCTGCCCCGCACCGCCACTGGGAAAATCGCCAAGCTCGAACTGAAAAAACTGCTGTAATGTTCCGGAGTTGTTCCGGCTAGGTTCACCGTTCTCTGTTGTGCGCGGGTCTCCCGACCGCGCACACGTCTGACCAACCCTGCGGCGCGGTCAGAGACCTGCGCCGAACAGAGGTTGCACCAACGTTGAACCTCTGAACCTTTGAACCTCTGAACCTCCGAACCTCCTACCTCTTCAGCGCATTGATCAACTCATTGAGCTTGGCCACGACGGTTCCGATGTCGGTTTCCCCGGGGTCGAGCGTCTCAA
>CAZNOK010000258.1:0-6156 GCA_964574605.1 uncultured Verrucomicrobiota bacterium
GCGGGCTGCTGCGCACGCCCGCGCAGCGGCGCAGCAGCGTTTCGGCCTCGTCGAGGTAGATCTGCGAGGCCGCGTCCGACAGCGCGCCCGGCGGGTCGGGATGGACCTCCAGGAACAGCGCGTCGGCCCCGGCCGCCATCGCCGCCTTCGCCAGCAGTTCCACGTACTGCCTCTCGCCGCCGGAGGCGTGGCCCAGCCCGCCGGGCTCCTGCACGCTGTGCGTCGCGTCGAAGACCACCGGGGCCCACTGCCGCATCACCGGAATCGACCGCAGGTCGCTGACCAGCCGGTTGTAGCCGAAGCACGTGCCGCGTTCCGTCAGCAGCACCTGGCGGTTGCCCGTGGAGGCGATCTTCTCCACCGCGGCCTTCATGTCCCACGGCGCGACGAACTGGCCCTTCTTGACGTTCACGCAGCGCCCGCTGCGCCCCGCGGCGACCAGCAGGTCCGTCTGGCGGCACAGGAACGCCGGCAACTGCAGGCAGTCCAGCACCTGCGCCGCCGGCGCCACCTGCGCCGTCTCGTGAACGTCGGTCAACACCGGCACGCCGAACTGCCGCTTGACCTTGGCGAGGATGGCGAGGCCGCGTTTCAGGCCGGGACCGCGAAAACTGTCGCCGGCGGTGCGGTTGGCTTTGTCGAAGGACGATTTGAAGATGAACGGCAACGCCAGCTCGGCACAGGTCGAGGCGAGTTCCTCGGCGGTTTCCAGCACGAGCCGCTCGCTCTCGATGACGCACGGCCCGGCGATGACGAACAACGGCGCGCGCGCGCCGCCGAGTTTCAGTTTGCCGACAGAGATGGTTTTGGGCACGTTGGAGAAATACCGCACGGCATTGCCGTTCGCAAGAAGGAATGCTACACTCCGTGCCGTCATGGCTCTCATCCAATGTCCCGAATGCAAAGGACAGGTCTCCACCGAGGCGACAGCCTGTCCGTCCTGCGGTTACCCCGTCGGCGCGAAGAAAACCCCGCCAAGCAACAAACTTCTGCTCGAAGCACGATCATCGTGGTGGGCATATTTCTGGCATCTCGTGTTCGCATGGCTGCTCGTGCCGCTGCTCATCGCGTGGTTCCGGCGAAAATCAGAGGTGCTACGCATTTACGAAGACCGCGTCTCGATCGAAAAAGGTCTCTTCACCAAGAGCTACCAGGAATACTTCATCCGCGACATTCGTTCCATTGACGTGGATCAAAGTTTTTGGGGACGGATGGTTGGCATTGGCAACCTCACCATCTCCACCGCCGCGACGGTCGAGGCCGATGAGACGCTGCAGGGATTGCCGAACCCGAAAGCCATCCGCGACCTGTTGATCGCCAAGAGACAAGGCGCGTGAGTCTGGCGTTGGTCATCGTATTGGCAGCGGGGCTGCCGACCTTTGAGGATTTTCGCGAAGCCGACCGCGCCCGCCGGGAATCACGCCAGTGGCAATCGGAAATGACCAGCCGCCTGATGCAGGTCGAACCGTCGCGCGTCCTCGACGCAGCGAAGAAACACCGTGCCGACTGGGAACTCCAGTGGGGCGCCGCCGAACTGCTCACCGACTGGAAACAACGACGCGCCCACTTCGAGACCGCGCTCGCCGGCAGCGGCACCAACACCGCCGTCGCGCTGCGGTTCGCGTGCGCTGCGGCGATGGAACGCCAGGACAAGCTGGCGTTGCAGTGGCTCGACTACTGCCAGCGTCGCGCAGAAACCAACAGTGCCACGTGGCTTGCCGAGCTTTGGGTGCTCCGCGCGCAGGGCGAGGCCGACCGTTTCGAGCCGACCGGCGCCGGCCCCGTGTTCCGGGATTGTTCCGGCGGCGCGGCGCGCGCGCGAATCCGAATGCTGGAGACTGTCGGCTACTCGAAATACGCGGCGCGGCGCATCGGGTTCCTGCCGAAACTCCACGCCGTCCAGATGGCGCAGGACCTTCGCCGGGGCAAGCACGACGGATACGTCCAGCAGTTCCTGCTCGATACCGCCAAGGCGATGCAGGCCAGCCCGACGTTTCTGGTGACGGAACTGGCCGGGCAATCGTTGGAGAGCGCGATGTGGGACAAACAAAAGGACACGCCGGCGAAAATGGCGCGGCTCGATGAATTGGGGGCGCGCCGCACAGCGCTGGGCGATTTGATTCAGGAAATGGAACGTCGCATTGACATGGCGACGGAGCAACGCATGGTGCGCTACTTCGACGATTTGCTGTTGGTCGGCGAGATCGAGGCCATGCGACGGCTTGGCAACGACCTCGGTCCCCCGCCAAAACCGTAAGTTCAGCGGAGAAGAATTTCCACAATCCGACGGGCAGCTTGGCCGTCGCCGTAGGGGTTGGCGGTGGCAATCATGCGACGATAGGCGGATGCGTCAGTCAGCAGCCGCCTTGTCGCCGAGACAATTCGGTTACAATCGGTTCCCACCACAATCGCCGCGCCGGCCTCAACGGCTTCGGGCCGCTCCGTGACCTTGCGCATCACCAGCACCGGTTTCCCGAACGTCGGCGCTTCTTCCTGAATGCCGCCGGAGTCGGTAAGAATCAGGTGCGCGCGCTTCATCAGGCGCAACAAGGCGAGGTAATCCACCGGCTCGATCAGGTGAACACGCGGCACTTTCTTCAACCTCGCCATCACCGTTCGGCGGACTCTCGGATTCAAGTGAACGGGATAGACAATCTGGAGATCCGCAAATTCCTCAACGAGTTCTCGAAGGGCATCGCAAATGTTGGAGAGCGGTTGATCCCAGTTCTCCCGACGGTGCGCTGTGACCAGCAGCAAACGCCCCCGCCCGGCAATCGGGCAGTCGCGCGCTCGAAATGGCTTCTTCAAAGCGTAACGCACGGCATCCACGACAGTGTTGCCCGTCACGAAAACCCTGTTGCTGGGAACGCCTTCCTTCCGGAGATTGTCGCGCGCGCGCGCGGTCGGCGCGAAACACCAATCCGCCATCGCATCAACCAGCCGGCGATTCATCTCCTCCGGATACGGATTCCAGAAATCGAAACTGCGCAGTCCGGCCTCGACGTGACCGATGGCCACCTTCGCATGGAACGCCGCGAGGGCGGCGGCAAAGGCGGTGGTCGTGTCGCCTTGCACCAGCAACACGTCAGGTTTGTTCTCACGCAACACCTTTTCCATCCCCTTCAGGACGGCGGAGGTGACCCGCTCCAGCGACTGCCGGGGCCGCATGATATCGAGGTCAATGTCGGGAACGATTCGGAACACCTCAAGCGTCTGGTCGAGCATCTCGCGGTGTTGAGCGGTGGCCACGACAAGCGACTCGACCCGGCCGGCGCGCCGCGCCAATTCACGGATGACCGGCGCCATCTTGACGGCTTCGGGGCGTGTCCCAATGACGCTAAGGACTTTGAGTTTTGTTTTCATTCACATGCGCTTGACCGGGGTTTCGGGACAAAGTCGGATCGAATCCGATACAACACGCCGATCACCCAACCCGGGCGATGACGGATCGGATACTTGCCGCCGAAGTAGTCCGGCAAGATCGTAAGGGGAAACGGACTGGTGTCCATGTACACTTCGATGGTCTCGATCCGGGATTTGTCAATGCCGTGTTGTTCAATCTGGTGATCGTAATCCCGCACCAACCAATCGCCGGCCTTCAGCAGTGAGCGGCCGTGCCACACCGGCACCAAGCCGGCTCGCGGCGCTTCGTATTGCGTGGCTTTCCAATTGTCGGCAAGATACCAGACAGTGCCGGTGGGGTCCTGTTTGCGAACATGCGCCAGCGCGCGATGCGTAACGGACACCTCCTGCAAGCTATCCAGGAGTCCGGCCGTCCAGATTCCCAGTCCCCAGATCACTCCGAACACCGTCACGCCCCGCAACAACGCCGGCGCAGGTGGAGTGCCCAGCCCGATCCGACGTCCCAGCAACAGCGTCATGACCACAATCATCCAAAGGTAACGACGCGCAGCGGGATACGGTGAGAGCGCAAAGGACAGCCCCACCTCAACCGCCAACCACGCCAACAGGAACTGCGTGTTGCGGTCCCGTCGAAGATGCCAGCCAACCAACCCAACTGTTGCGAACAACGACACGCCGAGTGACGTCGTGCTGAGTTTCCACACCCTCATGCTGGGCAGCGCCGCGAGAAAACCCAAGGCAATCGCGACGGCAGCCATGGCCGTCACGGTCCTCCACGGACGGCCCCCCATCGCCAGCACACCCAGTGGGATCAACGCAGCCGCCACTTGGCCGTTGATTCGAAACAATGACTTGAAAAGATTCCGCGCACCTCCCTCCTCAAAATGCGAATCACGGAAAAACAGGATGAAGAACTGCGAGGTCCCATGGATTGAGCACACAAACCCCTCCCACGCGACAAACACTCCTGCGGCCACGAGGACAGCAATCAACGCCAGCCGTTCCCGGCGGAAAATGAGGCCGTACATGAAGATGGCCCATGAGGCGGTGATGGCATTGAATTTCGTTTGCACGGCCAATCCCGCAACGAGGCCCGCCACAATAGCCAGCCGAACAGAAGAAGCGTCCGCCGCTCGCAGGAACGCCGCGATCGCCAGCAGCCCCAAAGCGAGAGCAGGCACATCAATCATGAAATCGAAGCTGGGCAAAACGGAAGCCGACAACATCGTCAGCCACAGCAAATGCATCTCGATTCCGGGAGCAAACCGTCGGAAGAGATCATACAGCGTGCATGCAAGAATCGCGGCGAACGGAAACAGCCAGAGCTTGAGCAAAAACAAATTGTCACCCACAAAGGTCATTCCCAACGCCAGCCAATACGGCAGCACCGGTGGCGCAACATTCTCGATGGCCGGTCCCAAGCGCTTGGCATACCACAACTCGCCTGAATACGGACGCAACGGAGCGCGGGCAAACTGCTGCGCGTGAAAATAGTAAGATGGATCATCCGCAGTCATCGGCTTGACACTGTTCAACAGCGTCAGAACCAGCGCCGGCAACAGTATGCGGAGAATCACATTCATTTTGTTTCTTGAACCAACGGCACGCAGGGCACCGACCAGAACGCCATGATTTCCGGCGAATCATACCAGTACACCGCGCGCAACCATTGCGCCGCCACGGGATGGTCGCTGCTGAAGCGCACACCGTAGTGGCGGTTGCGCTCGACAATCTCGTCCATGAACACCCGTTTCAAGCGGCGGGGGGCGACTTCGACGAGATGTTCGCGCAGTTTCCCGCCACGGAACAATGTCATGCTCACGCGGGCAGGTTCATCAAATGGATTCAACACGAGTGCCCATTCTGATTCCCGAATCCACAAGTCGGCGGGCTGGTCAATCACGATGCCGTCGGCCAGATACCAATGTTCCGCCAACGTTGTGAGCGACATGTATGACTTGGCTGCTTCGCGCACGCCGCGCGGCGAACGGGTCCGGGCGCCGGGCTTGTAGTTGTTGCCGGTGTTGGTCCAGCCAACAGTGGCCTGACAGACAACCGGCTCACTGCTCTCGACGCGGAGAGCGAAACGCACACCGGGTTGGACGGGCCAGTTCGCGAAGCTCGATTCGCTACTCGCGCGCGGGGCGGCCTTGAGTTTGAACTGCACCGGCTCGCGGTCCTCAAAAAACGCGGTGACTTTCAACTCGGCGGTACGAGATCCCGGATTCAACACCACCAAGTGTCCCATCGTGCCAACCAACGCTTCGCGATCCAGCGAGTACTCGTAGTCAATCAGGTAGTGCGTCTTCATCAGCCCTTGTGCTGCCTGATGAAGCGGATCGTTGGGTTTGCAGCCGATGACGGCAAAACAAAGAATCAACAAAATGTTCTTCATTCAGTCCTCTCGAAGTTCGGTTTGATCACCCTCAGCCCGTTGACGCCCGCCAGTTGCCGGGCTTGCGCCTGCAACGTAACGATTGGGAATGATTCCCGAAACACATCGAACACAACCGTTGTGAATGCGAGCTTGGCCTGCAAAGGAAGGTTCATGCCGGGAATATAGGACAGCCCAAAGCCATCCTCGACACCCAAGAAATCCGTCGGGTGCAACAACAGCGACGGCGACACGCCGCACCGCCGGCACAGCCATAACGCCCCTCGGAAGTAAGCCAGCGCCGCCGCTGGCGATTGCACCGCGAGCGCGTAGAGGTAACTGAGATGAATCGGCGTCCGCAACACCGGCAGCGTCGTTACCGGAATCTCCAGGAGCCGTCCCGCCGGCGTGTCCCACCA
>CAZNOK010000259.1:0-5992 GCA_964574605.1 uncultured Verrucomicrobiota bacterium
CCGCCGTGGAATGGGCGTCATGTGAACGTGATGGGCGTCGAGGATGTCACGGCGTGGTTCCATTACGGGCTGGCGGAGTCGGCGGAGCCGAATCCGTTGACGGCGCTCGGTTACAAGACGCATCAGGTGTTGAGCGCAGAGAAACCGACGATGGTGCGGTACATAATGGGCGTGGCGCCAATTGGAAAACATTTTGAGCGCGTCGCTAACATCCGAGTGGGCGACAACGCGATGACGCTGGAAGGCGAAGCGGGCGAGGCGGTGAAGGTGCCGGTGGATGTGAAGTTCCTCGGAATATGAAGTGGTTGTTTGCAGTGGCGTTGCTGGCGTTGGCCGGTTGCGCGAGCAGGCCGGAGTTTGCGACGCCGTCGCTGAGTTCGACGCAGTTGGCGGAGTTGCAGAAGAAAGCGCAGTCGCCGGAGTCGCTGGGGATCGGCGTGTGGCGGCAGGGCAGCGCGACGATGTTGCGAGGTGTGAACGAACTCAGCGCGACAGGAACGGTGACAGTGTCGTTGTCGCGTGTTGAGACGGGGAAGCCATTCGAGCCGGGCGGGAAGTTCGCTGTGCCGGTGGTATTGGCGACGGTGAACGGACACGATGGCGTGCGTCTGATGCTGGACAGCGGGAGCAACCAGAGTTTGTGCGGGTACGATCTGGCGCGAAGCTTGGAGTTGATTCCGATTGCGGGTTTGGGTGCGGTTGGGGCGCGCGGCATCGGCGGTTCGGTCGAGAATCAACCGGCGCTGGCGGCATCGGTGCGAGTCGGCGGGCTGGAGTTGCGGAAGCTGGTGACGATGATCGGCCCCGACGTGCAAGCAATGCGCGTTCAACAGTTCTGGGGCAGTTCGCGTGTCTTTCTGTTGGGGGTGAACTTGCTCAGAGGCTTATCGTACCTGACGGTGGATTCGCTGCGAGGTGTGGTGGTTTTTGGGGTCGGTGAGTCATATAGGACGGATGGGACGAATCGGTTTGTGACGCACGTGCCTTTGAGCTGGCAGAACAATTTGCCGTGTGTGTCGCTGATGGTGGATGGTCAGGGACCGTATCCGTGCATCGTGGACACGGGCGGCAATTATGGCTTGCTGTTGCCGCGCGCGGAAGCGACGAAGCTTGGGTACTGGCGGCCGGGCATGGGGAAAGTCGGCACGTCGACCGGCGTTGCGGGTGCAAGCTTGGCTGCGACGTACAATGTGAAGCGCGCGACGCTTGGCGGCGCGACGTTGGTGGGGGTACCGGGGCGGACGATTGTGGTCGGTCCGGAACCGGTTGGCGGACAGATGTTGATCGGCAACGAGGTGTTGCGTCGTTACCGGACAACGTTTGATTTCAAGAACCAACGGTTCTGGCTGGAGAATTGAACGTCACTGGCACCATTTGCCGAAGTGGGCGGCGTAGTTGCTCTTGGTGATGGAGAGGAACATCGCCTTGTCGGTGTGTCGGAGGACTTCCTCGTGGCCGAGGAAACGATACACGGGAATCTTCCGGGTCCATGCCACGAGCCAGCATTCTTTGTGTTCCTCGATGAGGCTCGGTTCCGGCCAGTAGGTCTTGTCGAGATCCTGAATGTTTTGGAAGTGGAGCTTGGCGAGGCGCAGCATCTTCTCGACCTCCTCCTGTGATGATGCCGGTTGCGCGATGCGGAGGGGTGGCTGCTGGTTGTCGTAGCGCGCCACGGTTCCGAACGTGGGTGTCAACACCGCCAGGCTGAACCAGCCGAGGCCCACCGTTGCCAGCACAATGGCAGCCATCACTAGGAACCTTCGAGTAGGCAACGTCATGCCTTACTTATACATAAAAAAAGTTTTGACTACGCGCAGAAAGTCGCTATAAATGCAGCGGGTCGTTCTGTGCGACCTAAACCAAGGAGGTTTGTGTAGCTATGAATGTAGTGCTCGCAACGGGCTTGTTGTATGCCATTCAACAGTCCGACCTGCAGGGCCAAGTGATCGTCGGACTGCTGTGTTTCGGGTCCGCGCTGACTTGGTCGGTGATGCTGACGAAGTGGCAACAGTTGAGACGCGCGCGCAAGACGGGTGTGGAGTTCTTGAAGCATTTCCGTCATGAGCGTGATCCGCTCCATCTGTTCATCAACAATTATGAGACACCCAACTGCCCGCTCTACAACATCTACCGCATGGGCGCTGAGGAGCTTTCTTCCCAACTCGGTGATGCCCCCTCGCAACGCAAAGCCGCCGCCGGCTACAAGAGCGCGGACAACGGCGGGACGGCCGTGTTGACGATGGAGCCGGAAGTCGCGGTGGCGGACCGCGGCGTGGTCAGCATCGGCACGCTGCGCAACGCGCTCGGCCGGGCGATTGACGCCGAGATACTCAAACTCGAAGCGCACCTGCCGATTCTTTCGACCGCCGTGCAAGGCGGGCCGTTCCTCGGCTTGCTCGGCAGCGCGTGGGGCGTCATGAGCGTGTTCGGCTCGATGGCGCAACAAGGCACCGTTCGCCTCGGCGCTGTCGCGCCCGGCATCTCTGCGGCGCTTGCGGCCACTGTCGTCGGCTTGCTCGTCGCGATTCCGTCGCTGTTCGCCTACAACTGGCTCGCCGCGCGCGTCCGCCACCAGACGATGGAGATGGAGGATTTCGCCGACGAGTTTGTCGCGTCCGTCGAACACAATTTCCTGACGAACTGAACATGAGCCGCATCCGCACACGACGTTACGGGCACCTTGACGAGATCAGGGAGATCAATGTCATGCCGCTGGTGGATTTGCTCCTCCAGCTTTTCATCGCCGTGGTGATCTTCTTCCCCGTTGTCGAGTACGGCATGAACATCAACATCCCGAAGGGCACCACCGACACCATCAAACGCGAGCAGACACGCACGCTGTCGGTGGACAAGCACGGCAAAATCTACCTCAACGACGTTCCGAAAACCTTCCCGCAACTTCGCCAGGATCTCAAAGCGATTTCGCGGATGAACCAGCAGGTCACCGTCCTCGTCAAGGCGGACGAAGTCAACAACTACGGCGCCGTGATGCAGGTGCTCACCGAGTTGCACGCCGCCAAGATCACCCGCATCGCGCTGATGACACAGGAAGACACGCCGAAGCGCCACCGATGAGCGACCCCAACAAACTGCTTCGCCGCAACTTCACCGTGGCGCTGGTCGCGCACGGCGCGTTGGTCGGCGGACTGTTTGTCGGCGAGCAATGGCTTCCCGATTTCCAAAAGCCGTTTTCGACGCCCGTTCAACTTGTCGTGCCCGCCGACATTCTTGGCGAACTGCCGCAAGGCCCCGGTCACGGACGAGGAGCTTATACCCCGCCAAAGGAACCGGCGGGATCAACGCGCGGTGGAGGTGTCCCGGAGGCGGCCCCTCCACCGAGCACCAAGACATACGCAGCCGACGAGACGCCGGCGCCTAAACCGTCGCCGTCGCATCAGAGCGATGAGATCGCCATCCCGAAGCCGACAAAGAAACCGGTGAAAACGACGCCGGTGAAGACGACGAACACGAAAACCACGAAACCGACGAAAACGGAACAAGGCCGGAACACAACCTCAACACAGGTCGCTTCCGCAAAACCCGCCCTCAGCGCCGAGCAATCGCGCAACGGTTTCCTCAACGCGTTGCGCCGAGGCGGCAGCGGCAGCGGTATCGGCGGTTTCGGTGGCGGTGGCGTCGCCAGGGAAGGCGGTACGCCCTACGGCGACAACCGTCCTACCGGCGGCGGCAAGGGCAAAGGCCCCCTCGGTTCACCGGACGGCGCGCCCGACGGCGTGCCTTGGGGTGTCGGACAGGGTTCGCCGAACTGGCGCTATTACCAGCACGTCCACGACAAGATGTATGAGGGGTGGGATCAGTCCGCGGCGCTGAACGACCGCAAGCTAATGAGCGTCGTGATGGTCAAGATTGCGCGTGACGGCAGCATCGTCGGCGTGGCGTTGAAACGCTCGTCGGGCAACCGGCGGATGGACGAGCTGGCGGTGGCCGCCGCGCGAAAAGTGCGCATGCTGGAACCGCCGCCGGATGCCTTGGTCAAAGGTTCCTGTGCGGAGATTGCCGTGGAGTTTCAACTGGAAGGATGAAGATGCGACTGCTGATTATTGCAATGATGTTGCTGGCTGCCGTGGTGAACGCGCAAGTCCGGGTGGTGGTGGGGGGCGGCAAACGCCTCGTGGCGGTGAACGGTTTCAGTGCGACGGTCGGGCAGATCGTTGCCAACGACGTGCGACTGTCCGGCTATCTCGGCCTCGCGAAAGCCGACGTGGCGGAGTTCGTCGTGCAGGGCAACGTCAAGAGCGACGGCAGCGTCGAGTGTTCCGTCACGCACGTGGTGACGAAAAAGAATTTCATGTCAAAGGCGTATCCCGGCCACGCCGACACGCGCCGGCTGGCGCACACCATCAGCAACGATATCGTGGCCGCCATCACCGGGCAGCGAGGAACTGCGTTGACAAAGATCGCCTTCATCTTGAAGAAGGGAAAGAACAAGGAACTCGTGGTGATGGATTACGACGGCGCCAACGCGCGCCAGTTCAGCAACGACCGGCTCTGCGCGCGTCCGCGTTGGTCGCCCGACGGCACGCGGATCGTTTATACGAGCTACTGGCAGATGTATCCGGATATTCTCGAAGTGAACCTGCACAGCGGTGCTCGCAAGGTCATCGCGCGGTTTCCGGGGTTGAACAGCGGCGCCGAGTATTCGCCGGATGGGCAGAGAATCGCATTGACGTTGAGCAAGGATGGCAATCCGGAGTTGTACACCATCGGCGTGGATGGGAGCGGCTTGCGACGGTTGACGAATACGCGCGGCGCGGAAAGCTCGCCGACATGGTCGCCGGATGGCCGTCAGATTGCATTTGTCAGTGACGAGCGCGGCAGTCCGCAGGTGTACGTGATGAGCCGCGACGGCGGCGAGCCGGAACGATTGACGGTGTCGCCCTCGTACAACACCGAGCCGTCGTGGTCGCATCCGCCGGCCGGCTCGGAGATGAAACCGATGATCGCGGTCACGTCGCGCGTCGGCGGCAAATTCCAGATCGGCAACGTGGATGTCGCAGCGGGCGAACGCGAGGCGCGTCCCGTGGTGGCGGACGGCTGCGACAACGAAGACCCGTCGTGGTCGCCCAACGGCCGGATGCTGGTGTTCGCGAAGACACGGAACTGGCGTTCGCGGCTCTATCTTCTTGACGTGGTAACAGGTGAACAATTAGAGTTGCCTGCGTTCGGAGACGGCGCGTCCGAGCCGGCGTGGGGACCGTAGCACGGATGCGCAAAACAACAGCAGTTACAAGGAGGAAACAGATATGCAAAGCAGAGTCCTGACACACACGATGATCTTGGCGCTGGTCGCAGCGCTCAGCCTCGTCGGTTGCAAGAAGAAACCACCCGTGGGAACCGCGGGCCAGACCGGCGGAAGCTCGACCACGCCATCGTCAGTCACTGGCGTTGACGTTCCCGGTGGCGGCGTTACGATCGGCGGCCTTGGCGCTGGTACTGGCGCTGGCATGCGTCCGGATGTGACGTCGGCGGATTTGGAGAAGCACGAGTTCGCGACGTTGTACTTCGACTACGACAGCGCGAAGATCAAACCCGCCGAGATGTCCAAGCTCAGCAAGGTGGCGGAAGCCTTGAAGGGCAACAGCCGGAAGTTGCTCATCGAAGGGCACTGCGACGAACGCGGCACGGCGGAGTATAACCGCGCCCTCGGCGAACGCCGGGCACAGGCCGCACTGGCGGAATTGAAGCGGATGGGGATTGATGCGAGCCGTCTGTCCACCATCAGTTTCGGCAAGGACCGCCCCGTGGACCCGTCTCACGAAGACACGGCGTGGTCGCGGAATCGCCGGTGCGAGTTCGTGCCGCTGGACAAATAGCGCCGACGCTATCACGCGGTGCTGGTGTAGTGTGCGCTGTCCACAGCGCACTGGGATCAGTGGGTCGGCTGGGACAGCCGACACTACACCTCCGCCTCGGCGCCGTGTCAAACCTCGATGAGAATGTCCCCTTCCTTACCACAGTGAGAATGTCCCCT
>CAZNOK010000260.1:0-5986 GCA_964574605.1 uncultured Verrucomicrobiota bacterium
GAAGAGATCCATGTTCAGCGCCTCGTGGTGCGTGGCAAACGGCTTGGCCGCGGCGCCGCCGGCGATGGGTTGCATCATCGGCGTCTCGACCTCCATAAAGCCGCGCTCGTCGAGGTACCGGCGAATCTGGGTGATGACCCGGCTGCGCAACTGGAATGTTTCGCGCACCTTGTCGTTCAGCACAAGGTCGAGATAGCGTTGCCGCACGCGGGTCTCGGTATCCTTGATGCCGTACCATTCCTTCGGCAACGGACGGATGGCCTTGCTGAGAATGACAAAACTCTCGACGCGCACCGTGAGTTCGCCCGCATGCGTAGTGAACAGCTTGCCGGTCACGCCGATAATATCGCCGAGGTCCACGAAATGTTTGAATACGTCGAACTGCTCGTCGTTGAGCACCTTCTTCTGAACGTAAATCTGGATGCGGCCCGTGGAGTCCTTCAGGTCGCAAAACAGGCTCTTGCCCATGTCCCGATGGCTGGTGACGCGTCCCGCGATACGGATATCGTCATCGGCTTTGTGGTTGGCCCGTGCGACGGCGACGGTGTCGGTGACCTCGAAACGCCCGCCGTAGGGGTCAATTCCCTTCTCCAACAGTTTGAGGCGCTTTTCCAAGCGCGGCTTCATTAATTCGTGAATCGGTTCCATGGCAGCGGTAGGATACCCCCGGCCATTGGCGCGGGCAACGCAATTATGGCGTAGCCGGAACACAACCGGAACATTTTGTGTAGAATCAGGCGCGGAGTTTGCTATTGTTGAGCTGTCATGAACTTGATTGCCGCTGCCACCCAGTTACCGACTACGTTGAACTGGTACGACTATGCCGTGGCCGTCGTGCTGTTGTCCGGTTTCTACACCGGCCTCCGGGCCGGAGTGGTGCGAACATCGTTGCGGGTGGCGACATGGGTGGTGATGACGGCACTGGCGCTGTTGCTCTACCCCACCGTCGGGATGTGGTTGCATGACATCTTCGGCGTCGATACCGACTCGGCAAACGTACAAGCTTTTCTGCTCATGGGTTTGGTGGTGTACATCCCCGGCATTTTCGCCGCCAGGGAGATCATGTTCCGCGCGTCCCAACGCAGTTTGTCGGCATGGATGGATAACGCCGGCGGCGTGTTGCTTGGGCCGGTGTGGATGCTGGTGCTGATGATTTGGCTGTGTCTCGCGCTGGCGTTGTTGCGGAGTCCATTCTGGCATGAGCAGGTCGTGCGCGAGTCTTGTTTCGGCTCCCGCGTCACGCAACACTTCCCATCCCTCGCTGCCCCGCTCGACGACAAGAACGCGAAGAAACCCTGGTTCATGGAACCAATCAAACGGCGCGAAGAGCCGACCGCCGACGGCTACAAGAGCCGACGTTGAGAGGCGCCGTGCCCGGCTTCATCTCCGACCACGTTCTCGAACAGGTCCGCGCGGCCAACGACATCGTCGAGGTCATCGGAACCTACTTTCCGCTCAAACGCCGCGGCGCGAACTTCATCGCGCTCTGCCCGTTTCACAAGGAGAAGACGCCGAGCTTCAACGTTCATCCCGTCAAACAAATCTGGCACTGCTTCGGCTGCGGCGCCGGCGGCGACGTGTTCAAGTTCGTCATGCAGCATGAGAACCTCTCGTTCACCGACGCGGTGCGACGGCTGGCGGAACGCGCGGGCATCACGCTGGAGTTCGAGGCCGTCGAAGGCGCGCCGAGCCGCGATGAGAAGGCGCTTCTGTTCAAGCTCCACGAACAGGCTGCCGCGTTCTTCCACCAGCATCTGTTGAAACAGCCCACCGACAGTCCGGTACAGGCGTATCTCAAGAAACGAAGCATCGGCATCGAGACGGTCAAACGCTGGCAACTCGGTTACTCGCCCGACGCTTGGGACGAACTCCTCCAGAAAGCCACGGCAAAGAAGTTCTCCGCCGCGCTGCTGGAGTCGGCCGGCCTCGTCCTGAAACGCGACACCGGCGGATACTACGACCGGTTTCGCGGGCGGTTGATGTTCCCGATTTGCGACGAACAGGGCCGCGTCGTCGCGTTCAGCGGACGAATCCTCACGGACGCGAAGGACCAGCCGAAATATGTGAACTCGCCCGAGACGCCGATTTTCATGAAGGGCAAGATTCTGTTCGCGCTTGACAAGGCGAAGAAGGCAATCCTCGACGAGAAACTTGCCATCGTCTGCGAAGGCCAACTCGACACCATCACCTGCCACGAGAACGGGTTTGCCAACGTCGTCGCGCCGCAAGGCACGGCGTTCACCGAACAACACGCGCGCATCCTGAAACGCCACGCCGACGAGGTCATCCTGATGTTCGACGGCGACGAGGCCGGACAGAATGCCGCGGTCCGCAACGCGGAGCAGCTCTGGGAGCTTGGCGTCGGCATCCGCGTGGCGTTGCTGCCGGAAAAACATGACCCCGACAGTTTCCTGAAACAGAATGGGCCGGCCAAACTGCGGGAGTTGCTCGACGCGGCGCCGGGCTTCTTCGATTTCCTCCTGCAACGCCTCTCCCGCCAGCACAACGCCAAGACCGAACGCGGCAAAGTTCAGATCGCCGACCAGATGACGCCGTGGCTTTGTCGGATTCGCGACCCGATCTTGCAGGCGACGTTTGCGCAACGCACCGCTGCCTGCCTCGACGTGCGCGAGGAGGTGTTGCGCCGCAAGATGAAGGACTTCGCCCGACATGGTCCGCGCCCGCAGGACGCGACGGCGGAACCCGAAGTGGAACCGCCGCGTCCCGACGGTTCGCCGGCGGAGACGGCGCTGTTGCAATTGATCTTGGCCGACGAACGCCTGCTGGACATGGCTGCGGAACGTCTTGATCGGGCATGGCTCACTGAGACTGTGGCCGCCGGTCTGCTGGCGCACGCATTGGACCTGTACACACGCGGGAAGTGGACAGGGCCAAATGCCTTGCTTGATGCAACCGACGAAGCGGGAACCCGTTTGGTGTCCGGCCTGTTGCTGCAGCCGGCCCCCAAGGGCGAACCGAACGCCATCGCGGCAGGCTGCCTGAGAACGCTCGAACGCCGCTGGCTGGAGCAGCAATGGCAGCAGCTTCGACGCCAACTGGCGCAGCCCGGACTCGCCCCGTCCGAGGTCATGCGCTTGCAGAAAGACGCCCTTGACTTGCGCCGGAAGTTGGACAATATTTCCGCGCCTTTTAAGAACACATAATGCCGCGTCGGGAATAATTGTCTTCACGTATGGCCAAGAAACGAGACCGCAAGAAATCCTCATCCAAGCCCGTGCCCAGCCTCGATCAAGAGGAGAAAAACCTCAAGATCAAGGAGTTGATCAAGCTCGCCAAAGAACAGGGTTACCTGACCTATGGCGACATCAGCGACGTCCTCCCCGACAAGGTGATCTCGGCGGATGAACTCGATTCGATCATCATCACCCTGCGGGGCATGGACATCGAGATCATTGACGCCTCCGAGGTGGACCGTTTCAAACGCGAGTCCGAGGAGGACAAGGAACCGCCAAAGTCCGACTCCCGCCTCGACATCCTCGACGACCCCGTCCGCATGTATCTCAAGCAGATGGGCCAGGTGCCGCTGCTCACCCGTGAACAGGAAGTCGAAATCTCCAAGCGCATCGAGACCGCCGAACTCAACGTCAAGGCCATCATCAATGACTTCGGGTTCACCGCCAAGGAACACCTCTCGCTCGCCAAGCGCCTCATCAACGGCCGCGAACGTTTCGACCGCGTCATCATTGACAAGAAGATTGACGGCCGCGACCAGTACATGCGGGCCCTGCCCAAGCTCTGCAAGAAGGTCGCCACGGCCGACGCCATCGCCGACGCGCGCTATGCCAAGTCAACCAAAACCGGATTGACCCAACGCGAACGCGCCAAACTCCTGCGCGAGTTCAGGAAATCCGACACGGCGCTCCAGAAGCTTTTCGACAAGTTCTACTTCAAACAGAAAGTCCTCGAGGAATTCGTCGAGAAAGCGAACGAAGTCCGCGAACATTTCGATGGCGCAGCGTACGAGATCGAAGAGGTTCAGCAGCAGCGCAAGACTCTCGCCACCACCACCCAGATCCACAACGCCCAGCGCCGGCTCAAACACCTCGAACTGCTCAGCCGCATGTCCACCGGCCAGTTCCTCAAGACCCACGACGAACTCAAAGTCTGGATGCGAAAAGCCGTCCAAGCCAAAGCCGAGATGGTCGAGGCCAACCTCCGTCTGGTCATCTCCATCGCCAAGAAATACACCAACCGCGGCCTCAGTTTCCTCGACCTCATTCAGGAAGGCAACATGGGCCTCATGAAAGCCGTCGAGAAATTCGAGTACCGCCGCGGCTACAAATTCTCCACCTACGCCACGTGGTGGATTCGACAGGCCATTACCCGCAGCATCGCCGACCAAGCCCGCACCATTCGCATCCCGGTCCACATGATCGAGACCATCAACAAGCTGATGCGAGTCCAGAAGACTCTCGTCCAGGAATTCGGACGCGAACCCACGCCCGAGGAAGTCGCCGAGGAAATGCAGATGCCCGTGGACCGCGTCCGCGCCGTCCTCAAGATGGCCCAGCAACCGATTTCACTCCAGTCACCCATTGGCGACAGCGAAGACACCAGTTTCGGCGACCTCATCGAAGACAAGACCGCCGACAATCCGTCCGACATGGCGTCGTACTCGCTCTTGAAGGAAAAGCTGGGCGAAGTCCTCGACACCCTGACTGACCGCGAACGCAAAGTCCTCCAACTCCGGTTCGGTCTCGGCGACGGCTACTGTCGCACGCTGGAGGAAGTCGGACGCCAATTCCGCGTCACGCGAGAGCGCATCCGCCAGATCGAAGCCAAGGCGCTTCGCAAAATGCGTCACCCTACCCGTCAACGCCAGATTGAAGGTTTCCTCCAAGTCCAACTCTGACCAACACGAGCTTTCGTGTATCCGCCTCGCACAACGCGGCGCAAACTTGGACAAATATTTTCGATTCTGTTGATGCCGTTGGCGGTCGCAGTCGCGGCGACCACCAACGAACAGGCGCGCTCCCGTCTCTGGTATGAGGCTGACGCCCGGTTCTTCCGTGCGACTGGCACTTACATCGGCCAGATCGCGAACCTTGCCGGGTTGACCGACACGGAAGCAGCGGTCGTCAAGGAATACTCCAAGCATTCCAAGGGCCCCATGACCCACGCCGGCATGTTTGCCCTGTACGACGCCGCGGGGAACGATCACTCCGCCTTCAAACTCATCGCCAAACTCATCGCCGACGGCAAGATCAGCAACGAGCACAGCCTCCAGATGGCCGTGTTGCGCGACCAGCGCATTGACACGATCCTCAACGAAATCCGCCAGGAGAAGAAATGGAAGATCGCCCGCTCCGACTCCGGCAACCAGACCAGCGGGATGAAAAGCGATCTCGACCAGACCTTCTACGCCTTCGAGTGGGACGAAGCCTCGAAGTCTTGGAAACGCAACAGCAAGCTCGACCGCGTGTTGTGCGAGGAGTTCATGAATCGTTGGAAGGCCCACGCGCCGCCGTTGTCGCTCGCCTCCGTGGACATCGCCTCTTTCGAGGGCAAGGACCGTGACCGTTGACGAGCTTCTCAACGAGGAAGGCTACAGCGCCGTCCTCGTCGCCACCGGCGCGGGACTCCCGCAATTCCTCGGCGTCCCCGGCGAAGACCTCTGCGGCGTGTACTCGTCGAACGAATTCCTCACGCGCGTCAACCTGATGAAAGCGTACCGGTTCCCCGAGTACGACGAACCGATTTACGATTGCCGGGGCAAGAACGTCGCCGTCATCGGCGGCGGCAACACCGCGATGGACGCCATTCGCAGCGCGTTGCGGCTCGGCGCGAAGAACGCCTACGTCATCTACCGTCGCAGCGAGACCGAGATGCCCGCCCGCAAAGAGGAAGTCAAACACGCCAAGGAAGAAGGCATCCAGTTCCTGTTGCTGAAGAATCCCGTCGCGTTCCTCGGCGACGACCGCGGCTGGCTCCGCGCCGCCCGCGTCATCAAGATGGAACTCGGTCC
>CAZNOK010000261.1:0-5967 GCA_964574605.1 uncultured Verrucomicrobiota bacterium
AGTCCAACATGCGTTGCAGACGTATCTCGGTGACCGCCTGAACATTCCAGCTTCCGGCATCACCGCGTCGGTCGCCGACGAACAAAAGTTGCCAGCAGCGGTGCGGGAGATCTTCGAGGCGTGCGACGCCGCGCGTTTCGCCGGTGTGCCGGCGGACGTGGCATCGTTGAAACAAAAAGTGGAGCAGGTGATTGATGAATCGGAAAACGCTGATCAGTAGAACTGCTGACAGAGCTTTGTGGGAGGGGCATTCTTGCCTCGACTGGTCGCGACAGGAATGTCGCTCCCACAAACTCCATGCCGTTTTGCTGGTGGCTTTTGGCTTTTTCGCGCTTCCGGTGCTGGCCAATGATTTCAAGACGGCCAACGCGCTCTACGACGCCGGCCGGTTCGCCGAGGCGGCATCGGCTTACGACAGGATCATACCGAAATCCGCCGGTGTCTATTTCAACCTCGGCAACGCGTGGTTCCGGCAAGACAAATTCGGCTTGGCCATTCTCAACTACGAACGCGCGCAACGACTCGCGCCGCGCGACCCGGATGTTCTGGCGAACTTGAAGTTCGCGCAGCAACGACTCGCTATGGACGATCTCAATCCGCCATTCCGTCGTTTCTTGCAGAATGCGGTTCGCAGCCGCACGCTTGTGGAGTGGGGCTGGCTCGAAATCGTGGCGTTGTGGCTGACGTTGCTGGCGGTGGCCGGTTGCATTTGGCTGCCGAAGTGGAAGACGGGGTTCATCATTGCAGCCGTTGCCGTAGCGTGCGTCTGGGCGACGGCGACAGCGGCGTTGGTTAGCCGCGTATCATCGCCGCCGGAAGCGATTGTGCTGACGTCGAAATCGGAGGTGCGCTCCGCACCCTTACCGTTGGCGACCGTGCTTTTCAATCTGACGGAAGGCGCGCGCGTGGCGATTCGCGAGGACCGTGGCGAGTGGTTGTTCGTCGAACGGGCCGACGGCAAACAAGGTTGGGTGAGCCGCTCGGCGCTTGACCGGATTTGACGCACCGCAGCGAATCCGTTATAAACGGCGCGTGAAGGGAACCTGGTTCATCGTTCTCGCGCTGGCGTTGACGGCGGACGCCGCGGACACCGGGCGCGGTGTTACTGTCGAGCCAGTCGCGGCGGTCGCGCCGGGCGGCAACGCGGGGTTGTTCGTCGGCGTCAACCAATTCAGCAAGGACACCTCGTTGCGGCCACTGAACTTCGCGGTCAACGACGCGGTCGCCCAAGCGCACCTGTTCGTCGTCGAGTTGAAACTGATCCCGCCGGCCAACTGTTATCTCTCGCTCGCCGGCGAACCGACCACCGAGTCGGCAAAAGCCCAACTCGCGGCGCTGCTCCGGGGCGGCGCGCAACGCCGTGACGCCGCGAAGCCGGATTGCCTGCGCGCACTGTTGACGGTGCGCGGCATTTCGCAGGACACGCGCGATCTGTTGGTGGTGTCGTTCAGCTCGCACGGCTTCGAGCGCGCGAGCGTGGCGTACACGATGCCGTCGGACGGGTTGCACGATGTGTTGGAGGAGACGGCGATCAGTCTGAACACTGTCGAGCAACAACTCGCCCGGTCCAAGGCCGGCAAACGGCTGCTGTTGGTGGACGCCTGCCGCGAGAACCCGGTGACGGACACCCGCAGCGTCGAGTCAGCGATGAGCAGCGCGTTCCGCAACGCGCTTGGCGCGGCGGAAGGCCAGGCGGTGCTGGCCTCGTGCGACGCGGGCCAGTTGAGCATCGAGGACCCGAATCTCGGGCACGGTGTCTTCACGCATTTCCTCTTGAAAGGATTGCGCGGCGAGGCGAAGGCGGACGCGCGCGGTTTCATCACGCTCGGTTCCGCGAGCGATTACGTCGCGGAATCCGTCCGCGTCTGGGTGTTGCGCAACAAGCCGGGCGCCGACCCGCGCCTTGCCCAGCAGCCGTGGTTCAAGGGGCCGAAGATCGCCGAGCAGATTCCGTTGGCCGTGGACTCCGGCGCCCGCGCCCGGCTCAGCGCGTTCAAGGCGGAGATCGCCCGCATGATTGACGCGTTGAAACCGAAGATCACCGGACGCGAGTTCAACTACCGGCTCTACGACCGCCTGGTCAAAGCAACCGAACCGATGCAGGACGACGCGGCTGGCCGCAAACTGCTGGAATGGTCCAAGGACTTTCTCACCGGCAAAATCACCGAAGGCGCATTCGCCGGGTTCTTGGAGAGCGCCCTGGGCGGAACCGAGCCAGCCAAAGGCGAGCCTGGGGTCAACAGCCTTGGAATGAAGTTCGTTCCCGTGAGAGGCGCCCATGTCTTGTTCTGCATCTGGAAGACGCGCGTTCAAGACTTCGAGGCATTCGTTCGTGCGACCGGTTACGACGCCACGCAAGGAATGTTCTCGCTCCAAGCCGACGGCTGGAGTCCCGCCGGCAACACATGGAAAAATCCCGGCTTCACGCAAAGTCCCACGCATCCAGTCTGTGGCGTCAGTTGGGAGGACGCCAAAGCGTTCTGCAAATGGCTGACCGAAAAGGAACGCGCCGATGGCCGCCTTCAAGCCTCGCAGGAATACCGACTGCCGACCGAAGCCGAATGGAACGCCGCCGTCGGCACCGGAAAATATCCGTGGGGCGATCAATGGCCGCCGCCGCGCAACGCCGGCAACTACGCCGGCGAAGAATCCAAAGCCGGCGCGCCGGTAGACTGGAAAACCATCAGCGGCTACAACGACGGTTTTGCCCGCACCTCGCCGGTCGGCAACTACAACGCGAACACTGCCGGCCTGTTCGACATCGGCGGCAACCTCTGGGAATGGTGCGAAGACCTCTACAACCGCGACAGCGAAGAACATGTCCTGCGCGGCGCGTCGTGGTACTACGACAAGCCCGACCGCATCCAGTCGTCGTACCGCAACAAAGGCGACCCCGGCGGTCGCTACGACGACATCGGTTTCCGTTGCGTGCTCACCCCGGCGAAATGATGCGAGCCGGAACAAAACCGGAACATGGTGGGCTTGCAATGCGAACGACCTTGAGACAAGTTGCGGACATGAACATCTCCCGTCGTCAGTTTCTGAAACAGAGCGCGGTCGCGTGCGCTGTCGCGTCGTTGGCACGCGCCGGGGAGGAGTTGGATTTTCCGCTGGTGGATTTCCACGTGCACCTCGACAACAGCTCGATTGACAAGGTGCTGGCGTTGCCGCAGGCGCGCTCGGTGAAGTTCGGGATCGTCGAGCATGCCGGCACGAAGGAGAACCAGTATCCGGTCGTGCTCAGCAATGACGCCGAGTTGACCGCCTACGTGAAGATGCTCGAAGGCAAACCCGTTTACAAAGGCGTGCAGGCGGAGTTCAGCGATTGGGCGAGCGGTTTCACGAAAGCGGGATTGGCGCGACTGGATTACGTGCTCATTGACGCGATGACGATGCCGGACAAGAACGGCAAACGGGTGAAACTCTGGACGAAAGAAGCCGAGATTGGCGAGCCGGGAAAATTCATGGGTCGCTATGTCGAGTGGCACACCGAAATCTTGTCGAGCGGGCCGGTCAATATCCTCGCCAACGTCACGTGGCTGCCGGCGGCATTGATGCCGGACTACGACCGGTTATGGACCGAAGCGCGGATGCGAAAAGTGATTGAGACGGCGGTCATGCGCGGCGTCGCCATCGAAATCAGCGCGAGCTACAAGCTGCCACGAATGCCGTTCCTGCGCTTGGCGAAGGCGGCAGGCGCGAAGTTCACGTTCGGCTCGAATGGGCGATACCCGAAGATGGGACTGCTCGAACACTCCATCCGGATGGCCCAACAACTCGGCTTGACACGACGCGACATGTTCAGTCCTGCCCGGCAAAATTTTTCTTCCCATCGCTACGCGCGGTGACTATAGTGTGGCACATCCGAAAGGAGATGCAGATCATGGAAGGTGACGCGAAGAAGCCGTACAGTGAGCCGACGTTGGACAAGCGCGATGAACTCGCTGACGTGACGGAAAGCGGTCCGCCCATCAGCGGTCCTGTTCCTAGCTAGACACAGTGGCCGGTGAATTGTCGCACGTGAAGGAGATACAACCGATGGACTGCAACGAGAAGAAGACGTATACTGAGCCGACGTTGGAGAAACGGGATCAACTCGATGACGTGACCGAGGGCGGTTCGCCCATCAGCGGCCCCCGCCCACCGCCAGAGTAGTCAAACCAGCAATGAATAGCAACGACGCGCCACGGTGTTCGCAAGGCGAATGCCGCGGCGCGTTTGTTTGTCGAGACAGACGATGAAAGTTTTGGTGATCCAGCCGGTGCCGCCGGCGCGGTATTTTCCGCGCAACGAGTTCCGCAACATGCACGTGCCGACCGGCGTGGCCTACATCGGCTCGGCGCTGAAGCGGGCCGGGCACGAGGTGCGCGTCCATATCCGCGAAGAGCAACTCCACAAGTGCGGCATCAACTGGGCGCAGGCCGACGCGCGCTTGGAAGATGAATTGCGGACGTTTCATCCCGACATGGTCGGGTTGTCAGTGTTGACACCATCGGTGGAGGAAACGGCGCGGATTGCGCGTCTGGCCAAGGAACTGTGTGGCGCGGCCACTCAGGTCGTCGTGGGCGGCGTGCATCCCACAGCGCTGGGACGCGAGATGCTTGACAACACGCCGGAGATTGACGTGGCCGTGGTGGGCGAGGGTGAGCAGACGATGGTGGAACTGGCCAACGGCAACGCCTCTGCCGCCACCGCGGGGATTCTGTATCGGCAGAACGGCACCATCGCAGCGACCGTGCCGCGCGCGCCCGTGGCGAATCTCGACGAGCTGGCGCCGATTGATTACGACCTCTTCGATATGTCGTACTACACCGCGCCGAGCCGCTGGCTGGTGCGCTGGTTGAAACTGCCGGCCACGAACCTGCGGACCTCCCGCGGGTGCACCAACGCCTGCCTGTTTTGCGCCGGACACCTCGTGAGCGGAGTGGGCGTGCGATTTCATTCGGTGGATTTCGTCGTCGGACAAATGCAAATGGTGGTGGAACGGTTCGGCGTGCGGGGGATTCATTTCGAGGACGACACGCTTGGCGCGGACCCGAACCGGCTCGTGAAGATCTGCGAGGCCGTTCGCCGACGCGGATTGGAGAAACGAATCTGTTGGGACGGCTGCCTTCGCGTGGACCAGACCAGCGCCGAGTTGCTGTCCGAGATGAAGGCGGCGGGCTGCATCCAGATCGAGTACGGCTTCGAGAGCGCGTCCGACCGTTCGTTGGCGCGGATCGGCAAGAAGACCACGGCGGCAATGAATCGCCGGGCCGTCGAAGTGACGCGGCGGGCGGGGTTGCGTATTTATGCCAACATCATGATTGGCCTGCCCGGCGAGACGGCGAAGGACCTGCGGGCGACGTGCGATTTTTTGCGATGGGTCAAGCCTGACGTGCTCAGTTTTGGCCAGATGGTGTTGTTGCCGGGCTGCGCTCTCTTTCAGCGCATCCCGGAAGAGAAACGGCGGTCCCTCGACTACGGTTTGTACGCGTTTCCGATGGATGGGCAGGGAGTGAACCTGACAGCGATGGATGATGCGGAGTTTGCGAGGACGCGGGACAGGCTGTTTCGGTACTTTGCCGGGCCGTGTGTCAGACGCCAATTACTTCGCGATGCCGGGGCGAAACACGAAGAGGAAACGCGCGGTCTGCGCCGGAGTTTGCGCCGTTTCATGATGCTCCACCCGGTCCGGTACTCACGGCTTCCGCACTGAGCGGTTTTGCCGGGTGAATCCCCGCAAAATACGCAAACACCTCATTGCATTTGCGAGGCCGCGTTGTTGGCGCGGACGGAGGGGGAGTTAGATTTTCCGGTTGCGGATTTTCACGCGCAAGAAGAAGTGTCGTTGTGGACGAAGCAGGCTGAGATCGTGTCGAGCGGACCGGCCGCCATTCTCGCGAACACGACGTGGCTACCCGAATCTTTATGATGATTTGTAGCAACTGTCTTTTCATGTGGGTTGGAATGTGGGGTCTTGAAGGA
>CAZNOK010000262.1:0-5915 GCA_964574605.1 uncultured Verrucomicrobiota bacterium
CCCCGCGATCGAACCGCACGCCGCGCTCGCGCTTCAACACGAGAAACGCGCCCGTCACCATCATCGGCAGGACAAAACCGCGTCCGAACTCCTCGATGCGACGTTTCTCCTTCGAGAGATGATGCGCGAGCCAGATGATCAACGCCAGTTTCGCGAATTCCGACGGTTGGACCTGCATTCCGCCGAAGCTCAACCACCTCCGCGCCCCACCGATCCGGCGGCCGACGTGCGGCACCAGCACCAAAGCCAGCAACACCGCCGTGACAACCAACACCGGCACGCACCACTTGCGCAGTTGCGGGTACGGCGTCGAAGCCGCCGCCACGCAACCGGCCGCGCCGACGGCCAGCCAGACCAGTTGGCGTTTCAGGAGATAGTTCGGGTCACCATACTTCTCGCGCGCGTACAGCGAACTGGTGCTGAACAGCATGACGACGCCGATCGTCACCAGCAGCAACGTCGCAATCAGCAGGATAACCGCTGCTTTCTGCATGAGCTTGTCAGGTTGTGAATGTTCAGTTCGCGATCAGGTTCGGCGCGATGACCGCCGGGCTGGCGTTGGCCGGAGCCGACGGCGCCTGCGGGATCACCAGCTTCTGTCCCACGGACAGGTGAGTCTTGCCGGTCATCTTGTTGGCGCGAATCAAGTCTTCAACCTTCACGCCGTGTTTCTGCGCGATGCTGAGCAACGTGTCGCTCGCCGCAACCACGTAGGTTGGCTGGTCCGGATCGGTTGTGAGCGCAGTGGTCGTGACCGGCCCCGCGGCGGCGGCTTTTGCCGGAATCACCAACTTCTGGCCAACACGGAGGGTGTCCTTGGTCAGGCTGTTGGCTTGTTTGATCGCGGCGACGGTGATGCCGTTGTTCTTGGCAATCTTCCAGAGCGAATCGCCGGCCTTGACGACATACTTGCCGTCGGCTGCAACGCTCGCCGACGGAGCCGGGGCGCTGACGGTGGTCGTCGGCGCAGGCGCGGCGTCAGCCTTCGCGATGGCGGTCGGGATGACAAGTTTCTGGCCAATCTGGAGTTTGCTGGTCTTGCTCAGGTTGTTGGCCGTCGCAAGCTGTTCGATCGTCGTCTTCTCGGCCTTGGCGATCCGATAGAGCGAGTCGCCTTTCTTGACGATGTATGTCTTGGCCGGAACCGGAGCGGGCGCGACGGGCGCAAAGGCCGGAGTTGGCGCTGGTGTGACTGGCGTCAGGTTGCTGTCGGCGACAGGCGCGGTGGCCGGGGCCGGGGTTGGCGTGGTCGCGCCGGGTTGGGTCTCGTTTTCGGCGAGCTGCGGTCCGGGCGCCTTGGCCCGCGAGCAGCCCTCGAAGACAAAGATGCCTCCGATGACGAGCACGTGCAGTGCTACCACGACTAATACGACTTTCGATACTTTCATTGTACTATCTCCTTACGGTTGGTTGTTGTTGGTTGCTGGTTATTGTTGTGCGGCGTCCGGAAGCATGCTCAGGACGCAGCGTTTGAATTCGTCTCCACGATGTTCGTAGTTCTGGAACATGTCGAAGCTGGCGCACGCGGGCGAGAGCAGCACGGTGTCGCCCACACGAGCCAGCCCGGCGGCGGTGCTGACGGCGTTGGCCATCGAGTCGGCGCGCACGCACGGCGTGACGTCACTCCATGCGCGGAACAGTTTCTCCTGCGTTTCGCCGATGAGAACGGCGCACTTGACTTTGCGGGCAATGACTTCGCGAAGCTCGCTGAAATCCATCGCCTTGTCGCGTCCGCCGGCGATGAGGACGACGCGGCCGGAAAGCGATTCGAGCGCTTTCTGGACGGCATCGGTGTTGGTGCCTTTCGAATCGTTGATGTAGGTGATGCCATTGATCTCGGCGACCAGCTCGCAACGGTGCGACTGCGGGCAATACGACATGATGGCTTCGCGGATACTGCGGACCGGCAGCCTCATCGTGATGCCGGCGGCGATGGCGGCCATGATGTTCTCGGCGTTATGCGCGCCGCGCAACCCGGTCTCATCCATGCGCATGACGATGCCGCGGCATTCGGGCAGCCAACTCCAAATGGTCTGGCCGTCCTCAGCCTCAAGCCAAAGGTCAGCCTGATGGCCGGTCGCGCTGATGGTGATGAGCCGTCCGCGGAACTCGCACCCGACCTTCTGCGCCCACGCGAGCGCCTGAGTGCTGACGATGGCGGTGTTGTACGAGTTCTGGTTCATGAAAAGACGCGCCTTGGCGCAAGCGTATTCCTCCATCGAACCATGCCGGTCGAGATGGTCGGGAGTCAGGTTCAGCCAGACGCCGATGTCGGGTTTGAACCGTTCGATCTTTTCCAACTGGAACGAGCTGACCTCGACGACGAGCGCGTCGAGTCCCGCGCTCTGCTCGGCGGCATCGGAGAGCGCGTAGCCGATGTTGCCGGCGGCGATGACTCGTTTGTCGCAGGTCTGCAACATCGCGGTGATCAACTCAGTAGTGGTCGTCTTGCCGTTGGTGCCGGTGACGGCGACGATGGGACAGAGACAGAAACGATACGCCAGTTCGAGTTCGCTGAGCACCGGCGTTTTCTTCTTCGCCAGTTCCTGAACAATCGGGCGTTCGGGCCGGATGCCGGGGCTGAGGACCGCGAGGTCGAAACGGGCGCTCGTGTCGAAATGGTTGCCCAGTTCGACCTGAACGCCGAGTTGACGGAGCCGGCTGGCGCGCTCTTGGAGCGCCTCGCCGTCGCCTTCGTCGCGCACGATGACGCGCGCGCCGTCGCGCGACAGCAACGTGGCGGCCGCCATGCCGCTGCGTCCGAGTCCCAGCACCAGCACGTTTTTGTCTCTGAGTTCTGTGGTTTGCATTGGTTCTCCTTACCTGAGTTTGAGCGTTGCCAGGCCGAGCAACGCGAAAATGACCGACAAGATCCAGAAACGCGCCGTGACTTTCGTTTCCGGCCAGCCGCCGAGTTCGAAGTGATGATGCAGCGGTGACATGCGGAAGATGCGTTTGCCGCCGCGCAGTTTGTAGCTGGCAACCTGCAACACGACCGAACCGGCTTCCATGACGAACACGCCGCCGACGATTATCAATACAAGCTCCTGTTTGACCATCAACGCGATGGCGCCGAGCAGGCCGCCGAGCGCCAACGAGCCGGTGTCGCCCATGAACACCTGCGCGGGATGACAGTTGAACCAAAGGAACCCGAGACACGCGCCGATCAGCGCGGCGCACACGACCGTCAACTCCGCCGCGCCCGCGACGTGCGGCACTTGGAGATACGCGGCGAGGTTGCGGTTGCCGGCGATGAACGTCATCACCGTGTAGGTGAGCGCGACTGTCAGGGTGGTGCCGATAGCCAAACCATCAAGACCGTCGGTCAGGTTGACGGCGTTGGAGGAACTGACAATCACCAACACCACCCACAGCAACGCCCACAAACCCATGCTCGCGATCACCGGCGTTTTCAGGAACGGCACGTAGAGCCGCTGGAGCATCTCGCTTTGTTGCGGATCGAACAGCAGATAGCCGCCGATGAACAAGCCCAGCCCGGCCTGATACAGCAGTTTTGTCCGCGCGCGGATGCCGGCGGACTTCTGCGCGCGCACCTTCGCCGAATCATCGAGGAACCCGACCAGCCCCAGCCACAGCAACGTCACCAGGCTCAGCAACACCAAATGATTCGTCGGCCGCGCCCAGAGCAACGCCGAGTCCACCACGGCCCAGATGATGAGGATGCCGCCCATGGTGGGGCAGGCTTTCTTGCCGTGTTCCTTTGCGAGTTCGCGGAGGTCATCTTCACCGCGGACCGGCTGTTTTAATTTCAGTTCGGTCAACTTGCGGATGATCCACGGGCCCGAGAGAATACAAATGAGCAGCGCCGTCACCGCCGCCATCACGGCGCGGAACGTCGTGTATTGGAACACGCGCAACGGCGAATACAAATCGGTCCATTGGCTCAGGTAGTAAAACATCAGGCTCCTTTGCCTCCCTTAACCGTGCCGGTTGCTGCCGGGGCGACCTTCCGGTCGAGACCGATTGGATAGTCGCGCAATACCTGTTGTAGTTGCGTGTAAAGCGTGGCGGTCCACGCGGGCGCCTTGAACGGCAATGCTTTGAAATGTTGCACACGGAAATCAATCGGACTGATAACCACGGCTACGCGGTCAATGCCCGCCGTGGCCGTCAACACAAACAGGTCCTCCGCCGCCTGATCTCCCATGGCAAGGCAGCCCGCCGAAACCTGATTGCCATGAATCATGATGTCCCCACCCAATTGCCGGCGACCATCGGCTTTGGCCTGTGCACAGTCGAAATCGTTCGGGTAGTTCACACGCAAGGACAGGTGAAAGCGGCTGTTCGGGTTGAGGAAATTGATGCGGTACAGCCCTTCCGGAACCTGAGCATCGCCTTCGCGCAGCTTCGGTCCAAAGTCGCCGCTGGCAGCGAGGATCGGATACGATCGAATGAACTGGAACGCACCCGTCGCACTGGCAGCATAGACATCAACGCGCCGCTCCTGCTTGAACCCAAGTAACGCCACACGCGAGGGCGGATAAGACACCCCGGCGCGAGCGAAGTCCGGCGCGAGGCGTTGCTGAACTGGATAACCAAACTCCCTGAGGCGATCCTCCACGGTTTTCGGCCCCCGCAGCCGTAACTCGACAACGTTGGCAGCAATGCTCAAATACGGCCAGCCCACGAAAGCGAGGATACCGAAGACACCAACCCCCAACGCGATCAGGCCATACCGGCTCTGTTTCCGTTGCGGCGCACACTGCAACGTCCCCACTGTCTGCTTCTGCAACATCTCCTCCTTGTTGGTCCGGCGAGGCTCCTTGGTTCCTCACCGTCCCGCTTGTTGTTATCTTACTGTCCTTGCGACTGCAATTCGAAAACCTTTTCCAAACCGACTCGGCGCGATCCCTTCAACAACACCGTGTCACCCTCGCTCACCAATCCACACAACACCTTCGCCGCCTCCGTCGCGCTCAGCACCGGCATCACGCGACGCACATTCATGCCGGCTTCCACGGCGCCCTCGGCGATCCATCTCGCCGCCTGCCCGACCGTCACCAGCGCCGACAAACCGCTGTTCGCAGCGGCGGCGCCGACATCGAGATGGGCGCGCTGCGTGTGCGCGCCGAGTTCGAGCATGTCGCCGAGCACGGCGATCTTGCGGCCCGCGCACGGCGTCTCGCGCAACATCTGGAGCGCGGCGCACATCGAGGACGGGTTGGCGTTGTAGCAATCATTGATGAACCGGATGCCGCCGACCTGTTTCAACTCCATCCGCATCTTCGGATACTCGACGCTCTCCAATCCCTCGCGAATCTCGTCGAGGTCCATGCCTTGCATGTAACCGACCGCCGCAGCCTGTAGCGCATTATAAATCTGGTGCCGGCCAAGCGTCTTCAGGCGGACGATCACATCGTCGCCTTTCTTGGCAACGTTGAGCCGAAACTTGATATCGCCATTGATCCGAATATCGCTGGCGCGGATTTCGGCGAAGTTTTCGATGCCGACACTGACGACAGTGGCGCTGGTGTGAGCCCGAAGTTCGTTGAACCAGCGGTCGTCGGCGTTGAGAACGGCGTAACTCTGGGCGTCGCGCCGCAAAAACTCCAACGGCGTCCCCTCCTCTTTCGCCACGCCGGCTTCGTCGCCGAAGAACTCGACGTGGGCAGGGCCGATGTTGGTCACGACGCAAACGTCCGGCTGCACGATCCCGGCCAGCACCCGCATCTCGCCGGGATGATTCGAGCCAAGCTCAATGACGCCAAAATCACCGTGTTCCTCCGCCAGCGCGATCACAGTCTGCGGAACGCCGATGTGATTGTTGTTGTTGGCCAGAGTCTTCACGATACGAGCCCGATGGTTCTGGCTGAGAACGGCAGCGATCATCTCCTTTGTGGTAGTCTTCCCGTTGGCGCCGCTGACGGCGATGACGCGGGCGGCGGGGGGCATCA
>CAZNOK010000263.1:0-5803 GCA_964574605.1 uncultured Verrucomicrobiota bacterium
TTTGTCGGCAGCGGATTACCGGCAGATGATCGTCGCATACCAGAACGGTTCGCCGGTGCGGTTGCGCGACATCGGCGACGTGGTGGACAACGTCGAGAATGTCCGTCTGGCCGGCTGGGTCGGCGACAAGCCGTCGGTCATCCTCGACATCCAGCGCCAGCCGGGCGCGAACATCATCGAGACGGCCGACCGGGTGAAGGCGTTGCTGCCGCGGTTGCGCGCCTCAATCCCGCCGTCGGTCAAGGTCAATGTGCTCACCGACCGGACGCAGACGATCCGCGCGTCGGTGCGCGACGTGCAGTTCACGCTCGTGCTGACAATCGGGCTGGTGGTGTTGACGATGTTCATCTTTCTCCGGAAATTCTGGGCGACGGTGATTCCGAGCGTGGCGTTGCCGCTGGCGATCATCGGCACGTTCGGCGTGATGAAGCTCGTCGGGTTCACGCTCGACAACCTCTCGCTGATGGCGCTGACAATCTCGACGGGGTTCGTTGTGGACGACGCCATCGTGATGATCGAGAACATCGTTCGGTACATCGAGATGGGTGAGCGTCCATTGGACGCGGCGCTGAAAGGCGCGAAACAGATCGGGTTCACGGTCATCTCGCTGAGCGTGTCGCTGATCGCGGTGTTCATTCCGCTGCTGTTCATGACCGGCATCGTGGGCCGGTTGTTCCGGGAATTCGCGATCACGATGAGCGTGGCGGTGGCGTGGTCGGCGATCGTGTCGCTGACGTTGACGCCGATGATGTGCGGCCGGTTGTTGAAGGCGGAGAAGGACGAGAAGCATGGACGGTTGTTCCATTGGAGCGAGCGGATGTTCAAGGGACTTCTCGACACCTACGACCGCGCGCTGCAATGGGTGCTGAACCATCAGCGGCTGACGTTCGCCGTGGCGGTCGCGACGCTCGTGGCCACCATCGGGTTGTATATCATCGTGCCGAAAGGACTGTTGCCGTTGCAGGACACCGGGCTGATCGTCGGCGTGACCGACGCGGCGCAATCCATTTCGTTCAAGGCGATGGTCGAACGCCAGCGCGCCGTCGCTGACATCGTGCGGAAGGACCCGGATGTCGTCAGCGTGGCGTCATTCGTCGGCGCGGGCACGGTCAACCCGACCGTCAACACCGGGCGGCTTTACATCAATCTCAAACCGCGCAACGAGCGCCGCGCCAGCGTCAGCGAAATCATCAACCGTCTGCGCGAGGCGACGAAGGACGCGCAGGGCATCTCGCTGTTCATGCAAGCGGTGCAGGATGTGCAGATTGACAGCCGCGTCAGCCGCACGCAATACCAGTATGCGCTTCAGGACACCGACGAGGCGGAGTTGGCGGAATGGTCGGACAAGCTGTTGGCGAAACTCCGGTCGCTGCCGGAATTGACCGACGTTGCCACCGACAAACAATCCGGCGGCCTGCAACTGCACGTTGAGGTTGACCGCGACACCGCCTCGCGCCTGAACATATTGCCGCAGGCGATTGACGAGACGTTATACGACGCGTTCGGCCAGCGTCAGGTCTCGATCATGTTCACGCAACTCAACCAGTACCGTGTCATCCTCGAAGTCGAGCCGCACTTTCAACTTACGCCCGACGCCCTCAACAAGATTTACGTGAAGTCCTCCACCGGCCAAATGGTGCCGTTGGCTGCGTTCGCCAAGTTGCGGACGGTGACGGCGCCACTGGCCATCGTCCACGAAGGCCAGTTCCCGGCGGTGACGCTGTCGTTCAACCTCCACCCCGGCAGTTCGCTCGGTGAGGCGGTCAACGCGATCCAGCGCGCGGAACGGGAAATCGGATTGCCGGATACGGTGATCACGACGTTTTCCGGCAGCGCCGCCGAGTTCCGCAAATCGCTGGCGAGCCAACCGTTCCTGATTCTCGCGGCGGTCATTGTCATCTACATCATTCTCGGCGTGCTCTACGAAAGCTACATTCATCCGCTCACGATTCTGTCGAGCCTGCCGTCGGCGGGCGTCGGCGCGTTGCTGGCGCTGATGATTTGCCACACGGAACTGTCGTTGATCGCGCTGATTGGTATCATCCTGCTGATCGGCATCGTCCAGAAGAACGCGATCATGATGATTGACTTTGCGCTCGACGCGCAACGCGAGGAAGGTCTCTCGCCCGCCCAGGCGATTTACAAAGCCTGCTTGCTGCGTTTCCGGCCAATCATGATGACAACAATGGCGGCGTTGCTTGGCGCGTTGCCGCTCGCGCTCGAACAAGGCACAGGGTCCGAACTGCGCCAGCCGATGGGCATCGCGATTGTCGGTGGGTTGATTCTGTCGCAAACGCTGACATTGTTCACGACGCCGGTCATCTATCTGTATCTCGACCGGCTCGGCCACTGGGTCCGTCAACGCTGCGCGTCATGAACGTGTCTGAGCCATTCATCCGGCGGCCTGCCGGGACATCGTTGCTGGCGGTGGGGTTGTTTCTACTGGGTGTGGTGGCGTTCCGGTTCCTGCCGGTCGCGGCCATCCCGCGCGTGGATTTCCCGATGATCTCCGTGTCGGCCGGATTACCGGGAGCGGACCCGGCCACGGTGGCGTCGTCGTTGGCCGCGCCGCTGGAACGACGGCTCGCGCAGATTTCCGGCGTGACCGAGATCACGTCGGTCAGCACGCTCGGCGGGACCAGCATCAACGTGCAGTTTGACCTCGGCCGCAGCGTGGACGGCGCGGCCCGGGACGTGCAGGCAGCCATCAACGCGGCGTCCAGCGAATTGCCGCTCGACTTGCCGAATCCGCCGACGTACCGGAAGGTGAATCCCGCCGACTCGCCGGTCATCATCCTGGCGATGACATCCGACACTGAGACGTTGTCGCAGGTGTACGATTACGCCGACTCGATCATCGGCCAGAAGATCAGCCAGATCGAAGGCGTCAGTCAGGTCATGATTCCGAGCGCGGAGAAAACCGCGGTGCGCGTGCAGGTCAACCCGGCCGCGCTGGCCTCGATGGGGCTGAGCTTGGAGGATGTCCGCGCGTTTTTCGGCCAAGTGGTGGCGGACCTGCCGAAGGGCAGCCTTGACGGCGAGCAGGTCTCGTACACGCTGACCAGCAACGACCAGTTGAGCGACGCGCGCGAGTTCCGCACGTTGATTCTCACGCAGCGGCACAAGGTGCCGATCAAGCTCAACGCCCTCGCCAAGGTCAGCCAAAGCATCTTGAACACGCGCCAAGCCGGCTGGGCTGGGACGCAGACGATGCCGATGCGGCGCGCGGTGTTGTTGATTGTGTTCAAGCAGGCCGGCGCCAACGTGATCGAGACGGTGGACCGTATCAAGGAGCAATTGCCGCAGTTGAAACGCTGGATTCCGCCGGGGGTGAACTTGATGATGCTCAGCGACCGCACGACAACCATCCGGGCATCGGTGGACGATGTGGAGTTGTCGCTGGTCGTGACCGTTGCGCTGGTGGTGATGGTCATCTTTTTGTTCCTGCGCCGGTTCTGGCCGACGTTCATCGCGAGTGTGACCGTGCCGCTGGCGTTGTCCGGGACGTGCGCGTTCATGTACCTGCTCGATTACAGCGTTGATAACCTGTCGCTGATGGCGATCACGATCTCGGTCGGGTTCGTCGTGGACGATGCGATTGTCGTCATCGAGAACGTGTACCGGCACATCGAGCACGGCGAGCCGGTGATGGCAGCCGCGCGCAAAGGCGCGAGACAGATCGGCTTCACGGTCATCTCAATGAGCACGTCGCTGGTGGCGGTGTTTATTCCGCTGCTGTTCATGGGCGGGCTGATTGGCCGGTTGCTGCACGAGTTCGCGGTGACGTTGAGCATAGCGATCCTCGTGTCGGGTGTCATCTCGCTGACATTGACGCCGATGATGTGTTCGCGGTTCCTTAAGCCCGAATCGGAGTACAAAACGGAAGGGCCATTCTACCGGGCGTGTGAGAAGTCGTTCAACTGGCTGTTGGCCGGCTACGAGCACGGCCTGAAATGGGTGCTCCGTCACCAGGGATTCATGCTGCTGGTCGCGCTGACGACGTTTGTCGGCACGGTGGCGCTCTACGTTGCCGTGCCGAAAGGGTTTTTCCCGCAGCAGGACACCGGCATCATCTACGGCAGCACCGATGCGGCGCAGGATGTGTCTTTCGCGACAATGAGGGGCTTGCAGGACAAGGTTGCGCGCATCGTGTTGGCTGACCCTGCCGTGGACACGGTTGCTTCGTTCGCGGGCAGCGGCGGCGCCCTCAATAACGGCCGCATGTATATCACGCTCAAACCGCTGCGCGTGCGCAAGGAGCGCGCCGATGCGGTCATCGCCCGTTTGCGGCGGAAACTGGCGGAGACGCCGGACATCACGTTGTATCTGCAGGCTGCCCAGGACATCCGGGTCGGCAGCCGTCGCACCCGGGCACAGTATCAATACTCGTTGCAGTCCACCGATCTCGAAGCGGTCAACTATTGGGCGCCGCGTCTGGTCAACGAACTGCAAAAGAGTCCCGAGTTGGTGGACGTCAGCAGCGACCTGCAACTGCGCGGCCTCCAAGCCAACGTCGTCATTGACCGCGACGCGGCGGCCCGGCTCCGTGTCACGCCGGAGGCGATTGACAACACGTTATACAGCGCCTTCGGCCAGCGACAGGTGGCGACGTTATACCAGCAATACGACCACTACCACGTCGTCCTCGAAGTGGATCCGGAATACCAATTGGACCCGTCGTCGTTGAACAAGATACACGTGAAGTCCGCGACTGGCCGGCAAGTCCCCTTGGCCAGCGTCGCGAAGTTTACGGCCGGCAACACCGCGCTGTCGGTCAACCACCAGAGCCAGTTCCCGAGCGTGACGATTTCCTTCAACCTGCCCGCCGGCGTCCCGCTGGGACGGGCGACGGAAATCATCGAGGAAGCCGCGCAGGAATTGCGGATGCCGTCCAGCATTCGTGGCAGTTTTCAGGGCGCGGCGCAAGTGTTCCAGTCCTCGCTGGCCACGTTGCCGCTGCTGCTGGTGGCGGCGTTGATTGCCGTGTATATCGTCCTCGGCATGTTGTATGAGAGCTTGATTCATCCGCTCACGATCCTCTCGACGCTGCCGTCGGCCGGTGTCGGCGCGCTCATTGCGCTCATGGTGTTTGGGATTGAACTGTCACTGGTCTCGTTCATCGCGATTATTTTGCTGATGGGCATCGTCAAGAAGAACGCGATCATGATGGTTGACTTTGCGATTGATGCCGAGCGCGAGGACGGCCTGCCGCCGGAGGAAGCGATCTACAAAGCCTGCATCATCCGGTTTCGCCCGATCATGATGACCACGATGGCCGCGTTGCTCGGCTCCGTCCCGCTCGCGCTCGCGCTTGGCGCCGGCGCCGAACTGCGTCGCCCGCTGGGAATCGCTGTCGTCGGCGGCCTGTTGTTCTCGCAAGTGCTCACGCTCTACACCACGCCGGTGGTGTATCTGGCTTTCGAGCATCTGCGCCGGCGATTCGGCGCCTCCAAATGAAGATGCTCAATGTGATTGGCGTGGTCGTGTTGCTCATTGGACTCGGCGCCGCCGTTATCCTGTACGGGCAAGATCGCGCGGTAAATACCGATTCGAATGGCGACTGGAAAGACAGCACCCTGTCGTTGACCGAGTCCAAGGCCAACACGCGGAACATCGAACTCTACGGCGGCAAACTCCAAGTCCTGATGGTGAAATGCGTCGAGTGGCTGGGACAACCGAAATCGCGGGCCATCATCATCGGCACGGCTTCGGTGCTGATGGCGCTGGCTTGTTTCCTGGCGGCACGCCGTAGGCGGGCTTGCTCGCCGTAGGCGAGAACACGACGCAGGGCGCATCTTGACAC
>CAZNOK010000264.1:0-5776 GCA_964574605.1 uncultured Verrucomicrobiota bacterium
AGGTGGCTCCGTTGTTCCCGCGCAAAGTCTGAGCCGAAAAAATCGCAAGATTCTGCAAAATAGTTGTTGACGTGTTTGGGATACTGTGGTGATATGTGGGGCGTTGTGGGTAAGTATCCCAATGAATGGTGAGTCACAAAGAATAGTGTTCGTCGGGAAGTTCACTCATGCAGTGGATGACAAGAAGCGTGTGGCCATCCCGGCGAAATGGCGTGCGGCAGCGAGCGGTTCGAATGAATTCTGCGTGTTGCCCGATCCGAAGAACCATCTCTTGGTCCTGCCTCAGGCTGTTGTGAATAAGATGCTCGAGAAGGCAGACGAAATTTCCATTGGCGAGTATGGGCGTCGCGACGCTCTTCGCGTGCTCGCTTCCCGTGGCCATTCGACCCCGTGCGACAAACAGGGGCGAATTGTATTGACGGAAGAGTTGCTCCGTCACGCGGGCATCACGGACGAAGCGGTGCTCGTCGGTGTGTTGAACAAGTTTGAGATCTGGTCGCCGGAACGCTACGCGGAAGTGGAGCGGTCGGCGATGCAGAATCTGGCCGAGGCGGCAAAGGAGTTGGGACTGTGAAGACGTCTTGGTTCAATCAATTTCCGAAGTTGGATGGCGAAGATGCGCGGCAGGTCAGGAAGACCAACGCCGCGCCGGTGCGTCCCGCAAGGAGCGGGGCAGTGTTGCTGGCGTGCGGGGGTGGGGCGTTGCCTGAGATGGCAACAGATCTTCTTGACCTCGCCGCGAACTACGCCGTGGAAAATGTCAAGCGCGACCGCCCTAACGGCCGGCACATAGCCGGGGTGGGGTTGGGGCAATGGCTCGAGCGTGTGCTCAGCAGTCGCGCGGCGCGTCCCTGAGGGGATGCGAGTTGTTCTTTTGCAGCAGCGATATTGGGGATGCGAGGGGAACCCTGAACGAAGCGTCGCGCGGGAATGCGAGTACCCGCCGATGCACACTTCTCGATGAACTATCACACGCCGGTCCTGCTGGAGGAAGTCCTCCGCCAATTGAAACCGCGTTCTGGTGGCCTGTATGTGGACGGCACGTTGGGTGGCGGTGGGCACGCAGAAGCGATTCTGCGCGCCTCCGAGCCGGATGGGTGGGTGATTGGGTTGGACCGCGACGACGAAGCAATCGCAGCCTGCCATGTGCGCCTGAGTGAGTTTGGCGCGCGGGCGCAACTGGTGACGGCGAACTTCAGCGAGCTGCGGGACGTGTTGGCGAAGTTGCAGGTGGCGGGCGTGGACGGGGTGATCTTCGATCTGGGCGTCAGTTCCCGGCAATTGGATGAACCGGCGCGCGGTTTCAGCTTCCTGCGCGACGGTCCACTTGACATGCGAATGAATCAGACCGCATCCCTGACAGCTCGCGAGGTGTTGGCCACCGAGACTCAGGAGGAACTCGCTCGCATCTTCTTCGAATTCGGCGAAGAACGCCGGTCGAGAACGATTGCGAAGCGGATTGTCGAGCAGCGCAAGCGAGAGCCGTTGGAGACGACAGCCCAGCTTGTCCGGCTCGTTGAAGGCGTGATCGGTCCCAAACGCGGCAAGGTGCATCCAGCGACGCGCGTGTTTCAGGCGTTGCGGATTCATGTGAACCGCGAGTTGGAGAGCCTGCGCGAAGGGCTGGTGGCGGCGACGGAGGCGTTGAACCCCGGCGGCAGGCTGGTGGTGATCAGCTTCCACTCATTGGAGGACAGAATCGTGAAGTGGTTCTTCCGCGAGACGCAGTCGTTGCGGGTGTTGACGAAGAAGCCGTTGATGGCCGGCGAGGAGGAGTGCGCGGCCAACGCAAGATCGAGAAGCGCGAAGCTGAGAGCAGCAGAGAAGATTTAGCAGTCAGTCGTGAGGGAGTGGGGGCGGCTACCAAGGAGGTCGCCCCTACTCGGTACAAGGAGAATGAAGCAGAATCGCAAAAGAGAACCGTTGCGCGTGGGGACAGTCAGTCGGTCCGTGCTGGCTTGTGTCTGCATCGCCGTCGTCGGCGTCGCGTACGTCTGGCAGAAGAACCAGATTTACCGGCTCGGCGACGATTTGAAGAAGCGCGAGGCAGCCGTTTCCGCCGCGGAGAAACGCAACACAATGCTGGCCGCCCAACTTGCGCAACTCAAGTCGCCCGCGCTGCTCGAAGCGCGTTGCCAGCAATACGGCCTTGGTCTCGTGGCCCCGCGCGAACAGCAGATGGTTCGCCTCCCGGAACCCGGTCCCGAATGGGACGCCAAGCTTTTGACGCCGGCAGCGACGGTTCCGGCGACGACGAAGCCGTCTGCCGCGTCGAAGAAACCCCCAACAAGGACGGTGGCGCGACGATGACGACTGGCACACACAAGAGCAGGGCGTTGATCGTGGTGACATGCCTGTCGCTGTCGTTCACCGCGCTCGGTGGCCGGCTGGTGCAGCTTCACGTGTTGCGTCACGACGAACTGAGCGCCCAAGCCGCCGCCAACCACGGCTTGATGGTGAAACGTCAGGGCCGGCGCGGCGAGATTCGCGACTGCAACGGCAACCTGCTCGCCAACAGCCAATCGGTCCGCATTGTTTGCGCCGACCCGTCCATCACCGCCTCCAATGCCGGCGTCGTGGCGGCGAAGTTGTCGCCATTATTAAAGATGGATGCTGCGACGTTGCGCGCGAAGCTCACCGGCCCCGGCAAATACGTTCGCTTGAAACAGAAAGTTGACGAGGAGACGGCACAGCAAATCCGTTCGCTCAAGCTCAAAGGCATCCTCTTCGAGGACCAATACCTCCGCACCTACCCGCACAACTCGCTCGCCAGCCACGTGATCGGGTTTGTGGACGCAGACCACAAAGGCGTTCAGGGCATTGAGGCGGCGATGGAGCAATACCTTGCCGGGGTGTCCGGCTACGAGGTCATTGAGCGCGACCGCAAAGGGCGCGAGATTCGCGCCTTGCGCACCGAGGGGATTGAGCCGCGGGACGGCTATCACGTCGTGCTCACACTGGACCAAGTCATCCAACACACCGCCGAGGTAGAACTCGAAAAGGCGATGACAGAGTTTCATCCGCACGCCGGCGTCATCATCGTTTCGCGCCCCAAGACAGGCGAAATCCTGGCGATGGTTTGCCGGCCGACTTTCGACCTCAACAACGCCGGCGGCGCTCCGGCGGATGCGCGGCGCAACCGTTGCATCAGTGACGTTGCCGAGCCGGGTTCGACATTCAAGATCGTCATCTGTTCCGGCGCGCTCAACGAACGGATCGTCACGCTCCACGACCGGTTCGATTGCCACAACGGCGCGTTCCTGTACGCAGGCCGGATTCTGCACGACGCGCATCCATACGGCATCCTCACCGTCGAACAAATCCTCTACAAGTCCAGCAACATCGGCGCGGCCGTTGTGGCGTTGAAGATGGGCGCGCCGCGGGTTTACGAGTACATCCGCCGATACGGGTTTGGGCGGAAGACGGGCATCGGCCTGCCGGGCGAGGTGTCGGGCATTGCGCATCCGTTGAACCACTGGAGCGCGCTTTCGATCACGCGCATTCCGATGGGGCATGAGATTGCGGTGACGCCGATCCAGATGCTGATGGCGATGAACGCCATTTGTAATGGCGGCAGGTTGATGAAGCCGCTCGTCGTCAAGCGCGTGATGGATGGGAATGGGCACACCGTGTCGGAGAACCAGCCGCAACAGGTTGGCCAGCCAATCACGCCGGCGACGACGGCGTTGATGACGACGGCGTTGCGCCGGGTGCCGACGCCCGAAGGCACGGCAGCGAAAGCGGCGGTGGACGGCTATGATGTCGCCGGCAAGACCGGGACGGCGCAGAAACTGGAGGGCGGCCAGTACGTTCGCAAGTACTACAGCACGTTCATCGGTTACCTGCCGGCGTCGGACCCAGAGATTTCGATTTTGGTGTCGCTCGATGATCCGAGCGGCGGCGCGTACTACGGAGGCTCGGTGTCCGGCCCCGTGTTCCGCCGCATCGCGGAGAAAGTCGTCGAGTATCTGGGGATTCCCCCGCAAAAACCGTTGACCAATTCAAAACAGGTGGCGAGCGCGCGATGAAACTGACTGAGATTCTGGAAACTGTTCAACCATTGACCATCGAAGGTTCAACCGACAGGGACATCACGGGGATCGCATACGACTCGCGGCTCGTGATGCCGGGCAACATGTTTGTGGCGTTGCGCGGCGTGCACGACGACGGGCACCGGTTCGTTGACATGGCGATTGACAAAGGCGCGGCGGCGGTGATGTTCGAGCAGGATTGCTGTCTCAGCCCGCGCGCGACGAAGATCAAGGTGCACGACGCACGCAGGACAATGGCATTGGCAGCGGACTGTTTCTACAACCATCCATCGCAGCGGCTGAAAGTTGTCGGCGTGACCGGCACCAACGGCAAGACGACGACGGTGTTCATGGTGAAAACGATTCTCGAAGCCGCGGGCGTGAAGACGGGGTTGCTCGGCACGGTGCAATACGAGATCGGGGAGCGGATCATTCCCGCGTCGCGCACGACGCCGGAATCAGTCGATATCCAGGGCATGTTCAGCCAGATGTTGGGCATTGGCTGCGGCGGGGTGGCGATGGAGGTCAGTTCGCACGCGCTCGACCAACACCGCGTGGCGGGCGTGGATTTCGACGTCGCGGTTTTCACGAATCTGACGCAGGACCACCTCGACTACCATCTGACGATGGAAAACTACTTCGAGGCGAAGACGAAACTTTTTGGGATGCTCGGCTCCATCCGCAAGGCCGGGCGTGCGGTGGTGAATGCGGACAACGAGTACGGACGAAGATTGGCTGCGCGCTTGGGTGGGGATCACGCCGTTGTGACGTACGGCGTCCTAAGCGACGCGGCAATCCAAGCTTTGGACGTACGCGTGTCGGCGGACGGAACGTATTTCGTTGTCCGCACCCCGCAGGGATCGCGCCCGATTCATTTGCCGTTGATCGGGCGCTACAATGTCTCCAACGCGCTCGCCGCCATCGGCGCGGGCCTCGCGTTGGGCCTCGACCTCGGCCTCATCGAACAGGCGCTCGCCAACATGCGCCTCGTCCGTGGCCGGCTCGAAGCCGTGCCGGTCCGCGACGGGTTCCACGTGTTTGTGGACTACGCGCACACCGAGGACGCGCTTCGCAATGTGCTCTCGACGGTTCACGAACTGACCAAAGGACGGCTCATCACCGTGTTCGGTTGCGGCGGCGACCGCGACAAAGGCAAGCGCGCCCCGATGGGCCGGGCCGCCGCCGAGCTGGTTGACTTCGCCATCCTCACAAGCGACAACCCGCGCACCGAAGATCCGCGCGAGATTTTGCGGCAGGTCGAAGCCGGTTTTCCGGCTGACACGAAGAACCGCTACCTCGTCATCGAGGACCGTCGCGAAGCGATCGAGCGCGCGCTCGACATGGCCCTGCCCGGCGACACCGTTCTCATCGCCGGCAAGGGACACGAGTGTTTTCAGAATTTCGGCGGCACCGAGGTGCCGTTTAACGACCGTGAAGTGGTTGAGGTCTGGGATGCGCGTTCGAAACCGAGGCGCATCGGCCAGATCGCAGCATTTTGCGGCGCGAAGCTGTTGCGCGGCGATCCGTCCCAGCCCGTCACGCGGATCAGCACCGATACCCGGACCGTGGGACGCGGCGATTGTTTCATCGCGCTGCGCGGCGCGCGGTTCGACGGACATGAATTTCTCAACGTGGCAGCCGAGCGGGGGGCATCCGCGGCGGTAGTGTCACAGCCTACCAAGAGTGCAATCAACTCGCCTAGTGTCGCGCTTCTCCAAGTGTCAGACACCCTCACCGCATTGCAC